>PLDO01000523.1 GCA_003136215.1 Bryobacterales bacterium
ACGAGCCGATCGCCATCTGCGCGCTCAAACGATACGCCACCGAGCGTCACAACCTCGGCGCCGGACACGATCCGGCCCGCAAACTCCTGCCGCCCGCGCCGAAGCGCGGAAAGAAAGTTGCGATTGTGGGAGCGGGTGTGTGCGGCCTCACCTGCGCTCACGACCTGGCGCTGTTGGGGTACTCGGTAGAAGTTTTCGAGTCGGCGCCGGTCCCGGGGGGAATGCTCTACCTGGGCATTCCCCATTTCCGGCTTCCCCGGGAAATCATCAAGATGGAAGTCGACAACATCCTGGCTATGGGCGTTACGCTGCACACCCGCGTGACACTGGGGCGGGATATTTCTTTTGCCGACCTGCGCTCGAAATTCGACGCGGTGCTGCTGGCCACCGGCCTCAACAAGGGACGCGAGCTGAACATTCCGGGCGCGCACCTGGCAGGGGTTTTCAACGGCATCGATTTCCTGATCAACGCCAACCTGGGGTACGAAATCGAACTGGGTAAGCGGGTCGTGGTGGTGGGCGGCGGCAACGTGGCCATCGACGTGGCGCGCGCGGCCGTGCGGTTGGTGCAGGAATCGTGGTCGAGCGGCGCCGCCGAATCCGGCGCGGAGAGCCTGCAGCCGGCCTTGGACGCGGCCCGCATGGCGATGCGGTCCGGCGCCGAACAGGTGTGCCTGGTAAGCCTGGAATCGCGCCCCCAAATGCCTGCCTGGCAAAGCGAGGTGGATGAAGCCGAGCACGAAGGCATCGCCGTGGAAAACTCGTGGGGACCGAAGGAGATCGTGGGCGCCGACGGTGTGGTGACCGGGCTCAAGGTGCGCGCCTGCATCTCGGTCTTCGACGAAAATGGCCGCTTCAACCCGGCATTCAGCGACGAAGAGAAGGTGATCCCGTGCGACACCGTGGTGCTGGCCATCGGACAGCAGGCGGACCTGGCCTTCCTCCGCGGCAACGAAGACGTGCAGGTGACGCCGCGCGGCATTCTCAAAATCGACGAAAACCTCATGACGACGGCTCCGGGTGTCTTCGCCGGCGGCGACGTGGCATTCGGACCGCGCGTACTGGTGGAAGCCGTGGCCAACGGGCATCGCGCCGCCCGCAGCATCCACGTCTACTTCAACGGGAAGAGCACGAAGACCGTGCTCAGCCGCTTTCGCATTTTCAACAACTGGGAGATGCCCCGCGGTTTCCTGGGAATCCCGCGGCAGACCATGCCGGTGCTGCCCGCCAACCGCCGCATCGGGATCGCCGAGGTGGAACTGGGATTCGACGAGGCCCAGGGACGCGCTGAGGGGTTGCGTTGCCTGAAGTGCCAGGTCAACACCATTTTCGATGGCTCCAAGTGCATCCTGTGCGCCGGATGCGTGGACATCTGCCCGGAAAATTGCCTCCGCCTGGTGGACCTGACCCAGGTGCAAGGCGATGCGCGCTACGAAGCCCTGATTCGCAACCGCTACGGCATGTCCGCCGCCGAGCTTCCTCCCGGCCGGGCGGGCGCCATCATCAAGAACGAAGACAAGTGTATCCGCTGCGCGCTCTGCGCCCAGCGCTGTCCCACCCAGGCCATCACCATGGAGGCCCTGGAGCAGCAGGAGCGGGAGGTGTTTGAGTGAACACTACGGGTATGATCCTGGCATTGGTGGGGCATGCTTTAGCTTGCCCGGGTGAGGAGGGAACCGCATGAAGCGACGATCATTCTTCAGTTGGGGCACCGCGGGCCTGGTGGCCCTGTGCTCCGCCATCAGCGTGAGCCTGGGAGCGGTGGTGCGGTTTCTGACGCCGAGCGTATTCTACGAGCCGCCGCAGACATTCAAGATCGGCAATCCGGCGGATTTCTCTTTCGGCCCTCCCACTTTTCTGGCGGAAGAGAAGATCTTCGTATTTCGCGACCGTGAGAAAGGTTTCGCGGTGGCCAACGCCGTCTGCACCCACCTGGGCTGCACGGTCGGGTATTTCCAGAGCGACGAGCGCTTTCATTGTCCCTGCCACGGCTCGGTGTTCGGCGCCGATGGCACGGTGCAACACGGCCCCGCGCCCAGGCCGCTCGAATGGTTCGAAGTGACTCTGGCCCGCGATGGAAAACTCCGCGTGGACAAAGACCGCGTCGTCCCGGCAAGCTATCGCCTCATGGTGTCATGATGAATCCCTTACGAGATGCCTGGCAGTCCGTCTTCCGGCGGGACCCGCTGTCCACCGACAAGGGGAAGAGCGAACTCGTCTTCCTCAACGTGTGGCTCCACATTCACCCCGCCAAAGTGAAGAAAGAGAATCTCAAGGTGAAGCATACCTTCTACCTGGGCTTCATCACCTTCTTCCTCTTCCTCATCCTGGTTACCACCGGGGTAGCGCTGATGTTCTACTACCGCCCCCATCCGCCGCAGGCTTACCAGGACATGAAGGATCTCCAGTTCGTGGTCTACCTGGGCGGCTTTCTCCGCAACATGCACCGCTGGAGCGCGCACGGCATGGTGATTTGCGTCTTTCTGCACATGTGCCGGGTCTTCTATACGGGGTCTTACAAGAGGCCGCGGCAGTTCAACTGGGTGATCGGGGTGGTCCTGTTCCTGCTTACCTTGGGACTCTCCTTCACGGGTTATCTTCTGCCCTGGGACCAGCTCGCCTTCTGGGCCATCACTGTCGGGACCAACATTGGCAGTTATGCCCCGTTGGTGGGAACACAAATTCGCGAGTTGCTGTTGGGAGGGCACACCGTCGGCGAGGCGGCGTTGCTGCGCTTCTACGTTCTGCATGTGGCGGTGCTGCCGGCCGTGGTAACGCTGTTGACCATGGTGCACTTCTGGCGGGTGCGCAAGGATGGGGGGCTCTCGCGGCCGGTCTGGAAATTGAAGCAGAAGAAATCCACTCAGTTGGTCACCATCGGAGCCTCCGATACCATCGCGCCGCTGGTGGTGGTTCCCGCCTCAAAGGACAAAACCTATGGACTGATGGAAGTGGTCACCGGCAAACCCATCTTCGAGACCGTGAGCATGGAGGAGGAAGAAGACACCGTCTTCTCGTACCCGTATGCCTTTTTCCGCGAGGGCGTGGCATTGCTGGTAACGGTAGCCACAGTCATGGCGGTCTCCATCTTCTGGCAGGCGCCGCTGGAGGAGTTGGCCAATCCGGCAAAGACACCCAATCCGGCGAAGGCTCCCTGGTACTTTCTGGGTCTCCAGGAACTGGTCAGCCACTCGGCCCTGTTGGGCGGCGTGGTGGTGCCCGGGTTGGCCGTGCTGGCGCTCATCGTCATTCCCTACATCGACCTGAATCCCAGCCGCCGGCCGGCCGATCGGAAGTGGGCCATCCGCGCCTTCACGCTCTTCGTGGTGGTGAATGTCGTCCTGATCGTCGTCGGGACATTGTTCCGCGGCCCCGGTTGGGCGTTGGTGCCGCCATGGGTCCACATTACGGGGGCCGAGTAAATGGAACGGAGACTACCGCAATTCTTCTTCGCCCTGAGCCTGATTGTGCTGGCTCTGATGTTGGGCGCCATCTGGCAAGCCGGCACTCCCGCGTGGAAAACCTACCAGCAGGAGTTCCACCGCCTGGAAGCGGCCGGAGAACCCAACGCCGCGGCCAAAAGCGGCGTGTTGGACGCAGCCCTGGTCATCCGGCAGGACCTGCTGCCCGGGTTGCAGCGCGTCGACCGCTGCACCACCTGCCACCTCGGGGTGGAAGACCCGACCATGAAGAACGCCCCGCAGCCCTTCACCTTTCACCCCAACCTGGCTCCGCACCTCCCCGCCAGGTTCGGCTGCACCGTCTGCCACGGCGGGCAGGGGCTCGGCACCGATAAGCTCAACGCGCATGGGACGGTGCCATTCTGGCAGGAGCCGCTGCTGCCCAAGGATTACATCCGCGCTTCCTGCGGGCGCTGCCACAAAGAAGGCGAGGTTCCCGGCGTGCCGGAGTTGACGGATGGCCGCCGCCTGTTCGAAACCCAGGGGTGCCGCGGCTGCCATAAGTTGAACGGCGTGGGCGGGACAGTGGGTCCGGACCTGACCGAAGAGGGCGCGGTCCACCGTGCTCCCAGGTGGCTGGAACGGCATTTCCTCGACCCCAATGCCGTATCGACCAACTCGCCCATGCCCAACTTCCATTTCACCAAGGAGCAGGCGCGGGCACTGACCTTCTACATGCTGTCGCTGACCAGCGAACAGATGGCAAGCTACTACTCGAGCGTGCGGCTCATCCCCAGCGCAGGCTATGGCCGGCAGTTGTTCGTGGAAAAGAACTGCATCGCCTGCCACAACGTGGGCGGTGTCGGAGCCAAGAGCGGCCCCGACCTGTTGGGAGTCACCAGGAACCACTCCCCCGGCTGGCTGGACGAGCAATTGGTGAATCCCGAACTGGTCTATCCGGGCAGCATCATGCCGGCGTACGATCTGGAGACCAACGCCAGAAAAGCGATCATCGCTTTTATGGCCTCGGCCACCGCCGAAGATGCGCAGGCGATCCTTACACAAAGGCCCAGGCCGCTGACCGCTCAGGATGCGGGCATCGAGGCCGGAAAGCAGAGTTTCGCCCGATTCGGATGCGTAGGCTGTCACGGCCTGCAACTCCAGGGAGGAGTGCCCAACCCCAACAGCCAGGGCGGCGAGGTCCCCTCGTTGCTCCACGCGTCGGATGACTACACCAAAGAGGAAGTCGTCAAGATCATTCAAAACGGCAAGGTGCCGCCTCTGGACAATCCGGGCAAGCCGGCCCCACCCTTGTATATGCCTTCCTGGAAAGGCGTCCTGGCCGATGAAGACATCCATCGGATCGCCGACTATCTCTGGTCGGTGCAGAAAAAGAAGGAAGGCTGGTAGGCGGCGGAACTAAGGAAATGCCGTGGTAGTCCCCAGGGCGCGCAAGCGTTCCAGCAGGTCGTCGGGAATGCGCAGATTGCCGTTGTATCCGGTGCCTAAGGCCACGCTGGGTTTGATGGCGCCGTGATAATCGCTGCCGCCGGTGACGCACAGGCCGTAATGGCTGGCGAGGTCGAGGTAGAGTTGCGTGTCTTCCGGGGTGTGATCGCTGTGGTATGCCTCGATGGCGTTGAGGCCGGATGCGCAGAGTTCGGGCATGAGCGCGGGGATGTCGCCCTGGACGCGCACCGGATGCGCCAGGGAGGCGATGCCGCCGGCGGCGCGAATCCGCGCCACTCCTTCGGCAAATTGCGGCTCCCGGCGAAACACGTAGCCCGTGGCGGACTCGTCGAGATAATCGTCGAAGGCTTGCCGCAAGTTGGCGACGTAGCCCTTCTCCACCATGATCTGCGCGAAGTGAGGCCGCCCTGTCATGCCGCGGCCGCGCGCCTCGGCCTCCTGTAGCGTGATGTCGAAGCCAAGTTCCTGCAGACGGGCGGTCAGGCGCACGTTGCGGTCGCGGCGCGCCGCCTGCTGGCCGGCGATCCAGTTGCGAAACTCGTCCAGATTCTGTTGGCCGAGAAAATAGCCCAGCAGGTGCGCGGATTGGCCGTGCAATTTAGTGGAAAGTTCGATGCCGCAGACCAATTCGAGCCCGGCTTCCTCGGCAGCCGGTATCGCCTGGTCATAGCCCTTGAAGGTGTCGTGATCCGTGATGCCCAGGATGGTCACGCCGGCGCGAGTGGCTTCCGCCACCAGTTGCGCGGGCGAGCACGTGCCGTCGGATTCGTTAGTGTGCGAGTGGAGATCGATCAAAGCTCAGCAGACCTGAACGTTCCAGTGTAGCCCAGATCTTCTCGACGCTCTCTTCGGGAGTTTCCCGGGAGGTGTTGACAGTGACCTCCGGCGCCCGCGGCGGTTCGTAGGGATCGCTCACGCCGGTGAACTGCGGAATCTCTCCGGCAAGGGCGCGCCGGTAGAGTCCCTTGACGTCGCGAGCGGCGAGCACCTCCACCGGGCACTCCACGAAGACTTCGACGAAATTGGGGATACGCGCGCGCACCTCGTCGCGCACGTCCCGATAGGGCGAAATGGCGGCGGCGATCGCCACCACGCCGTTGCGCGCCAGCAACTCGCAGACGAAGCCGATGCGGCGGACGTTCTCGTCGCGATCTTCCTTGCTGAAGCCGAGGCCCTTCGACAGATGGGTGCGCACCACATCGCCGTCGAGCACTTCCACCCGGGCGCCGAACTGCCGCAGTTTCAATTCCAGCAGCCGGGAGATGGTGCTTTTGCCCGCGCCGCTCATGCCGGTGAACCACACCGTGAAGCCTTTGTGCATTTCTTTCGTTTCCGCTTCCGGCGCGATATCGCGCGCCACCGAGCCATCGGGAGCGAAGTGAATTCCGCATTCCTTTTTGGCGTCCTGCTCCCACCACCAGCGCCCGGCGCGCTCGCTTTCGCCGGGTTGTACGGCGCGCGTGCAGGGGGCGCAACCGATGCTGGTGTAACCGCTGGCGTACAGGGGGTGTACGGGAACGTCGTGCCGCGCGATGTACTCTTCCACCTGATCCGCGCTCCAATCGGCCAGGGGACAAATCTTCATCCGGCCAGCCGGGTCGCTGTCTACCTTGGGAATGGCGGCGCGGGTTTCGGACTGATCGCGGCGCAGGCCCGTAGCCCAGGCCTTGAAGGTTTCCAGTTTGCGTTCCAGGGGGCGCACTTTGCGCACGTCGCAGCACCGCTGGCGCGCCGGCACGCTGGAATAAAACAGGTTGGGTCCGTGGAACGCGACCAGTTCTTCCACGTCATCGCGTTCGGGGAAGACCACTTCCACCGGAATGCCATAACGTTGACGGACGGTCTCCATCATGCGATAGGTCTCGTCGGGGAGGCGTCCGGTATCCAGCGTGAAGACACGGATGCCGGCGGAAATGCGCGACGCCAGATCGAGGATCACCATGCCTTCCTTTTGGAAACTGGTGGCGATGGCGAACGAATCGCCGAACGTATCGATGGCCCAGGCGAGTATGTCCGAAGCCGAGGCAGCCTCGAAACGGGAGAAGTTATCCAATCTCTATCAAGATTAGGGGATTAAAGGAGCCGTGTCAAATGCCCATACGCTGGTAAGATGTGAGGAGTGGAGCCCGAAGTAAACCTAGACACCCGGACCGAAATGGGGCCGGGAACCCATCCGGCGTGGCGGAGGGTGCAGCTCGCGCGGCATCCCAAGCGTCCGCATTCGCTGGACTACATCGAGCGCATTTTCACCGATTTTCAGGAATTCCACGGCGACCGCGCATTTGGCGACGATCCGGCGATCGTGGCGGGTTCGGCGCAATTCGCGGGACGGCCGGTCATGGTGGTGGCGGAGCAGAAGGGCCGCGACACCAAACAGCGTTTCTTCCGCAATTTCGGCATGCCGAAGCCGGAGGGCTACCGCAAGGCGCTGCGCGTGATGCAGATGGCGGCCAAGTTCGACCGGCCGATTATTACGCTTCTGGACACGCCCGGAGCCTACCCCGGAATCGATGCCGAGGAGCGTGGGCAGGCCGAGGCGATTGCGCGCAATCTGCGCGAGATGGCGCGCCTGGCCGTGCCGGTGATCGTGGTGTGCATCGGCGAAGGCGGCTCGGGCGGCGCGCTGGCGCTGGGAGTAGGCAATACCGTGCTGATGCTGGAGAACGCGGTGTACAGCGTGATTTCTCCGGAGAGCTGCGCGGCCATCATCTATCGCGATTCGGCCAAGGCGGAGCAGGCGGCGGCAGCGCTGCGATTGACCGCGGAAGACCTCAAGGAACTGGGCCTGATCGACGGCATTATTCCGGAGCCGGAGGGTGGCGCGCAAGAGAATCCGGACGCGGCAGCGGAATTCCTGCGGCAGCATTTGAGCGCGCGTCTGAGCGAACTCGACCATTTGGACCGCGAACAGATTGTGGAACACCGGTACGCCAAGTTTCGCCGCATGGGAAATTTCTTCGCATGAGTCCTCGCGGGAAGAAGACAGTGTGGATCGCCATCGCCTTCGTGGTGGTTTTCCTGCTGTTCGTGGTTTCGACCACCTTCCAGGGGGACCGGGTAGGCGTCGAGGTCTGCATGGCATTCCGCGGCCAGCGGGATTGCCGCAAGGCGCAGGCGAAGAACCGGCAAGAGGCTTTGCGCACGGCAATCACCAACGCCTGCGCGCAATTGGCCTCCGGGGTCACCGATTCGGGGCAGTGCGAAAACACGCCGCCGGCTTCGGTCACCTGGCGGTAAGGCTTCCCGCCCTCCCGCGCTAATTTCCACAGGCTTGTATCGTCTCCTGAACGGTGTCGTTCGTCACGGTCTGCCCGTGTAACAGACCGCCGGGTGTAAAATGAAGACTGAACTCCCGGCTCATATTTTGCGTCTAAGCGGGTGACAGGTAAGAAAGGGAGAACTTTGTCGTGAAGAGCAAGTGGAAGATTCTAATTGGCGTGTTGGTGGTCGCGGTTCTGGGAATCGGCGTTTATGCCAGCACGGTTTATAGCAAAAAGGGCCTGGTTACGGTGCAGACCGGGAGCGTTGTGCGCCAGGATCTGATCAGTCTCGTCACTGCGTCCGGCGAAATTAAACCTAAGAATTACATCAACATCGGCGCCAATGCCATGGGCGAGATCCGGGAACTCCTGGTCAAGGAAGGCGACCGGGTGCGCAAAGGCGCGCTGCTGGCGCGCATTGAAAACGTGCAACCGGAAGCCGATGTGGCGGCTCAGAAAGCGACCCTCAACTCGGCAGAGGCCGATTCCAGCGCCGCCGAATCCGCCGTCAAAGCCGCCGACGAGAACATCCGCACCATGCAGGCCATGCTCGATAAAGACAAGTCCGACCTGGAGCATGCCAAGGCCGACTACGACCGCAGCGTGGCGCTGTTCAACGAGCACTTGCTGGCCAAACAGGATTTCGACTTGCGGAAGTTCACCTACGAGGCCCAATTGGCCACCGTGAAGCAGAGCGAGATGCGCCTGATACAGTCTCGCGCCCAGCGGGACCAGACCGTGGCGCAGTTGGCCTCTGCCCAGAAACGCATTGCTCAATACCAGGCCGGCCTGGTGCGCTTCAACGACATCCTGCAGAAGCACAATTCCTACGCGCCCCTGGATGGCGTGGTCACCAACCTGCCGGTGCGCGTAGGCGAAACCGTGGTGCAAGGCATACAGAGCTCCGCCGGCAGCACCATCATGACCATCGCGGACATGTCGCTGATCACCTCGGAAGTCAAGGTGGATGAGACAGATATCGTCAATGTGAAGCTCGATCAGATAGCCGACGTCACCATCGACGCGATCCCCAACAAAACGTTTAAGGGGCACGTGATCGAGATCGGCAACACGGCCATCCTGCGCTCCACGGGCGTGGCAGCCAGCCAAAGCGCGGTTTCCAGCCAGGAAGCCAAGGATTTCAAGGTGGTGATCGCCCTGGACAATCCCCCGGATGAAATTCGTCCCGGACTTTCTTGCACCGCGAAGATAACCACAGCCACCCGTAAAAACGTCCTAAGTATACCGATCCAGGCGCTCACCGTACGTCAGAAGGGGCAACTGGAGCCGAAACCGGCCGATGGAAAGGCGGTGCAAGCCGCTACCGCCAAGCCGGATCCGGTTGCGGAGAAGGCAAAGAAGGAAGAGATTCAAGGCGTTTTTGTCGTTTCGGGAACGAAGGCGGTTTTCAAGAAGGTCGAAACCGGGATTACCGGAGCCACCGATATCGAGGTGGTAAACGGTCTCGCCGAGGGCGATCAGATTGTTACCGGCACCTACCAGGTGATTCGCACCATCCTGAACGAGACGCAGGTAAAAGTGGATAATAAGACTCCGGCAGTAGCGGCTAAGTCGTAGAAACGAGAAATCATCCGATGTCAACAGCAGTCGAGAAGGAACTGATCCAGCGGGGCGAACAACTCAAGCGGGATGGCATTGTCATCCGCACCTACGATCTCTGGAAGACCTATGTGATGGGCGACCAGGAGATCCATGCGGTCTCCGGGGTCGATATCGAGATTAAGCGCGGCGAATACGTCGCCATCATGGGACCTTCCGGTTCGGGAAAATCCACCCTGATGAACCTCATCGGGTGCCTCGACACCCCCACCAAGGGCCGTTACTACATCAACGGCAACCTGGTCAGCGAAATGACCGACGACGAGTTGGCGCGCATCCGCAATAGAGAGATTGGCTTCGTTTTCCAGACCTTCAACCTGTTGCCGCGCGCCACTTCGCTGCACAATGTGGAACTTCCGCTGATCTACTCGGGCATGCCCAGCGGCGAGCGCCTGGAGCGCGCCAAGCTGGCCATGCGCCAGGTGGATCTGGAAGCCCGCATGTACCACAAACCAAACGAGCTTTCGGGCGGGCAGCGGCAGCGCGTCGCGGTAGCCCGCGCGCTCGTCAATAACCCCTCCATCCTGCTGGCCGACGAGCCCACCGGCAACTTGGACACCGCCACCGGCAACGAAATCATGGGCCTGTTCGAGCGCCTGCACCAGCAGGGCAACACCATCATCCTGGTAACCCACGAACTCGATATCGCCCTCCACGCCCACCGTATCGTTCACGTCCGCGACGGCAAAGTGGAGAAGGACGAGAAAATCAAGTAGCAGTGGGACAGGCCGGGGTACCCTCTGGGTCCGCCTGTCTCTTAACCGCCTGTCTCTTCACCAAAGGGCGCGCGCCGCGGAACGACCTGTTCCGGCGGCACGCACCCTTTTTGTTTGTTTGAACAAGCCTTCAAGAACATCGACGACGTCCTCTGAAAAGAGGCCGGCTGCACCACCGAGTTGGATTACACCGAGCAGACCTCGTGGCTCCTCTTCCTCAAAGATCATCGGGCGCGGCACGCGGCTGTATGACAGAAAGGATTACTTCGCGATCTACGATTTCGTGAGGGCATACCACCATTTCAACGATCCCGAGTGGGACGGCGCGAGCCGGGTGGAAGTAGGACAGACCTAACGCAATCTCCGACGCGTGGGCGGACCTGGGCAGGCCGGAAGAGGTCGGGCACATTTTCGCCGGCTTCCAGAAGTACCTCTACCAGCCAGGGGCGTGAACCGTCCGAGTCAGGTGGGCCTTGGGCGAGCTTTGCTCGCCTGGCAGGCTGAAGGCCTGCCCCACCAATGCCAGGCAAGCGGCACGACGTGGTGGCGCAGGCGGTTTCGCCTGCGAACGGACGGCGAGGATCCTGGCGGTCTCCGCTCAATCTTCGTCGTGTTGCGCCGCGAGGCGCGTCACTACGCCGAGATCCTCCAGGGTTGTCACGTCGCCCGTCACCGAATTCGAGGTCACGATTTCGCGCAGCAGGCGGCGCATGATCTTGCCGCTGCGCGTCTTGGGAAGCGAATCGGTGAAGCGGATCTGCTCCGGCTTGGCGAAGCTGCCGATCTCGTGCCCCACCCACTTGCGGAGCTCTTCGGCCAGCGCGTGGTGGTCCCAAACACCCTTTTTGAGAGTCACGAAACAGGCGACGGACTGCCCGGTAATCTCGTGCGGTTTGCCGACCACCGCGGCTTCGGCCACCGCCGGGTGGCGCACCAGCGCGCTTTCGATTTCCATGGTGCTGAGGCGGTGGCCGCTGACGTTCATCACGTCATCGACGCGCCCCAGAATCCAGTAGTAGCCGTCTTCGTCACGGCGGGCGGCGTCGCCGGCCAGGTAGACGCCAGGGAGGCGTTCCCAATACTGCTGCTTATAGCGCTCGGGCTCGCGCCACAGGGTGCGCGCCATGCTGGGCCAGGGACGGCGGATGATGAGGAAGCCCTCCCGGTTGGCCTCCACCGCATTGCCTTGCAGATCCACCACATCGGCGATCACCCCGGGCATGGGTAGCGTGCCGGAGCCGGGCTTGAGCGGAACCGCGCCCGGCATGGCGGCGATCATGATGGCGCCGGTTTCGGTCTGCCACCAGGTGTCCACGATGGGACAGCGTTCTTTGCCGATCACCTTGTAGTACCACTCCCAGGCCGCCGGGTTGATGGGCTCGCCGACGGAACCGAGCAGCCGCAGGCTCGACATATCGTGCGCGTTCGGCCACTGGTCGCCCTGCCGGACGAAGGAGCGGATGGCGGTCGGCGACGTATAGAAAATGTTGACGCGGTACTTTTCGATGAGGCGCCAGAAACGGTCGGGCTGCGGAAAATCGGGCGCCCCTTCGTACATCATGGTGGTGGCGCCCGCGGAGAGCGGGCCGTACAGGATGTAGCTGTGGCCGGTTACCCAGCCGATATCGGCCGTGCACCAGTAGGTGTCCTCTTCGTGCAGGTCGAAAACCCACTTCATCGTCATGTGGGCCTGCAGCAGGTAGCCGGCGGTGGTGTGCACGATACCCTTGGGCTTGCCGGTGGTGCCGGAGGTGTAGAGCACGTAGAGCGGATGCTCGCTATCCAGCTCTTCGGCGGGGCAGACTTCGCTGACGCCCTCGTCGAGATCGTGCCACCAGTGGTCGCGGCCTTCCTGCATGGGGATGGCGCCGCCGGTGCGCCGGTAGACGATAACATCGCGGACGCTCGGGCAATCGGCGAGCGATTCATCCACCGCGTCCTTGAGGCGGACTTCCTTGCCGCGCCGCCACGCGCCGTCGCAGGTGATCACCACCTGGGCTTCCAGGTCCTGTATGCGCGCCTTGAGGGCTTCGGCGGAGAAGCCGCCGAAGACGACGCTGTGGGTGATGCCCAGGCGGGCGCAGGCCAGCAAGGCCACAGGCAGTTCCGGGACCATGCCCATGTAGACGATGGCGCGGTCGCCGGCCTTCAGGCCGCGAGCCTTCAGTACGTTGGCGAAACGGCACACCAGGCGGTGCAACTCCTGGTAGGAGATCATGCGCTGGTCGCCGGGTTCGCCTTCCCAGAGGATGGCGGTTTTGTTCTTCCGCGCGGTGGCGAGGTGGCGGTCGACGCAGTTATACGAGGCGTTGATCTTGCCGCCGGCGAACCACTTGGCGAAGGGCGGATTCCACTCGAAGACGTGGGTCCACTTCCGAAACCAGTGCAGTTCCCGTTCGGCCAGTTCGCCCCAAAACTCCTCGGGCTTCTCGGCGGCTTTCCGGTAAAGGGCGTGATAGCCCTCCATCCCCTTCACGTTCGCTTGCTGGACGAATTCCGCCGAAGGCGGGTAGACGTTTGCGTCGGCCATGCTTGGAATCTTATCAGAATGCAATTACGGCCCGTCCCGAAAGCTCGCCGCGGCGCATGAGGTCGAGCAGCGCGGGGGCTTCCTCGAGGGCGTGAGTATGCACATGCGGACGCAGGATGCCTTGACCGGCGAGAGCGAAGACAGCTGCCAGGTCGTCGCGCGAGCCCAGATAGCTGCCGCGGATGGTGATGCCTTTCAGAACCGTATCGACTAGCGGAAGTTCGTAGGAAGCCACGGCCAGTCCTACCAGGATAAGCGTTCCATTGCGGCGCAGCGCGCGGAAGGCTTGCGGGATGGCGGCCGGCGCGGCGGTGAAGACAATTGCGGCGTCCACATTACGAGGCGCGCCGGTATCCGCCCCGGCGGCGCGGGCCAGGGCCAGTTTTTCTTCCAAAGGGTCGCAAACCGCCGCGCGCAATCCCTGGTGCAGGGCAATTTGAAGCGCCAGGTGGCCGAGCCCGCCGTAACCGAAAAGAGCCACCGATTGGCCGGGGGAAAGGGCGGCTTCGCGGAGGGCTCCGTAGGCGGTCCAGCCGGCGCAGCAGAGCGGCGCGCCACCGGCGGCGGGAAGATGCTCGGGAACGCGAACCAGGGCGGAAGCGGGAGCCAGCGCATAGTCGCCGAGCGCGCCCTGCAAGGTATAGCCGAAGTTGGTTTGTTTCGGACAGAAGCGCTCGCGGCCGGCGGCGCACCACTCGCAGGCGCCGCAGGTCGTGCCCAGGAAGGTGATGCCGGCGCGGTCGCCGGGCGCCCATCCCGCCACGCCGGGTCCCACCGCCGCCACGCGTCCGATGCCTTCGTGCCCCAGCGTGAGCGGGGCCAGCGGCAGCTTTTCCAGACCGGCGACGAAGAGATCGGAGTGGCACAGGCCGCAGGCTTCCATGCGGAGCAGGATCTCGCCGGCGGCGGGTTCGGCGAAGTGAAGCGATTCGACGGTGACGGGTCCGCGGGCGCGGGCGAGGACGGCGGCCCGGCTGTGGGTACTGCGCATGGGGAGGAGTATAACAAGGCGCCCGGAAGCGCGGCGCCGGCTCTACTGCTGGCGAGTATTCAGAATGCGCTGCACGTCCCTCTTGCCGTGCAGAACAGCCACCACCTGCACCGGAACGGTATCTGGCCGGTAAACGATGGTGTAGTTGGGGTACCTCGTGAGTGTCCAAAACCGCAGCGTTCGTTTCGTCAGATCTTTACGGGAATGACCACGCATTGGCGAAGCTGCCACGAAGCCGCAGGCATCAAGATGGCCTGCTGTACCTGGCCGGCTGCCACCTCGCTGTCCTCGGCAATGTAAGCCCAAATTTCAAAGATGTCGGCTTTGGCAAGCGGCGTGAGGTCTTATTCGCTCACCGTTCTTGGCAGCGCGCTTGCCGCCAGTCGGCTTTCATCCCTTCAATTTCCACTCGGCCGCGAACCCCAGGGATCAACTCGCCCCGCTCAGCCTGCAAAAACCCTTCTTCGATATGGGCCATCGCGAACTGCCGTTCCTCATCCGTCCAACTGTCCACGGCCTCAAAGAACCGTGCCTCATCCGCCAGATACCGAGCCAGCACTTCCTGAACAAGTTCATCTGCATCGCGGCCTTGTTGGGCGGCGCTGTGCACCAGTTTATCTTGCACGTCGCGGGGGAAATGCACTTCCATGGCTTGGGCTCCTTCTCTCAGAGTACTTCACCCGGGCGTGGGCCAGGACGGCGCCCCGGCTGTGGGTACTGCGCATGGGGAGGAGTATAACGAAATCGCGGCGGCGGCAGGAGGGCCGCTCGGATCATTGCACGTTCAGCGTGGCCACGTTCGACGCCACACCATCGGCAACCACATACACTCGCGCGTCGCCCGTGCCCGCGAGGCTTTTCGGAATCGAGATGTTCACCTGATCCAACCCGGCATAGGCAGCCACCGCTCCGGCGTAAAGAACCGGCACGCTCTGCCCGCCGACAAAGCACTGGACCGCAGCGGCGCCGCGGATTCCCGTGCCATAAAGCTCCACATACAACGTGTCGCCCGCTCCACCCAGGCTCAGCGGAGCCGCGAGGCAACTCCGTGCCGCGGGAGGTTGGCAGGTGAGCACGGTCTGGTTTACCCTTTGATTGGATGCCGTAACCAGATACGCATTGGCGGCCGCCACGCCCGCTCCGTCCTGGTTCGCACTGTACAATCCCGGCGCCGAAGCCGCCACCGTCATCGTCCCGGTGAGTGCCGGCGTCGCGCCGTGCAGCACCGTCACCACCGCCTTGCCCGCCGCCATGCCCGCCGGAATCAGCAGATTTGCCTGCCCGGAAGACACGGCAAACAGCGGCGCAAACTGGCTATAGCCCGCGCTGTCGGTGATCTCCACGGAAGTTCCATTCAAAACCGTCGGCAGCGGCAGCGAGCCGGCCGTAGCCGGAGTCTGCGAGGACAAGCCCTGCCCGAACAGCGACACGATCTCCTGCGCCGCCACCGCCCCTGCCGCATAGCTCGCGCTGCTCACCGCCGACGCCACTGCCGGCGCATCCAGGTCCACCCGCACCACACTGTAGGGGGGCAACTCGACCGGGTTGGCCCACACCCAGCTTTGCACCGCGATGTCGGTCGAGGGCGCCCCCGTATTGACCGCCGCCGGATTGACGCCGGCGATGAACTGGATCGGCAGCGTTCCCGATACCGCCGTCCCGTTCACACGCAGAAGCGCGTTGTGCGCCGTCGCGCTCTTGTTGGCGATCACCACGCTGTGCTGCCCGATGGCGCTGGTGTACGCCTGCGCGTACAGTGCCGGGATCTGCCCCAACCCCGTGGCGGGCACCGTGGCGCCGCCGGTCACCACCGTCGAGTCTACCTGCGTCGCGTTGCGCAGTACGCCGTTCAGTATCGCCAGGCCTAGCGGCTGCACCTCCGTGAAGTAGCCGAAGTTCAGCGTCAGTGTATCGATCGTGGTCCCGTGGTCGTAGGCGTTCTGCACGTCCGCGTAATGAGTCTGCGCGGCGTAGACGCCGCGCGAGCCCGTCAGCGCGTGCATCCCCACGTACAGCATGGATGGCACCGTGGACATACGCATTACGTACTCGGCCGCATAGATGGCGCCATAGAGCGTGCCATCGGTCAACGAACTGCCCGAGCCCAACCCGTCGTTGGAGGGCAGAAACTCCGAAATGAGAAACTTCATCCCCGGCGGATTCAGCGGCGCCAGATAGCCGGTCACGTACGCCGACGACCTGGACGCGAGCACGGCGTTCTCATCCGCCATCCACTGGCTGAAGGCGCCGCTGCTCTGCGGAGGATAGTGGTGATAAGTCACAGCATCCCAGTATTTGTCGGCATAGCCCGCAATCGACTGATCCCAGGCGGGCTTGGCAGTGGTGTCGCCGGCGTCGATGAAATAGATGGCGACCACGGCACTGGGATCCGCGGCTTTGATGGCATCGCGGTACGGCTTCATCTTGGCCACATAATCGGCGCCGGTTGCGAAGAACTGCTTGTACAAATAAGGCTCGTTGGCCAGTTCCCACAAAGCGACCGGGATATGGTTGGCGTTGGCGAACGCAGCCATCTGGCCGGCCGATTGGGGCGTATCCGTGTACGCGTTGACGCTGACGATCAGTTTTGCGCCCCAAAAATCCGCCCGCGTGGCCGCATCGGCAAAACTACCGCCTCCCTTGCCGTTCACCCAGGGAACCGACTCGGTGAGCAGCGCAGCGATATTCGTGTCCTGAAACTGCGCCACCCAGTGCGGNNCAAGCCCGTCTGCCAGTTAAATGCCTGGCTGAAAAGGCCGCTCGGATATCGCACCCATCCCGGTGAAAGCTCTGCCGCCAGATTGTTCAACCGGTAATCGAAGAACTCCGCCGGAAAAACAACCTCGTCGTTGAAGCCACTGAAGCCTGAGTGGAGCGGAGTGGCGCGCGTGGTGTCGATGTCGATGGTGGCGGAAACCTGCGCGGGCGCGCTCAAACTGGCCGCCACGAATGCCAGGGGGAGCCAGACGGGGAGAATTTTCACGACAATCAAACCAACCCCCAGCTTCCGTTGAAGTTGCGGAACTGCCGGTGCGACCGCAACTACACCCGGCGTCGCGGTTTTATCGAGTGTGATACAACGCCATCGAATTCTCCGCGCCAGCCTCGCCATGGTGCCGGTAATTCTCGCGGCACTGCTGCTCACCGGCCGCGCCCCCACTCAAAATGCCCCGCCGCCCGCCGCTCCGCCCGGCCTCGAAAAGATCCAGCATTTCGTGTTCATCATGCAGGAGAATCGCAGCTTCGATCACTACTTTGGGACCTATCCCGGCGCCGAGGGCATACCTCCCGGTGTCTGTGTTCCGGGCGCGTCCGGCAGCGCCTGCGTTGCCCCCTCCCACGATGCCCAACTGGTCAACCAGGGCGGAGCCCACAATTGGGCCAACGCGCTGGCCTGCATCGACGGCGGGCTGATGGATGGCTTCATCGCCGGTTCCGCCCAAAAGCCCGGGGACGTGATGGGATGGCACGACTATCGCGAGCTTTCCAACTATTGGAACTACGCCCGCCTCTATGTGCTTCAGGACCGCCTTTTTGAGTCCATCACATCCTACAGCCTGCCGGCCCACCTGTATATGCTGGCGGCGCAGAGCGGCGGATACATCGGCACCGGTCAGGCCAGGCCGGTGTCTTACTCTATTTCCGAGATCACGCAACTCCTGGGCAGCGGCAAGATCGACTGGAGGTATTACGTGAACCGCGGCAAGACGGCGGGCGCCGCGGACGGCGGCGTGGCCGACGTCGATTCGGACGAAACCACCTACACCTTCTGGAATCCCCTTCCCGCGTTTCCAGCCGTCAAGAACGATGCCACCCAGTTTAGCCGCCTCACCGATGCCACCCAGTTCTACACCGATGCGCAGAACGGCACCCTGCCGCAGGTGAGCTGGATCATCCCCAACAGCACCCTCAGCGAACATCCGCCTGCCAGTGTCGCCACCGGCATGAACTACGTCACCGGCCTGGTGAACGCGGTGATGAATTCCCCGCAGTGGAGTTCCACCGCGATCTTTATCGCCTGGGACGATTGGGGCGGATTCTACGACCACGTCGACCCTCCCAAAGTGGACCAGTACGGATTGGGCATTCGAGTCCCCGGCCTGGTCGTCAGCCCTTATGCCCGGCAGGGCTACGTCGATCACAAAACCTATTCCTTCGAGTCGTGGCTCCGGATCGTCGAGGAGCGATTCGGCGTCACACCCATGACGGGCCGTGACAATACCGCCAACGATATGGCCGACGCCTTCGATTTCACCCAGCAGCCGCGCCCGCCGGTCCCGATGAACACGAACGGCTCCCCCTATCCGCCGGCGCCTCAGACTCCGGTGCATGCCGCGGGGACGCTGGTCGCCACGAATTCCGCATACGGCACATACGCGCTCGCGCCCGAAACCATCGCCTCGATTTATGGCTCCAATCTGGCTGCGGCGCCGCAACAGGCCCCATCGCTGCCCCTGCCGACGACCCTCGGAGGCGTCACGGTCACGCTGAAGGACGCCAATGGCGGCGTGTTTCCGGCGCCGCTGTTTTACGTCTCGCCGAATCAGGTGAACTGCCTCATCCCCAGCGGCATGGCCACCGGAGCGGCTGCCGTCACGCTGGCCAATGGCGGCGCGACGTTCACCGGCACTGCGATGATCGCACCCACGGCTCCGGGACTCTTCACGGCGAACCTGAGCGGACAGGGGCCGGCCGCGGCACAGGTGACCAACGGCCAGGCCTACTCCAATACGTCGCAATGCAGCTCCGCTGGAAATTGCACCCTGGTTCCGATCGACGCGGCATCGCGACCTTACCTGATTCTCTATGGAACCGGAATCCGCGGTGCGGCCCAGGTCAACGTAGGAGTCAGAATTGGAAACATCGACGCGGGCGTTACATATGCCGGTCCGCAAGGCACCTACACCGGCCTCGACCAGGTAAATGCCACTCTGCCGGGTACCCTCAAGGGGCGCGGGCAGCTGGTGGTCACCATCACGGTGAATGGCCAGGCCACAAATATGGGGCAATTGCTGTTTCAATAGAAAACCCATAAAATCGATCCAGATCATGGCTCTTCGGAAAGGGGCGCAATGACCTGGGTATTCCTCATCGGCGGGGCGCTCGTGCTCCTCGTTGCCATCGTCGCTCTGGTGGGCGCCATGCTCCCCCGCGATCACCACGCCACACGCCAGGCCCGCTACCGGCAGAAGCCCGAAGCCATCTACTTCACTCTCGCCGGCCCGGTCGATTGGCGCAGCGATATCAAGGCCTTCGGTAGCCTGCCCGACCGCGACGGCCGGAAGCAGTGGTGGGAGCAGGATAGCCACGGACACAAAGTCGCCTATGAACTGGTCGAAGACAAAATGCCTTCGCGCCGCGTCACCCGCATCGCGGAAAAGAACCTGCCCTTCGGCGGCACGTGGACCATCGACATCTTCCCCGCGCCCGAAGGCAGTATCGTGCGCATTACCGAGGATGGCGAGATCCACAACGTAATCTTCCGCTTCATGGCGCGCTTTTTCTTCGGCTACACCGCAAACATGGAAGGCCTGCTCCGCGACCTCGGCCGCCGCTTCGGCGAACTCACCACTATCGAGCCGTAGCCGCGCGGTAATCCGCCTGGCCCCGCGCGGTAGAATCTACAGATGCCCCGAACCCCGCTCGCGCTCCTGACGCTCTCCTTCGCCCTGTCCGCCGCCGACCAGACCTACGTCCTCAAAGCCGCCCACATGTTCGACGGCAAGGGCGATCACGTCGTCTCCCCCGGCCTCGTCGTCGTCACCAACGGGAAGATCACGGCTGTCGGCGCAGCGGCGGCCTTCCCCGCCGGCGCCGAAACCATCGATCTCGGCGACGCCACGCTTCTTCCGGGCCTCATCGACGCGCACACCCACCTCACTTACCCCTACGAGCGCGACTTCCGTAACGAGGAACTGAACCTTCTCAAGAAGACCATCCCGGAGCGCACGCTGGATGCCGTCGATATCGTGCGCCGTACCCTGATGGCCGGATTCACCACGGTGCGCGACGTGGGCGCCGGCGATTACATTGATGTGGGACTGCGCAACGCCATTAACGCCGGCAAGATCCCCGGCCCGCGCATGCTCGTCTCCGTGAACGCCATCGGCGCGACCGGCGGGCATTGCGACTCCTCCGCCGGCTTCGCTCCCAACATCTTCGGCCGCGAGACCGGCATCGCCGACGGCGTCATCAGCGGTCCGGACCAGGCCCGGCAGGCCGTGCGCTACAACATCAAATACGGCGCCGACATCATCAAGACCTGCGCCACCGGCGGAGTGCTCTCCCTCACCGACGACGTCGATACCGCACAGCTCACCCAGGCTGAAATGGACGCGCTGGTGGCCGAAGCGCACGCCCTCCGCCGCAAGACCGCCGCCCATGCCCACGGCGCCACAGGCGCCAAAATCGCCATCCGCGCCGGCATCGACTCCATCGAACACGGCAGCTTCCTGGACGACGAAGCCCTCGACATGATGAAAGCCCGAGGCACCTACTACGTTCCCACCCTGATGGCCGCCGAGGGCCTGAAGGAACGCCTCACCGATGGCTACCTGCCGCCCGTAATCGTGGTCAAAGCCCGCCAGGCCGTCGCCGCCCTCGACGCCACTGTTCGCAAAGCCATCGCCCGCAGGGTGAAGGTGGTGGTCGGCACTGACGCCACCGTCTATCCCCACGGCCGCAACGCCGAAGAGTTTCACCTGCTGGTGAACCTCGGGATGAAGCCCGTCGACGCGCTCAAGGCCGGCACTTCCCTGGATGCGGAACTCCTCGGCGTGGCCGACCGCACCGGTTCGCTGGAAGCCGGCAAATTCGCCGATATCGTAGCCTGCTCCGGCAATCCCGAGGAGAACATCCGGCAGGTGGAGCACATCCGTTTTGTCATGAAGGAAGGTGTGATTTATCGCAAGCCCGGGGACTGACTTGACCCCCACCCGCGCGAGGGGTTACGGATTTGTTACCATAGTTATGCCCCATAGACCGGACCCGGCCGGTTTTTTCTATGTCGTCAAGTTTATTGCTGGCCTTGCTGGTACCTCGTTCTGCCACCGAACGGCTGATTCAGAATATCCTCAACAACCCGTTTGCCGGCATTCACCAGCTGGCGTGGTTCGACTGGGCGATGCTCATTCCCTACTTCACCGTTCTGGCCATCCTCTCCGTATACGGCTTGCACCGCTACGACATCATCCGCACGTATTTCAAGCACAAGAAGAAGAGAACCATCGAGTCCGCCAAGCGCTTCGAACAACTGCCCCGTGTCACCATCCAGTTGCCGCTCTATAACGAACGCTACGTGGTGGAACGCCTGATCGAAGAGACCGTCAAGATGGACTATCCCAAGGAATTGCTCCAGATCCAGGTGCTGGACGATTCCACCGACGACACCGCGCCCTTTGCCGGCGCCCTCGTCGAACGCTACCGCACGCTCGGCTACCCCATTGAATACCACCACCGCACCAACCGCCACGGGTTTAAGGCTGGCGCGCTCCAGGAAGGGCTGAAGACCGCCACCGGCGAGATGGTCGCCGTCTTCGACGCCGATTTCATCCCCCCCACGGACTTCCTCACGCGCACCATTCACTACTTCACCGATCCCACCGTCGGCGTGGTGCAGACACGCTGGAGCTACCTCAACCGCGATTACAACTTTCTCACCGAAGTGGAGAGCATGCTGCTCGACGGCCACTTCATCCTCGAGCACGGCGCCCGCTCCTGCGCCGGATATTTCTTCAACTTCAACGGCACGGCCGGCATTCTGCGCGTCGCCATGATCGCCGACGCCGGCGGCTGGCAGCACGACACCCTCACCGAGGATTCCGACCTCAGCTATCGCGCGCAGTTGAAGGGCTGGAAATTCATGTACGTCCCCGGCCTGGATTGCCCCTCCGAACTTCCCGTCGAAATGCACGGTTTCCAGGTGCAGCAATCGCGCTGGGCCAAGGGCCTGACGCAGGTCGCCATGAAGCTTTTGCCCTCCATCCTGAGGGCGCCCATCTCGCGCCGCATCAAGGTGGAAGCCTTCATGCACCTGACGCCCAATATCAGTTACCCGCTGATGATTGTGGTCTCGGCGCTGATGCTGCCGGTGATGATTGTGCGCTTCTATATGGGCGTCTGGCAGATGGTGTTTCTGGATCTGCCGCTGATTGCGGCGTCCTTCTGGTCGATTTCGTTGTTCTACGTGGTGGCGCAGCGCGAACTCTACCCCAAGAACTGGAAGCGCTCGATTCTCCTGCTGCCCATGCTGATGGCGGTCGGCGTAGGTCTCACCATCATCAATACCCGCGCCGTGCTGGAAGCCCTCTTTGGCGTCGAGACCAGTTTTGTGCGCACCCCGAAATTCGCCATCGGCGAGCGCCCCATGAAGCTGGAAAACAAACAGTACCGCGCCCGCTCCGGCTGGCTGCCTTACCTGGAAATCGCCGTCGGCACGTACTTCCTGGGTACGGTGGTCTTCGCCTTCACCACGTTCAACTACCTTACCATCCCCTTCCTGTCACTCTTCGTTTTCGGCTATTACTGGGCCGGCTTCACCACCCTCTACCAGGAGCACCAGAACCGCCTGCGCTGGATGAGAGCCCGCAACCTGGAACTGGCGCGGCAGGCGTAAAGAAATCCGAGCTTCGCGCGGATGCACAAGGCGGAGCCTTATGCCACGCCTACGTTCTCTCCGTGATCCGGCCGTCGCGCATGTGGACCGTGGAATCGCCGTAGGCCGCGGCCTCGGGATTGTGCGTGATCATCAGGATGGTCTGCCCCAGCCGCCGGTTCAAGTCGCGCAGCACCTCCAGGACGGCCTTGGAATTCTCCGTGTCCAGATTCCCCGTGGGCTCGTCGGCCAAAAGTATCGCCGGGTGATTGACAATCGCGCGCGCAATGGCCACACGCTGCTGCTCTCCGCCGGAGAGCGCATTTGGTTTGTGGTCCAGCCGGTCGTTGATCCCAAGCAGGCGCAGCACCTCCTCGAACTCGGGTTCCGGTTTGGCGTCCGCGCCACCGATGAAGCGCGCCACCGCGATGTTGTCCCGCGCGGTCAGGTTGGGCAGCAGGTTGAACTTCTGGAAGACGAATCCCACGGTGCGTTTGCGCATGCGCGTGCGCTCTGCGTCGGTCATCGCGGACAGGTCTTTGTTATCCACCACGACCTTCCCCGTAGTGGGCGGCGTCAACCCGCCGATGATGTGAAAGAGGGTCGATTTCCCCGAGCCGGACGGCCCGATGATGGAAAGGAACGCACCCTTCCGGACGTTGAGGTCCACGCCGCGAAGCGCCGGCACGTCCACTTTTCCCACGCGATAGGTCTTGCACAGATCGCGGATCTGAATGATGTCGCTGGGATTCACGCCGTTACTCATAGGACAGTGCCTCGATCGGATCGTGGGCCGCGGCCGTGAGGCCCGGGTACAGCGCGCCCAGCAGGGCTCCCAGCAGCGTAATCGCCCCAGCGCGAGGCCACCATTCGTAAACGATAATCATCGGCAGCGAGGCCGGCTTCAGGGCATGAATCAGGCTGGCCGCCCCGTAACTCATGAGGATGCCCAGGATGGTCCCGCCCAGCCCCAGGAGCAGCGCCTCGGTCAGGATGATCCCTAAAATGAAGCCCTTTGACGCGCCCAGGCTCTTCAGGATGCCGATCTCGCGCGTGCGCTGCAAGACCGCCATGTACATGGAGAGACACACTACCGCGAATCCGATCACCACGCCGATTCCCATCACCACGGCAATGAATCCGGCCAGCGCGGGAACGTTGTCGACGTTGAGCAGGGAGGTGAACTCCTTCATGGAATAAATCGGGTAATCCTCCAGGCGGGCGGGGCCCTTCAGGTAATCGATGGTCGCTTGCGTGTACGCCGGGTCGTCCAACTTGATGTAAATGATATTGACGTTACCCTGGTTCCCGTTCCGCTCCCGCAGCGTGTCGATGGGCAGCACGATGTGCGAGAGCTTGCCGCTCTCCATAATGCCGCAGAGGTGCCACTTCGAATTCAGCAGGGTGATGGTGTCCCCCACGTGCGCCTTGGTCTGGTCGGCATAGTAATCGTCGATGATCACGTCGTCCGGCCGTTGGAAAGGTCCGCCGGAGAGAAATTTGAAGCCACCGCTCATCCTGGCGAATTCCGGGTAGTTGATGCCGGTAGCGCCGAGGGTGACGCCTTCCACGGTCACGCTGAACACGCCCATAGCGATTTTCACGTGGGGCTGTTTGGCCACGTATCCAACTAATTGCTGCGGAATTGGCGCCGCGCTCAGGCTGAGAATGGAAGAGGTTTTCGGGCGAATCAGGATGTCCGCCCCGATGCCGCGCGCGCGCCTCTGCGAATCCTCGATGAATCCGTGGCTGAGGCCCACCAGGCAAAGGATCAGCGTCACCGGTACGCCGATGAGCAGGATACTGAGCAGGCTGCGCATTGGACGGTGTTTGAGATTTTCTAAAACGAGCTTTCCGGTCACTTTTTCTTGACTCTTCCTTTGGCTGGGGGAGTGGGCGGCGGCGCCTGGCTGGGAACGGGCGCCTGCCCGACCACTTGCAGTGTCGACCCTTCGGGCTGCGCCAGCGTGAATTTTTCCTGCGATACGCCTTTGTTGATATCCATCTTGACCACGTCGATCACCACCGCGTATTCGTCCCTGGGCCGGTTGATCTCGATGTGTTTCGGAAAAGCCACGTTGTCGTATGGCTTCCAATCGCTGTACCGCGCATCGGTGAGAATATTGCCCGTAGCGTCGAAAATGAACTGCCGGGCTATGGTGAGATTGTAGCGGTTGAACCAGATGCTGCGGCTGAGCTGCAACTGCCCGTTGCCGTTTTCATGCACTACCGGGATGATGTAGAAGGCGTTGTCCTCATCGGTCAGGTTCATCAGCAGCACCTTCTCGGTCTTCAGGTCCACCGGCCGCACCATCATGGCGTCCAGAAAGTGCTGCGGGCGCAGGTTCTCGAGCTTGTTCGCCGACGGTTCGTCGATCTCGTTCTTGCCGACCAGGAAGCGATTGCGGGACGGAACGTAGAGCTTGAAATCGAGGCCGTTGGAGACCATGTCGAAGGCCTTGGTGCGCACCACGGGGTAGAGACCGATCAGGCGGATGTCCGACGGGCGGCGGAACAGGACATAGGCGCGGACGTCCTTGTACTCGGTAATCTTGCTCTTCTCGGCGGTTCCCAGGGCGGGCACCATATCGACTTCGGCATTGAAGTCGCGCACCGCTTCATACTGCCGCGTGACGCTGTCCAGCAGCGTCTGCCGGTCCGCGGTGAGCAGCGTCTGAGTGGTATTTTTTGCCCCTTTGCGCGCGATCAGGCGGCGGCGGGCAAAGCACGAGGAAAACCCCACGGAAAGCAGGCACACGACAACCACGCATATCGGGACGCGGCGGAACGGCATCAGTTCATTGTAAGCAGCGGGTAAACCGGACTGTCAATTCGCACTCCGGCGGGCGGATGTGTTATATTCAGTTACGGATCAGCGGCTCTGGAACGTTTGCGGAAAGCGTGCCCTCGCCGAGGTCGGGTTTTCTCGATCCGGGGTTGCCCGGTCTGCCCTAAAAGATGGGCCTGTGGCGCAGTTGGGAGCGCGCTTCCATGGCATGGAAGAGGTCGACGGTTCGAACCCGTCCAGGTCCACCAAAATCCCCTCAAACAAGTCTAAAGACTTCCTGCGTAGCCCAGCACCCACCACCTCTCGCCGACGCCTCGTGATGTCCAAATGAGGTCCACCCAAGGTCCATGGCCCATACGGGCGGTGGCGTTTGCCGGTGGCGATTCCAAGGTCTGGTCCGAGTGCCGGAGGCGGGGTCTGACGTTGGCAGGGTCACGTTGACGCATAATGGGATAGAGAATTGAGTTCATGACGATCGCTGCTGGCATCGAATTGCCCGATACCGAGATCGCTGACATTTGCCGCCGCCATCAGGTCAGGGAGTTGTCCCTGTTTGGTTCGGCCGCGCGCGGCGAGATGCGCCCCGGCAGCGACATCGACCTCCTCGTTGATTTCCTGCCCGGCGCCCGCCCGGGCCTACTGGGCGTTTCGGCGATGATGCGTGAGCTCACTTCCCTGCTCGGCCGCCGCGTCGATCTAGCCGTCAAGCCTGCACTGAAGCCGCTCGTCCGTCCCGGCGTGCTGGCCGAGGCCCGGTTGATCTATGCGGCGTGATCAGCAGCGTCTGAACGACATCCTGGAGGCGTTGGACTGGATTGCGAAAACGCTCACCGGGCGGAGGGAGGCCGATTTCCTGGCCGATGAGACGCTTTGCTACGCCGTCGCCCAAAGGCTGACGGTCATCGGCGAAGCAGTCGCGCGGTTGAGCCCGGAAATCACGGCGCGCCACGACTCGGTGCCGTGGGCCGACATCGTGGGGCTTCGGAACATTCTGGTACATGAGTACTTCGGAATCTACTGGCCGTTGGTGTGGCAAACCGCGGTTGATCACGCACCGGTCTTACGGAAGCAGGTTGCGGAGATCATGAGCACTGAGTTTCCCGGGTGATTGTGTACCATCCTGTCGGCGCCGTCGTAAGATGGTGAGGCTGTGCGGAAGTTGCTGCTATGCTGTGCCCCGGTGCTGTGCGCATTATGCGTCCTGCACGCGGCACGTCTGCCGATTCGCACTTATACGACCGCGGACGGCCTGGCGCGCGACCATATCCTCTGCATCGCGCAGGACTCTCACGGGTTCCTGTGGTTCTGCACGGCGGAAGGCCTGTCCCGGTTCGACGGATACCGCTTCACCAATTACACAACCGCGCAGGGACTGCCGGATAACGAGATTGAGGATTTCCTGGAGACCCGTGCGGGCGTGTATTGGGTAGCCACGGCGGGCGGACTGTGCCGGTTCGAGCCGGCCGGCGCCGGCGCTTCCCGCTTCCACTGCCTGGCTGTGACGGGGGCCGGAGGCGTCGCAGCACCCCTCGTCCTCTATGAAGACCGCGCCGGCGCCGTGTGGGCGGGCGGCGGCGGCGGAGTGTTCCGCCTGGATCCGCACGACACATCTTTTCGCCAGGTCGAGTTGCCGCGCCGCGCGGACGCCATCGTCACCGCCCTCCTGACGGACCGGCGCGGAGTGTTGTGGATCGGCCTGTCGAGCGGGCTGTACCGGCGCGGTCCGGACGGGACCGTGAGGACGTACACGCGGGCCGACGGTCTGCCCGCCGATTACATCATGGCGCTGATCGAGGACCGCGCCGGGCGCGTGTGGATCGGGACGCGGGGCGGCTTGGCGCGCGTGGACGCTGCAACGGAGGCAGGAGGCCCGCGCGGCGGGCTGGGCGGATTGCGCGTGTACGGGACAATGGACGGGCTGCTTAACCCGCGCGTCGAGTCGCTGCTGGAGACGTCGGATGGGACGGTGTGGGTGGGGACCAGCCTGGGGATCGCGGAGTACACTCCGGCGGCGCACGACGGCGGCCGCGAGTTCCGCGGCTATACGCTGGCGCAGGGGCTGAGCGCACGGAGTGTGGGTGCGCTGGCCGAGGATCGCGACGGCAACCTGTGGATCGGCACCTTCGGGTCGGGCGCCATGAAGGTGGCGCACAGCGGCTTCGTCACGTATGGCGAAGGGGATGGCCTCCCCTACGCGGTTTCGCTGATGGAGACGCGCCAGGGCGAATTCTGCGCCGTCTCGCGCGATGAATCCGGCGTTACCGTGGCGCGCTTTGACGGCCGGCGATTCCAACAGATCCGGCCGGCCTGGCCGCGGGACCTGACGTACTTTGGGTGGGGGAGAGGGCAGGTCGCGGTGCAGGACGAGGAATCCGAGTGGTGGATTGCCACCGGCCAAGGACTCTGCCGCTTCGGTGCTGCATCCCGGGTGGATCAACTGGCCGGCGCCCGGCCCAAGAGGATCTACGGCACGCGCGACGGACTGGCGGGGGAGAACATCTTCCGCGTGTTCGAGGATTCGCGGTGCGACATCTGGATCGGGACCATCGGACTGGATGGGGCCGACGGGTTGGCGCGGTGGCGGCGCAAGACGGGCAGGATCGAAGCGTTCTCGCCGGCCGACGGTCTGCCGGAGAAACCCGTCCCCACGGCGTTCGCGGAGGATCGCTCTGGGAACGTGTGGATCGGCCTGTTTCACGGAGGGCTGGCGCGCTATAGGCCGGGCGGCAGGTTCACCACGTTCACCGCCGCCGACGGGGTTCCGGGGCAGGTCCGCTCGCTCTACCTGGATGCCGGCGGAAGACTGTGGATCGGGATGACGCAGGGGCTGGTGCGGGTGGACGACCTGACGGCGGAGCGGCCCCGGTTCACTACGTTTACGACGGCCCACGGATTATCCAGCGCCTACATCGGGGCCCTCGTGGAAGATCGTTGGGGGCGAATTTACGCCGCAACGGGCCGCGGGATCGACAGGTTCGAACCGCAGCCCGGCGGACCGGGACGAATTCGACACTATACTACCGCGGACGGCGTGGCGCCGGGCGAGTTGGAACTGGCGCACCGTGACCGCCAGGGTGCTCTGTGGTTCAGCTCGCCGCTGGGACTCTCGCAGCTGGTTCCGTCTCTGGAGCGCACACGGGCTCCACCGCCGGTTCTGATCACCGGCCTGAGCGCGGGCGGCGTTCCGCGCGGCATTTCCGAACTGGGCGAATCCAGCGTCGCCGGGCTCAAACTGACGCAAAGGCCGATCCGGGTGGATTTCGTGGGACTGGACTATTCACCGGGTGAGGCCCTGCACTACCAGTACATGCTGGAAAACGCCGACCGCGAATGGGGTCCGCCGACGGATCAGCGTACGGTGGTGTACGCCAGCCTGGCCGCGGGCACGTACCGGTTCCTGGTGCGCGCGGTGGCGAGCGACGGTTCCGCGAGTCCGCTGCCGGCCGCCATTACCTTCACGATTCCCCCACCCGCGTGGCGCTCCTGGTGGTTTCTCGTGGGGTGTGGACTGGTGGGCCTGTTGATTCTGTTCGCGCTTCACCGCTACCGCCTGGCGCAAGCGGTGGCGGTGGCGGACGTGCGCACGCGGATCGCGACGGACCTGCACGACGACATCGGAGCCAGCCTCTCGCAGATCGCCATTCTGAGCGAAGTTGCGCAGCGCGCGGCGCTTCCGCCGGAGCCTGGCGCGCGGCTTCCGCTGACCGAGATCGCCGGCATTTCGCGTGCCCTGGTGGATGCCATGAGCGACATCGTCTGGGCCATCAACCCGGAGCACGACCGATTGAGCAATCTCGTTTTCCGCATGAGGCGCTTCGCGATGGACGTTTTGGGAGGGCAGGGAATCGCCCTGCGATTCAATTCCTCGGTGCCGGAGCACGATCTGAGAATCGGGGTGGATGTCCGGCGGCAGGTGTACCTGATCTTCAAGGAAGGCGTGCACAACATCGCGCGGCATTCCGGTGCGGACCGCGTGCAAGTCGACCTCGATCGCGTGGCGGACCGCCTGACGCTGCAACTCCGCGACAACGGCGCGGGCTTCGATCCGCGGGCCGAATACCAGGGGCACGGCCTGGCCAATATGCGGAAGCGCGCCGCCTTGCTGCGCGGAAACGTGGAGTTCGTTTGCGAGCCGGGCAAGGGAACGTTGCTGCGCATGACGGTACCCCTGGAGGGGAAGACGATACTGGCAGCAGTGAGGGGGACGGCCGCCAGGGTTTCGAGTAAGCTGAGAGCTTGGCAAAAGCGAGTTCACCGACCGCAGGGGGGGCGCCGCGCCGGATCACGGTAGCCATCGTCGAAGACGACCGGCTGATCCGCGAGGGGTTGTGCACGCTCATCAACGGCGCCAAGGGGTACTGTTGCACCGGCGCGTATCGTTCCATGGAAGACGCCCTGGCGCGGCCATGGAGTGAGATCCCCCTGGTGGCGCTGGTGGACATCGGGTTGCCGGGAATGTCGGGTGTCGAGGGGCTGCCCATCCTCCGCGAGAAATATCCGGATGTCGCACTGCTGATGCTGACCATCTACGATGACGACCAGCGTATCTTCGACGCGTTGTGTGCGGGCGCCTGCGGCTATCTGTTGAAGAAGACGCCGCCGGACAAGCTGCTGGAATCGCTGGCGGAGGTGCTGGCGGGCGGCGCTCCGATGTCGCCCGAGATTGCGCGGCGGGTGCTGCGCCTGTTCCGGGAGATCCGGCTGCCGCAGACCGCCGGTGCGCGCCTGACTCCGCACGAACTGCGGTTGCTGAAGCTGCTGGTGGAAGGGCACAACTACCAGAGTGCGGCCGCGGAACTGGGTGTAAGTTTCAGCACAATCAACTTTCACATGCAGAATATCTACGGAAAACTGCAGGTGCATTCCAAATCGGAAGCCGTGGCCAAAGCCCTGCGGCACCGGCTGGTACGATGACCCAGCGATTTGGCGCTACCGGAACCCCTCGCTGACGCTCGGGGCTCAGATCGGAGCCCCGACCGTGAGGGAGGGGTTGCCCTCGTGCAAAACATCCCGTGGTCAGGGCACCAGTACGGTAGCACGGCGGCAGGCTCACAATACTAGCAGTGTTGAGGGGCCTCAAATAGATTGTCCCTTGTACAATCGCCACAGCTAAGTTACACCCGGAGGGTCCACAATGCGCTTACTGACGAACCGAATCTCACTTTTGAAACTTGCCGGCGTCCTGCTTCTGATGGTAGGGCTGGCCCTTGCCCAAGCGCCGAAGCAGAACGTTTCCGGCGGCCGGCACCCCAACCTGGCAGCAGCTCAGCGGCTCAGCCAGCAAGCCTGGGAGAAGATTGTCGCCGCGCAGGAAGCCAACGAGTGGGACATGCAGGGGCACGCCCAGAAGGCCAAGAACCTGCTGGACGAGGTCAACAAAGAGCTGAAGATGGCTGCCGAGGCGGCGAATCACAAGGGCAAGTAGGGCAGTAAGGGGCAGTCTCATGAGAATGCGAGCGGCCTTGAGGACAACTGTTCTCGTTGTGATCGCCGCCGGCGCCGTTCTGCTGTGCCGGCGATTTCTTTCTCCCGCGGTTTCCATCCATGCCGCCACCACGACGGTGGCGCCGGCGCAGTCGTTCCTCTTGATCCTGGGGGTCGGCGACACGGCGGCCACCAACTGGGACGGATCGATTGCGGTGACGGGAGCGCCGGTGGAAATCCTGCGCGGCTGGCGATTCGAAGGAACGGATGCCATCAGCGGTACCACCAGTTGGAAGATGAGCACGCGGGTGACGCCCTCGCTGACCCCGCCCGGCCCGGTGCAGGAGAACGGGGTGATCGTGAAGGTGGGGGCTTCGGCCTCCCCGGTGAAGTTCGACGTCACCACCCCGCAAGGGAACTTCAGCTTTTCGTCGGCCGACGTGCCGTTCGGCGTGAGCAAGACGTTTCTGAGCGGCAAGGCGCTGGTGGCGCAGACGGGCGCGCAGTTTCAATTGACGTCGTCGAGCGAGGAGGAGGATTTTCCGTCGATGGCGCAGTCGGGCGATGACGTGTACCTCGCCTACACGGAGTTCGTGCACGGCGACCGAACGCTGGCCACCGGGCAGGGAACCACAACGCCCATCACCGACTTTACCTTCCTGGCGCGTCCGGCGGGCGGCGACCAGGTACTTCTGATGCACTACTCCGTGGCGCAGCGCACGTGGACAGGACCGCTCGCGGTGACCGCCGCCGGCGAAGACATCATGCGCACCGCGGTGGCAGTGGATGGACAGGGCCGCGCGTGGATTTTCTACTGCGCCCGGCGGAGCGGAAACTTCGACCTCTACGCGCGCAACGCTCGCGCCGATGGAACCATGTCCGCCGAAATCCAGTTGACCACCGACCCGGGCACCGATCTGTTTCCCGCGGCCGCCACCGACTCGGCGGGCCGGGTGTGGGTGACCTGGCAGGCGTTCCGCAACAACAATCTCGAAATCCTGGCAAGCGTGCAGAACGGGGACGCTTTCTGGCCGGAGACGACGGTTTCGTTCTCGCCGGCAAGCGACTGGGACCCGGCAATTGCCGCGTCGGCCGATGGACAAGTGGCGATCTCGTGGGATACCTACGACAAGGGCGATTACGACGTCTACGTGCGGCGGGTGCGATTCGCCGACCAGATCGCCATGGACGCGCCCATCGCGGCGGCGGCGACGGTCAACTTCGAGGCGCGCAGTTCGCTGGCGTACGATGCGCAGAACCGTTTGTGGATCGCCTATGAGACGGCCGGCAGCCGCTGGGGCAAGGACTTCGGCGCCTTCGATACCACCGGCTTGCCGCTGTATTCCAGCCATACGGTGCAAGTGGTCTGCCTGGTGGGCAACGACCTGTACAAAACCACCGACGACGTCGGGCGGGTGCTGCCCGGCGCGCCGGCGACGCACCTGTTCCTCAACGGCACCCAGGGGACAAGCTTTATCATGCAGCCCGACGCGACATTGTCCGCCCAGCGCACGGCGAACAATGGCGTGGGCCCGCCATCCGGCCCCAGAAACAGTTTCCCCCGCCTGGCGACAGACCCGGACGGCACTGTGTACCTGGCGTTCCGCACGCTGGTGGGCACTGGCCTTTCCGGGAGCCATTCGACCGGCGGGCTGAGCGTTGGCTCGATCTGGATCGGCCAGATGGTGTATTTCGACGGCGCCCAGTGGCACGGACCTGGGGTTCTGGGCTTTACCGATGGCGTCAGCGATAACCGTCCTTCGATCGTGGCGCTGGGCTCCGGGCGGCTGTTGATCGCGCACTCCTCCGACCACCGGCTCAACCCGTTGGCCCCCGGGACCCCGCAGAGCGACGGCGTCAGCTCTGACATTTTTCAATCCGAATTGACGGTCGCCCGGACCCAGCAACCGGCGCAACTGCAGCGCATCGGAACCATCGTGCCCGACCCTCCGGACCCGGGCGCGGCGGGGGAGCGGGCGGCCTCCGCGCTCAGCCGCGGCTACCGTCCCAGGATGAACGGGCAGAGTTTGCGGCTCATGCGGGGAGACTTCCATCGCCACACGGAGATCTCCTTTGACGGGCGCGGCGATGGGCCGTTGATCGACGCGTATCGCTACTACATTGACGCGGCGTCGCTCGATTGGGCCGGCTGCTGCGATCACGATAACGGCGAGGCGCGCGAGTACACCTGGTGGCTCACCCAGAAATTCACCGACGCGTATCTGCTGGGGCCGAAGTATGTCCCGATGTTCTATTACGAGCGCAGCGTGAGCTACCCGGAGGGACATCGCAATGTGATCTTCGCTCAGCGCGGCGTGCGCACACTGCCCCGGCTGCCGGTCACCTCGCCCACTTCGCCGGTGGCGCCTGCGCCGGACACGACCATGCTGTATGCCTACCTCCACTTCTTCGGTGGAATGAGCGCGCCGCACACCAGCGCCACCGATCAGGGGACGGACTGGCGCAACAACGACCCGCAGGTGGAGTCGTTCGTCGAGATCTATCAGGGCGATCGCCAGGATTACGAAATGCCGGGCGCGCCGCGCTCCAATACGTCCGCCGATTCCATCTCCGGGTACGAGGCCGCCGGATACGTTTCCAACGCGCTGGGCAAGGGCTATCAGCTCGGCTTCGAGGCATCCAGCGATCACATCTCCACGCACATCTCGTATACCAACATGTGGGTGACCGCGCCGACCCGGGCCGGCATCCTGGACGCCATGAAGAAGCGCAGGATGTACGGATCCACCGACAACATCGTCGCCGACTTTCGCAGCGGGAGCCATTTCATGGGCGAGGCTTTCTCGGCCGCCGGCGCGCCGGTGTTCACCGTGCGGCTGTGGGGGACGAATCCGTTCCAGAGCGTGGTAGTGGTCAAGGACAACAACATCGTCTATTCCACCAGCGGGGATCGCACCGTGGCCTTCAGCTGGCAGGATCAGACCGCGGTCAAGGGCAAAACCAGCTACTACTACGTGCGCGGCGTGCAATCCGACGGGCAGATCGTCTGGGTCAGCCCGATGTGGGTGACCATGCAATGAGGTGGTGTGCGGCGGTTCTGGCGGCGGCGGCGCTGCATGCGCAGACAACGCAACTGCGTCCGCTGCATGTTTCGGCGCAGGGAAGCATTTTGGACGATGCGGGCAAGCCGGTCGCGCTACGCGGCGTGAACCGGAGCGGCACCGGTTCGGGAAACGCCGAGGGCGGCGCCACCGATGCCGAGTATGCGGCGCAGAGCCAGTTGTTGGGCGGCAACCTGGTGCGGATTTTTGTCAATGCCGCATGGTGGACGGCCAATGTGCAGGTGCCGCTCGCCAATCAGAAGTATCAGGACTACATCGACGGGTTGATCCAGCGGTCGAAGAAGTACGGCAGCTATGCGCTGATCGTGAAGGCGGGCCAGTTCCCCGACCCGCCGTGCGGCGCGGACGGCAAGAATTGTCCGGCACCCAATCAGGGCGATCTGAACTGCCAGGCGAATTCCTCGCTGTGCGCCGCGCAGGATACCAGCGGGGCGGTGATTGATGCGGCGCTGCCGTTCTGGAGCGCGTTTGCCAAGCGGTATGCGACGGACCCGGCGGTGCTGTACGACACGTGGGAGAACATGTCGGTGTCCGATCTCGACGCCTGGAGCAATAACCAGAACCAGTTGATCGCCACCATTCGCACCTACAATACGCAGGCGCTGGTGTTTGTGGAGGACGGCGGCACGGCGTACGAAGCCATTGTCGCGGGCGCCATCCCGGATTTCGCCTGGCCGAACGTGGTGTGGACCTTTCATCTGTACAACGCCAGCGTGGCAGGTTGTACGGAACCTGCTTCGCCGCGGTATGCGAACTGGCCGCAGAACCTGATTCCCGTGGTGAATTTCGCGCAGCTTCAAGGGCATGCCGCGGCATTCACGGAGTGGGGCGGCTGCAACGACAGCGAACCCTATCACACCAACATCACGTCCTTTGCCGCCACGCGCGGCGTGGCGCTCGCGTACTTCGACAGCGGCAACCTGCTGACGTTGACTGGCAGCGCCTGGCAACTCACCGCAACCGGGGCGAAGGTGGCGCAGGCGTACTCGACGATCGCATCGGGAAGCACGGCGCCGTCGGTTACGCTCGTAGCCAACGCCGAGGGCGACGTGCCGCTCATCGCTCCCAACACCTGGGTCGAGGTCAAGGGGGCGAATCTGGCGCCGGCGGGCGATACGCGCGTCTGGCAGGGCAGCGACTTTTTCGGCAGCCAGATGCCAACGCAACTCGACGGCGTCAGCGTCACCGTCAATGGCAAAAGCGCGTTCGTCTACTACATCAGCCCGCAGCAGATCAATGTTCTGACGCCGCCGGATGCGATGCAGGGAACGGTGCGGGTGCAAGTGACCAGCGCCGGCGTGGCCAGCGCCCTCGTGAATGTTGAGTCACAGGCTGTGGCGCCGGCATTCTTCGTTTTTAGCGGCGGACCGCAGGTTGCCGCGGAGCATGCGGACGGGAGTTTCCTGGGCTCAGCGACTCTCTATCCGGGGTTCACGACGCCGGCCAAGCCCGGAGAGACAGTAGTGCTTTACGGCAATGGGTTTGGCCCGACCTCCACGCCTGTGGTGAGCGGCGCCGCCGCGCAATCGGGAACGCTGCCGGTATTGCCCGCCATCAAGATCGGCGGCATGACGGCGACGGTAGTGTTTGCGGGGCTCATTTTCCCGGGTGAGTTTCAGTTCAACGTGGTGGTGCCGGACTCGCTTGCCGATGGCGATCAACCGATCACCGCGACGTACAACGGGGCGAGCACGCAACCCGGAACGGTGATCACGGTGAAGCGGTGACAGACTTGACGGGACAGAATACGCCCGCGAGCAGGCGCTGGCAGGCTCAAGCCTGCCCCACCAATGCTGGCACAAGACTTCCCCTTGGTGGCGCAGGCGATTTCGCCTGCGAACTACTCTTCTCAGTTTCCCAGGGAGGGGTTGTCATCTAATGGAAGACAACAATACACCCCATGAATCTCTCCTGGCAGAACTGCTCGCCGCGAACGGGCGGGAATACGGTTTCGCGGCGGCGCTGGGCGCGCTGCTGTTACTGAACGTTACCGGCGTGTTCCGCTTCATCCTGGGTCTGGACACCGCGATTCTGGTCACCGTGCTGGCCGGGTACAAGACGTTTTACAACACCATCTCCGGGCTGCTGGAGAAGACCATCTCGGCGGACCTGGCGCTGTGCATCGCGGCGATCGCGGCGCTTTCTGTGGGCGAGTACGCGGCCGCGGCCGAAACCATGTTTATCGTGATGGTGGGGGAGACGCTGGAATCGTTCGCCGCCGGCCGCACCGAAGCGGCCATCCAGCGATTCGTGGCGCGCTTGCCGCGCACCGCGCGGCGCGTGGCGGACGGCCGCGAGGAAATGGTGGACGCCGCGTCGCTCGTGCCCGGTGAGTGGATCGTGGTGAAAGCCGGCGAACGCATTGCCGCCGACGGCTTGATCGAGCAGGGAGCTTCGACTATCGACGAGAGCTCGATCACGGGCGAGTCTCTGCCGCAATACAAACGGACCGGCGACGAGGTCTTCTCGGGCACCTTGAACGGCAACGGCCTGTTACGCATCTGTGTGACTCGCGCCGGCGGCGAGACCACGCTGGCCCGCGTCGTGGAACTGGTGAAGGAGGCCAGGGAAAGGCGCGCGCCGGTGGAGCGTTTGGCCGATCGCTACGCCAGGTACTTCCTGCCCGCGCTGCTGCTCGCCGGCGCCCTCACCTGGTATTTCACGCGCGACTGGCTGCGCACCGTGGCGGTGCTCGTCGTCGCCTGCCCGTGCGCGCTGATTCTAGCCACGCCGACGGCGATGGTCGCCGCCATCGGCGGTCTCGCGCGCCGCGGTATTTTGGTGCGCGGCGGCGGCGTCCTGCAGAACGCCGCCAAGGTGGATGCGGCCGTGTTCGACAAAACCGGCACGGTCACCGAGGGACATTTCGAGATCGCCAAAGTGATTCCGCTTGGCCGGAGCGAGGACGAAGTTCTGGCTCTGGCGGCGGCGTGCGAACGAAGTAGCGATCACGCGTTGGCACGCGTGATCGTGAACGAGGCCAGGCGGCGCGGACTGGCGCTTGCCGAGTCCGCCGACGCCCGCGCGATTCCTGGTCGAGGGGTTGAGTGCTGCCTGAACGGAAAGCTCGTCCGCACCGGCAGCGCTGCGTATGTGGTGGAACAGGTGAGCGGGAACGTGGCGCTGGTGCAGGCCGAAGCCGATCACCTCGGCGCCACGGCGGTGCTGGTGTCGGAGGATGGGCAACTGGCGGGCGCCATCCTGCTGCGCGACCGCGTCCGCGAGGGCGTTCGCGAAGCGGTCCGCGGCCTACGTTCCATGGGGATCGCCTACCAGGCGATGCTCACGGGCGACCGGCGCGGTCCGGCGGAAGCCATGGCGCGCGAGATCGGCATCGATCGCGTGGAGGCTGAACTGCTGCCCCAGCAGAAGCTGGAGCGCGTGCGCCAGCTGGCGTCGCAAGGTCGCACCGTGGCGATGGTGGGCGACGGCATCAACGACGCGGCTGCGCTGGCCGCGGCCAGCGTGGGCATCGCGGTGGCCGGCGCGAGCGACATCACGGCCGAGGCCGCCGGGGTGGTCTACCTGCCACACTCGCTGGAGAAACTGCCACAATTGTTCGTGGTCAGCCGGCGTGCGGTCGAGACCGCGTGGCTCAATATCGTGCTGTTCGCCGGGGCGCTGAATCTGCTGGCCGTGCTGGCCTGCGCCACCGGCAAACTGGGACCGATGGGCGCCGCGCTGACGCACCAGCTTTCCTCGTTCTGCGTGATGATGAATTCCCTGCGGCTGCTGAGAGTGGAGGGCGGGCACGGGTGGTGGAGCCGCCCCCGCGCGGTCCTCGGCAGGTTGGGCGAGATCGACGGGGGAGCACGAGTCCGAGCTGCGCTCGGATGGACAAGGCGGAGCCTTATCCCACTGGCCGGAGCGTTGTTGCTCCTCAATGGATTCTACGCGCTGGGACCAGACGAGGAAGGCGTCATCGAGCGCTTCGGAAGAAAGATCGCGCCCTTCAGCATCCCCGGTCTGCACTACAAGCTGCCATGGCCCATCGAGCGGCTGACGCGCATCGCGCCGCGCCGCGTGAGGGTGGTGGAGATCGGGTTCCGTTCGAACGCCGGGGCGGCCTACACGGAGCCCTCGGCGTACGAGTGGAACGTGCAGCATCGCGGCGGGAGGTTTGAGAGCCGGCCGGAGGAATCGTCCGCGCTCACCGGGGACCAGAACATGATCGAGCTGAATGCCAGCGTGCACTACGACGTGCCCCACGCGGACGCCTTTCTCTTCCGCCAACTGGATGGCGCCGCCACGGTGCGCGCGGCGGCCGAATCGGTGATTCACGGGATTGCTTCCACCACACCGCTGGACGCGCTGCTGACCACGGGCCGTGAGGCGATCGAGGCTCGGGCCCAGGCCGAATTGCAGCGGCGCCTGGACCGCTACGAGACCGGCGTGCGCGTAATCCGTGTCAAGTTGGAGGACGTGCATCCTTCCAGCGATGTGGTGGATGCGTTCCGCGATGTCTCCGCGGCGTTCGAAGAAAAGAATCGCGCCATCAACCAGGCGCAGGGATACCGCGCCGAGCAGATCGCGCTGGCGCGGGGGAGCGCGCGCGCGTTGGCCGAGGGCGCGCGGGCATATGCGCTGGCACGCGTCAACCGGTCCAACGGCGACGCCGGCAGGTTCGCATCGCGGGAGCAGGCGTACCGCACCGCGCCGGGGGTAACGGAGACACGGCTCTATCTGGAAGCCATGGAGCAGGTTCTGCCGGGCAAGAAGAAGCTGATCGTGGATTCCAGTAAAGGGCGAAGACACCTGCTGCTGCTGGAAGACGGTGTGGAGATTGCGCCGCCGGGTGCGGCCATCACTGGGGCGAAGGAGTAGAAGACGATGCCGGAACAGTATCGGCGGTATTTGCCGCTGGCGGCGGGAGCGGCCGTGGCGCTGCTCGCGTACCTGACGTTTTTCGCCGTGCGCGAGACCGAGTTCGTGTTGGTGACGCAGTTCGGCCGCCCCGTGCGGACCGTCATGGAGGCGGGACTCGGCGTGAAGTGGCCGTTTCAAAACGCCATTTACTTCGACCGCCGGTTGCGCGTCTACAATCCGCGGCCCTCGGAATTCCTTACTCGCGATAAGAAGAACGTAGTGATCGAGAACTACGTGGTGTGGAAGATCGAAGATCCGAACCGCTTCGTGCAGACGGTCAGCGACGCTGCGTCCGCGGAAATGAGGCTGCACGATATCGTGTGGTCGGGCCTCTCGGCCGCGCTGGGCACCCACGATTTGGATTCGCTGGTGGGCACCGATGCTCCGGCGGTGCAGACGGCTTCACTGCTGGACAGCCTGGCGAGTCTGACCGGCAAGACGGCGCTGGAGCAGTACGGAATTCAGGTGGTGGACGTGCGCATCAAGCGGCTGAACCTGCCCGAGCAGAACAAGCAGAGCGTCTACGCGCGCATGCGGGCCGAACGCGAACGCATCGCGCGCCAGTACCGCGCCGAGGGCGAGGAGCAGGCGCTGAGCATCCGCGCCGATGCGGACCGGCAGAAGGAAGAGATCCTCTCGGCCGCTTACCGGGAAGCGGAAAAGGTGAAAGGCCATGGCGACGCCGAGTCGACGCGGATTTACGGGCAGGCGTACTCGAAGAACCCGGGTTTCTACCGGCTTTTACGGACGCTGGAATCGTACCGCAAGGTGCTGGACGATAAGACCACGGCCATTCTGAGTTCCGACTCGGACCTGCTGCGCGTGCTGACGAAAGGGGAGTCGGCGGCGCGATGAGCACCATCCCGCTGGAGGTGGAGAGCGCTGGTTTAGAGACGGGGCTTCAGCCGCCGCGGCCCGGAGTGCGACGTCTCGCGCCGCGCCGGATGTGGTTCGCGCTGCCCGCACTCTGGGCGGCATCCGGGCTGTATCTGGTGGGGCCCGACCAGCAGGCGGTGGAAACGCTGGCAGGCCGCGTGGTGGCGCCGCGGGTGATGCCCGGTCTGCACTACGCGCTGCCCTGGCCCATCGAAAGCGTTACCAGGTTGAAGGTGCTGCAACTGCGGCGATTGGAGGTAGGCGGCGACCTGCCGGACCGCGTGCTCGGGCGGACGCAGTCGATGCGGTCGCAGTTCCTGACCGGCGACCAGAACCTGATCCATCTGCGCGCGGTAGTGCAGTATTCCGTCGGGACTCCGGCCGACTACCTGTTCCGGTCGGACGACCCGGTGCAACTGGTGGGCGCTACCGTGGAGTCGGAACTGGCGCGAAGGGTGGCGCGACGCCCGGTCGACGCGGTGCTGACCACCGAGCGGATTGCCATTCAGAACGACGTCCGGACGGCGGCCCAGAAGTTGCTGAACGACTACCGCGCCGGAGTCCTGCTCTCCACGGTCAACATCGAGAGCGCGGCGCCGCCTCCGCAAGCCGCCGAGTCCTTCCGCGACGTAGCCAGCGCGCGCGCCGATACGTCGCGCATCGTCAGCCAGGCTCAGGGTTACGCCAACGACCTGATCCCCAGGGCGCGCGGGCAGGCCCGGCAACTCTTGGAGGAGGCCGCGGGGTACCGGCAGAGGAAGGTCGATGAGGCAGCCGGCGATGCCTCGCGCTTCAACCAGGTGGCGGCCGAGTACGACCGCGCCGCGCTGGTGACCCGGCGGCGGCTCTACCTGGAGACGATGGAGGAGGTCTTGCCGCGGATCCGGAAGCTGATCGTCGATCCGGCCGGAAATCTCGATTTGACAATCATTCGTAAGGGCGATGCGCCCGCGGGTGCCAAACCGTAGATGAAACGGAAAATGCAGGCACGCGCATTGGCGGTGGCCGCGCTCGCGGCGCTGTTGGGACTTGGAGTCGCGCGTAAGGCTGGTTGGATCGGGCCGGCGGTCACGCCCGCCGGCACCGAGGATGCGGTTTCCGCGGCCATCTATGCCACCATCGATGCGGCGCGGGCAGGAGACGCCAGCCGCTATCTGGCCGGCTATACGGGGCCGATGCGGGTCGCCCTCCAACGGTCGCTGGACGATGGCGGCGCTGCCGCGTTCGCCCGCTACTTGCGAAGCTTGGATGCCGGAGTGAAGGGCCTCGCGGTTTGGGTAGAAAGCGGCGCCGGGCGGGAAGCGAAGGCGCGGGTAGAGTATGTTTACCAGGAGCGGAATGAAGTGCAGGTGCTGCACCTGGAGAAGGACACGGGCATCTGGCGAATCGCGCGAACCGAGGGCGATCAAGCTGTCAAGGCGGCGATCCCGTACGGAACGCCGATCCGGTAGTTCGCCGCGGCCTTTGTCCGCGTCTTGCAGTGCGACGAGTCGAAGCGGCGGTTATCCTTATCCCTACGCGTCCTCTTCATCGGCCACCTCCTATGCGGCGATATAGACTGGAGTATCACACAGCACGAATTGAGACGTTGTCCAGGGATTCCGCGATGAACCATGTCGAACGTTTTCGGGCGCTGATGAATTTCCATCCTGTGGACCGGCTGCCGCGATGGGAATGGGCCATGTGGTGGGACCTCACCATCGAGCGCTGGCACCGCGAGGGCCTGCCGGCGAACCTGAACGATGTCTTCGAGATCTCGCAACACTTCGGCCTGGACCCCTATAAGCAGTTCTGGTTCAGCACCACCCTTCCGACCATCGAGGCCGTCCAGCACCATGTCGAGGGCACTGTCTCCACCATGGACGACTACCTGCGCATCCGGCCCTCGTTGTATCCCGACCACCGTGCCGCGATCTCCGCCATGCAGCCCTGGGCAAGAAGACAGGCCGAAGGCGAGGTCGTCGTGTGGACCACGCTGGAGGGGTTCTTCTGGTTTCCTCGCACGCTACTCGGATTTGAGAGGCTGATGCTGGCGTACTACGATCAGCCGGAACTGATTCACCAGATCAACCGCGATCTGCTGGAGTTCAACCTGCGCCTGTTGGAACAAATCGGCCGAACCTGTGTTCCCACGTTCACCACCATCGCCGAGGACATGTCCTACAACCTTGGCCCCATGGTTTCGCGCCGCATCTGCGATCAGTTCTTGACTCCCTATTACGTCCGCTTGCTGGAGCAGGTCAAGGACATGAATATCATCACCGTGGTGGACACCGACGGCGATGTGACCAGGCTCGTGCCGTGGCTCCAAGCCGTCGGAGTCGAAGGCGTTCTGCCTCTGGAACGGCAGGCCGGCGTCGATGGCATGACCCTGCGTGAGAAATATCCCACGCTGCGGATGGTGGGCCACTACAACAAGCGTGTGATGCACCTGGGCGAGGCCGCCATGCGAGAGGAGTTCGAGCGGTTGGTCCCGTTGATGCGGTCGGGTGGCTTTCTTCCCAGCGTCGACCACCAGACCCCTCCGGAAGTCTCACTCGTTGACTATCGGTTGTATCTGCGGTTGCTGGAGGAGTACATGGCCCTCTGATCGCCTCCGTCACTTTCTCCTGAACATCTGGTAAAGTTGGGCTGATGTTGTTCGTCCTCCTCTGTTTGCTGGTTGCGGCGCTATCCGGCGCAGACCTGCCGCGATGGCGGGAGACCACGGTTACCGGCTCCCTGAAGATGGGCTATCAGCTGGTAGTGGCCGACCTGAACCGCGACGGCCGGCCCGACCTCATCGTGGTGGATGAGCGCGGCACCGAACTCGCCTGGTACGAGAATCCCACATGGGAGCGTCACGTAATCGTCAAAGACGTGCCGCGCACCATCAATCTCGACGTCTACGATTACGACGGCGACGGCATTCCGGAAATTGCCATGGGGCACAACTTTGAGACCGTGCCGGAGAAGAGCATAGGCAATGTGCTCATCCTCAAGAGTGGGCCGGACCCCCGGCAGCCCTGGACGGCGCGGGAGATCGACCGCATCCCCACCGTCCACCGTCTGCGCTGGATCGATCTCAAGGGCGATGGCAAGAAGGTGCTGCTGGTGGCGCCGATGATTGGGTCGAAGTCCACTCCGCCGGACTACGCGGACAACGTGCCGGTCTACCTTTATCGACCCGGCGAGTGGAAGCGCGAGCTGTTCACCAATCAGCCCCGCGGCATTCTCCACAGCATCACGCCGGTCCGCTGGCAGGGTCGCGGCGAGCAACTCATGACGGCCGACTTTCTCGGCATCCGCGTGTTCCTGGCCCACGGCCCGGTGGAGATCTCCAAGGGAGACCCAAGGCAGTGCCCGCAATGCGGCAGCAGCGAGATCAAGATCGGCCATCTGGGCAAGCGCCGGTTCATCGCCGCCATCGAGCCCTGGCACGGCAACCAGGTCGTGGTCTACACCGAAGAGGGGAAAGCCTGGAAGCGCCATGTGATCGAGGACGCCATGATCAACGGCCACGCCCTTGCGGTCGGCGATCTCAATGGCGACGGCCGCGATGAGATCGTTGCCGGGTTCCGGGGCCAGGGATTTCAGCTTTACATATTCACCGCTGACGACGAGACGGGAAGCCGGTGGACGCGCCACGTTCTCGATCCGGGGGGCATAGCCGCCGCGGACTGCAAGATCGCGGATTTCAATGGTGATGGCCGCCCCGCCGTCGCATGTTCCGGCGCGTCCACTGCGAACGTGAAACTCTACAGCCCACGCTAGGAATCCCTGGCGGCAGCCTCGCTGGGTGCGCGACATAGAAGTGGATTGCAGGCCACGGATCAACACAGATGAACGCGGATAAGCCATTTGCTTTCATCAGTGTCCATCCGTGTATATCCGTGGCCAGTCTTCTTTTCTCACGTTCTCAGTAGCGGCTCTGCCCGAAGTAGGTTGTACGCACGGATAACCTCCATTGACGGGCGCTTGGGAGCCTCGCTCGAATCTAGTGTTACAGCGGTAAGTGATAGTATAATTAACGGCTTGGAGTCGTTGACGCAATCCGCGCTGCCGTCCGGCACAGGAAAAGGACCGAGGGTGGAGATCTCGGTGGTAGCTCCCGTATATAAGTGTGGCGATTGCGTTGCCGAACTCCACCGCCAGTTGGTATCCGCACTGCAACCCCTGGTGGCCTCCTTCGAGATCGTTCTGGTCAACGACGGGTGTCCGGACAATTCCTGGGAGGCGGTCCGCGGGGTGGCCGCGCTCGACCGCCGGGTCAAAGCCATCAACCTCTCCCGCAATTTCGGCCAGTGTTATGCGATTGCCGCCGGCGTCCATCACAGCTCCGGCAATTGGGTGGTGGTGATGGACTGCGACCTGCAGGACCGCCCCGACGAGATCCCCAACCTTTACCGCAAAGCCCTGGAGGGCTACGACATCGTCTACGCGCTGCGCCACAACCGGCAGGACACGTGGGGAAAGCGCGCCCTTTCGCGCGGCTTCGGGTCGCTTTACAATCTTCTGAGCGACATAAAGATCCTTCCGAACGCCTGCAATTTCTCCATTGCCTCGCGGCAGGTGATCGAAGGCTACTGCCGTCTTAAGGAACTCAACCGCTCCTATCACCTGCTGCTGCGCTGGCTCGGTTTCCGTTACACGTATCTTCAGGTCGAGCACGCGGACCGTTTTGCCGGCGGCAGCGCCTACAACATCCGGCGGGGGATTCTGCTGGCCATCGAGTCGGTCACCTCGCAATCCAACAAACCGCTGATTCTGTCCATCCGCGCCGGCTTCCTGATGTCCGGCTCCGCCCTGCTGGTCGGTCTGTACTTCATCCTCCGTTACCTGGCGCACGGCATCGGTGTAACCGGGTGGACCAGCATGATTGTGGCCATCTTCTTCATCGGCGGGCTGATTCTGGCCAACCTGGGGGTGGTGGGCTTATACCTGGGCAAAGTTTTCAATGAGGTGAAGGAACGGCCGCTGTACCTCGTCAAGGAAACGCTGAACTTCGAGACTGCCGGGGCGGACGAAACTGTAAGCACTCCGACGAAGCCGTGATCCGACGACCGCCATGCAAATCAATATCCTCGAGTACCTGGAGAAGGGCGCTGTAAGGCAGCACCCCGACAGGATTGCCATCGTCGATGCGCCGCGCTCCTACACCTTCGCCGAACTGGAGCGTTACGCAAAGCGGTGTGCTACCCTGCTGATCCGCCGGGCCGACGTCACCTCCCGGCCGGTCGCGGTGTTTCTGCCGAAGTCGGCGAGTGTGGTCTTCGCTGACCTGGGCATCGTCTACAGCGGCAACATTTACGCCAATCTCGATATCAAGTCCCCGGCGCAAAGAGTGAAGGGGATCATCGGCAACATCGCTCCCGTCCTGGTGGTCACTTCACGGGCCCTCGCCCCGCAACTTGCCGCCATCGGCGTGCCGGACGCCGATCTCTTTTTCATCGAAGAGATCGAGGACGAAGCCGTGCAGCCGGATGGGCCGGCCCTGTGGCGGCGCCTTGAATCCGTCATCGACACCGATCCGCTCTGCATCATCCACACGTCGGGATCCACCGGACTCCCCAAGGGTGTGGCGCTCAGCCACCGCGGCACCATCGACTTCATGGACTGGTGTTTCGAAAGGCTGAAGCTCGACGGCAGCGAGCGCATCGGCAGCCTGTCGCCCTTCTATTTCGACATTTACACGCTGGAATTGAACCTCTGCATCGCCAAGGGGGCCACGCTGGTCATCATCCCCGACCAGCTTGGTATCTTCCCCGCCAAACTGGTGGAGTTCCTGGCGGAGCAGGCCATCAGCTTCGTGTTTTGGGTGCCATCCATCATGGTCACCATCTGCAACCAGGGACTGCTGGAGGCGTTCGACCTATCGGCCCTGAAGACCGTTTTCTTCGCCGGCGAAGTCTTTCCCATGAAGCACCTGAACCACTGGCGCCGGGCGCTTCCGGGGGCGATGTTCGTCAACTTATACGGGCCTATCGAGATCACGGTGGATTGCACCTACTTCGTGCTGGACCGCGAATTCGCCGACGATGAGGGTCTGCCCATCGGCTTCCCGTGCCGCAACACCGGCATCCTGATCCTCAACGAGAACAACCGGCCCTGCGCAGTCGAGGAGCGCGGCGAGCTCTGCGTGCGGGGCACTTCGCTCGCCATGGGGTATTGGAACGATCCCGAAAAGACCACGAAAGCCTTCGTGCAGAACCCGCTGAACACGAGCTGCCCGGAGCTGATTTACCGCACCGGAGACCAGGTCTACCGCAACGCCCGCGGCGAAATCATGTTCGTCGGACGCCTGGACTTCCAGATCAAGCACATGGGCTACCGCATCGAACTGCCGGAGATCGAGTACCAGGTGCTGGCCATCGAGCAGATCGCCAACGCGTGCGTCCTATATAACAACGGTAAGAAAGAAATCACGCTCTTTTACGAGACCCGGGGCGAAGATCTATCGCCGGCTGCCATCCGCCGGACGCTCTCGCAGATCTTCCCCAAGTACATGCTGCCCACGGCGTTTCACCAGATGCAGGAACTGCCGCGCAATCCCAACGGGAAGATCGACCGCAACGGGTTGAGCGTCAAACTGGAGCAGATGGCGTGATCCGGGCTGAAAGTACTCCCCGGTCAGTAATCGTCGGGCAGGGTCCCCTGGCGCTTCACTGCGCCAATGTCTTGTCGAAGGGCGGGCACGAACTGGTGGCGGTGTCTACGGTTGACGATCGTTTCCGGAAGTGGGCGCAACGGCAGGGTATACCGGTAGTCGACGACCTCTCGGCCATTCCTTCACTTTCCCACTCCACCCCATTCGATTACCTTTTTAGCATCGTGAACTACCGGATTTTGCCCGCTTCCTTGCTGAAGGCGCCGCGACGCTTCGCCGTGAACTATCACGATGCATTGCTACCGCGATATGCGGGTACCTACGCCACAACTTGGGCGATCATGAACGGAGAAAGCCGGCACGGAATCACGTGGCATATCATGACGGAGGAAGTGGATGCCGGCGACATCTTGAAGCAGGTCGCTTTTCCGATTGGGCCTGAAGATACCGCCGCCTCCCTGAACGTGAGGTGTCACTATGAAGCCATCGGGGCGTTTTCGAGGTTGGTCGATGAACTGAGCGCTGGAACTGAACGTCGGATACCGCAGGATCTGAGCGCGCGCACGTACTTCGAGCTTTCGGCCCGGCCCGAAGCGGGCTGCCTGATTTCATTCGACTCGGCTGCACGGAATGTGGATTGTTTTGTCAGGGCGCTCACCTTCGGATCGCATCCAAATCCCATCGGCAGTCCGAAGATCAGCGTTGGCGAACGCTACTTCGCGGTTGGAAAAGCCGAGATCACGCCCTGCGAATCGACCGCAGCGCCCGGCGTCGTAACAGGTATAGATGATGATGCTCTACTTGTTGCCACCATAACCCAGAACGTCAGACTGAGCGGCGTTACTTCACTTCGTGGTGGCGAGATCACCACCGCAGTGTTGCGCGAACGCCATGAACTAGCAATCGGCACGCATCTGAACAGCATCGATACGGTCTCCCGGGGTCGCATCACGACTCTCCATCAGCGCGCTTGCCGGCATGAAGGGTATTGGGCCGGGCGGCTTGCAGGAATTCAGCCGGCTGCCTTCGAAATCGAGGGCTGCACGTACACAAGGCCGCGCGGGCACTGGCGGACGCTGGAAGTCCATCTCAATGAAGCGTGGGCGGCAACGCTGGACTCGTGTTTCGGCGGGGTTTCCTGGGCTGAAGCGTTGCTGGCTCTAAGCGTGGTTTTTCTTTCGCAGGAGGCCAGCTTGGGCCGGGACTTTGGGTTCGTCGACTCCGAACTCGCGGACGAATTGACGGGTTTGGAGGAACTGTTTGCTGTTTGCGTACCCGTGCACGTGGACAGTGCGTGCCCGGCGACGACAGCACGTCAGATGACCGAGTGCGTCCTGAAAGACCTCAAGAAACTGACGAAGCGCCAAACTTACCTGAGAGATATCGTCATTCGTTATCCAGGCATGAATCTGACTGACTTGAACGGAGACCCCGGGAGTGATTCGCTGACCCTGTATCCCATCGTTTTCTGTCTAAACCATGGCGACCTAAACGATCGGTTGTTCGGGACTCAGATGACGGTTAGCATCGGTCTAAACCGGAAGTTATGCCAGTGGCACTACGATGGTGCGGCGATTCCGGAGACCTCCGTTGCGGCCCTCATGGCGCGTTTTGTCCGATTCGCCGTACGCGCTCTTTCTGAACCATAGTGATTCGGAGTGTGTCCTTCCTGCAATGATCGTTGAATCCGTACTATGAACTACAATGGAGACACGGCTTCGATGAAAACTATCGTAGAAGTGCTTACCGCAATCCGCCCGGAATTCGATTTCACTACCTCACAGGATTTCGTCGGCGACGGAATGCTGGACTCCTACGACATTGTGACGCTGGTGTCGGACCTGGACGCGGCTTACGGGATTTCCATCTCGGGATTGGATATCGTCCCGGAGAACTTTCAGAACATCGCCTCCATCCAAAAGCTGCTGCAAAAATACGGACAAGCATGAACCTCGAATTCAGCCACCGCAAGATCAGCGGTCTGCTGGCTGTGGTCCCCGCCAACGAACGCAGCTTCGTGGACGAGATGGCCAATTTCAATTCCCCGCCGGCTCGTTCCCTCAAGCTCATGAAGGTGATGGGCTACGATAAGCACCGCATCGTCGATGGCCCCGTCTGCGCCTCCGACCTGGCCTGTTTCGGCATGGAGCACCTTTTTGCCTCGGGCAAACTCGGCCGCGACGAGTGCGACGCCCTCGTCGTCGTTACGCAATCGCCGGACTATCTCATGCCACCGACCAGCTGCGTGATCCAGGGGCGGCTCGGCCTCAAACAGGATATGTTCTGCCTGGACATCAATCAGGGCTGCGCCGGCTTCCTCATCGGCCTGTTTCAGGCCTTCTCCCTGCTGGAACAGCCTGCGGTGCGCAAGGTGGCCCTGATCAACGTGGACGTGATGAGCCGGAAGACGTCGTCCAGGGACCGGAACAGCTATCCACTGATCGGCGATGCCGCATCCATCGCCATCGTGGAGCGCTCCATGGACGGAACTCCCATTCACGCCAGTCTGAAGATGGACGGAACGCGGCGCGAGGCACTCATGATTCCCGCCGGCGGCTTCCGCCTGCCCTGTTCGCCGGAAACCGCCGTCCTGGAGGACGATGGCGAGAACAACTTCCGCGCCAAGGACAACCTCCGCATGGACGGCACGGCAGTCTTCAACTTCGTGCAGGTGGAAGTGCCGCCGATGATTCGCGGCCTGCTCGAGACGGCGCAGGTCGAAATGGAGGCGGTGGATTACTTTCTGTTCCACCAGCCCAACCGCTTCATGCTCCAGAAGCTGGCGGACCAACTGAAAGTCCCCTACGAAAAGATGCCCAGCAATATCGTGGAGCACTACGGCAACTCCAGCGGGGTCACCATCCCGATGGCCATCGTCCACAACTTGCGGGAGCGGCTTCTGGCCGGATCCATCCACGCGTGCTTGGCCGGATTCGGCGTCGGCCTGACATGGTCGTCGATGCTGATGCGCCTGGGCCCGCTCGATTTCTGCGAGCTGATCGACTACAAATAAGGACTATCTATGGAAGGCTTTTACGAGAAGATCGCAGAAATCCTGGAAGTGGATGCGGTCAATGGCTCCGATGTGTTGGCGGATTTTGAAGAGTGGGATTCCCTGTCCGTGCTTTCCGCAATCGCCATGATCGGTGCGGATTACGGCGTTAACCTGGCGGCCGCCGATCTCCGGGGCGTCGCCACCGCCCAGGCTCTGCGGGAGCTCGTCGCCGGCAGGCGCGGCAAGTAGAGAAATGGAACCCGCCGCCCCCTACACACTGGTTACGGGAGCCTCCTCCGGGCTCGGCCGTTGTGCGGCTGTCCGCCTTTCGGGAGAGCGCAACCTGATCCTGCACGGACGCAACTCTGAACGCCTGGAGCAAACGCTGGGGATGTGCCATCATCCCGAACGTCACATCGTCTGGCCGTTCGATCTGAAGAACCCGGACGAACTCGCGGCTTCCCTCGCTCCGCTGCTCGCCGGGTCGGGCCGCTTCGTCGATGCCTTCGTGCATTGCGCCGGCATGGTGACGGTTCTCCCCATGCGCAGCGTGGACTACCGCACCGCGCAGGAGATCATGAACGTCAACTTTTTTTCCGCGGCGGAGATCGTGCATTTGCTGCTGAAGAAAAAGGTCAACCACCAGCGGCTGACGAACATTCTGTTCATCTCCAGCATCTGGAGCCGGTTCGGCGCGCGGGGCCACAGCGCCTATTGCGCCAGCAAGGCGGCCCTGGATGGCCTGATGCGGGCACTGGCCGTGGAACTGGCGCCCGCTATACGGGTCAACTCCATCCTGCCCGGCGCCATTCGAACGTCCATGGCCGCCCAGGGCTTCGATGATCCGTCCATCGTCGAAAAGCTCGAACGGGACTACCCGATGGGGACCGGGCAACCCGAGGATATCGCCGGCGCAATCGAGTTTGTCCTCTCCGGCAAGGCTCGCTGGCTGACCGGGCAGGAGATCGTGGTAGACGGCGGGCGAACCATCAATATGTCGCTGAAATAGAGGATCGGCAGATGACGGATATTAGCCTGTTTCAACTCCAGGACGGTTCCTCGATCACCAGTTCGCACCTGCTTTCCCTCCTGGAAAAGGTCAAAGCGCAGGATGCCCGCGTGCTCTATATGCACACCGGCCTCACCTTCGGCGCGCCCAACCCGGGGCTCAGCCGCCAGGAACTGCTGGGACATCTTTATGACGTCGTTGCTTCGCTCGGGGTCCCCACGCTCCTGGTCCCGACGTTTACTTTCAGCTTCTGCAACGGCAACGACTACGGGGTGCAGACCTCGCGCTCGAAAATGGGCGCCCTCAACGAGTACATTCGCAAATTGCCGGGCGCAATCCGCTCCGTGGACCCGTTGATGTCTTCGGTGCTGATTGGGGAAGACCGCGATCTCGTCGAGAACTTAGGGAAACATTCCATCGGCGCGAATTCCACCTTCGATAAGCTGCACCGCCGCGGCGCCGCGGTCAAGTTCCTGTTCGTCGGCACAACCGTGAGCGAATGCTTCACTTACACTCACTACGTGGAGGAGCGTCTCGCCATACCCTACAGGTACAATCGCGATTTTACCGGCAGCATTACGGACGGAGATCGCTCTTGGGAAGACACCTACACTTTGTTTGTGCGCTACAAGGGAGTTATTCCCAGTTCCAGCGGGCTGCTGGAGAGCGACCTGCTGCGCCGTGGACTGCTGCGCAAGGTAGGCTGCGGCACAAGTTCCATCTCCTGCGTGGATGAGCCCGACGGGTACCAGACCATCGTGGAACACCTGCGGGAAAACGTCAGCTGCTATCTGGACGCCGACCCCGGCGACCGTAACACAGAATTCGCAGTATCTAACATGGTGGCGCTATGAAGATCGAGCGGATCTCAATCGATTCCCGGGTCCTGGGAGGAAACGTATTAGCCATTCAGGACTTTGACCCCGCCGCGGACTTCGCGGCATTTGAACGGGGCTACATCGCCGATTATGCGCCGGTGTACGTGTCCGCCAAAATCCCCCTGGAGCGGATCTCGCAGGTACACGCGCTCGAAAGTGCCGGTTTCCAACTGGCCGAGTGTCAGATCCGCTCGACGATCAAACTGCGCAAGTCCTACGACGTCTCCACATTCCCTTACGATTTTGAACGGGTCGTCAGGGAAGAAGACCTCGGTGGGGTGCTCGATATCGCCGCCACGACGTTCGTGCACGACCGCTTCACCGCAGATCGTGCCATCGACCCTGCCGCCTCCGGCGCGCGCTACCGGGGATATGTTCGACAGTCCTTCGTTTCGCCCGACGAAGCGGTCTACCGCCTGATCGACCGTGAAGGCCGCACCCTTGCCTTCAAGACCCACCGGTATGTTAGCGGCACGGAGGTGCTTTTCCTTCTGGGCGGAGTACACGCGGACTACAAAAACCTGGGCCTCGGCCTGATCAACGAGTACTTTGAGTTTAACGAACTCATCCGCAAAGGTATCCGGAAGGGGATTACACATATCTCGGCGGCCAACTATCCGGTCTTCAATCTTGAGATCGCCCAGTTGGGGTTTCGCGTACTTACCACGTTCGCAGTCATGCGAAAGACCTACAGTCGCGGCCTTGGGGGCAACGGTTGAGGGAATCGCCGGCGCACCACACCGCTAAGTTGATCGCCTGCTCTCTATTCGTAGTCCTGTTCAGCGCGGTCACGGCGTACTATCGCGCTTTCGTCAGTCTGGCTACCTACGACGATGAAGGCACCATGATGTGGTCCGTGAAGCGCTTCTTCGAAGGGAGCCCGCTTTATAATCAGGTGGCCTCTATTTACGGCCCGGTGTACTACTTCTATCAATGGTGCGCTCATGTCCTGACCGGTACGCCACTCTCGCATCATTCCGTTCGCCTGGTTTCGATTGCCTTCTGGGTGGCAGCCGCATTCATCGTATTTCTGCTTGCGTATCGAGCTACCGGTTCGCTGCTGCTGGCGTCTTTCACGCACATCCTGGCGTTCCGTGCGATGGGATTTATCGGCGAAGAGCCGGCGCATCCTCAGGAGGCCGGCATTTTCCTGCTTGCGGCCCTGGGGCTTGCCTGTTTCGCCCGAAACCGCGCCTGGCGGGCAACCATGCTGGGGGCGCTGGCGGGCCTCGCGGTGTTAACCAAGGTCAATCTCGGAGTCTTCGTGATCGCCGCGGTCTCCACCGGCTTCGCATATGCCTTGCGTCCGAAATGGCTGCGCACGGTTGCCTCCATCCTGGCGTCTTGCGGGATTCTGATGTTGCCGGTCCTCTTGATGTGGGGGCACCTGCCGGAGGGGTGGGCCGTGAAGTTCTGTGCCCTGGAGGTGATCTCGATCGCGTCCGCCATTCTGATTGTGTCCGGCGCCAGTGGGGATGTGCCCATCGGCTTGCGGGAACTCCTTGCCGCCGGTGCGGGCTTCGCGAGCGCCATTGCCGCTCTTTGCTGGTTTGCACTCGCGCATGGCAGCACCATCTCGGCAATGATCGACTGGACGATTATCAAGCCCCGGGCGAGCTTCGGCCAGAGTTGGTACCTGGAGCCCCACATCCGGCTTCTGGCGCCCCTATGGGCTCTGACGGCGCTGGTTCTGGCTTACTGTGCGCGGACGGGCCGCATCCCCGCGGCTTTTCTGGCCTTCGTCAAGGTGGGCTTCGCCGCTCTCGCGGTGGCGCTCTGCCTCACGGATCGCTATGAAGCGCTGATCAACTTCGGTCTTCCGCTTTTGTGGCTGATCGCCGTGCCTTCCGGCCATGCCGGCTCAGCCACGGAGGACCGCTCCGGCCGGGCCCTGCTGCTGTTAATGGCCGTCACACAGGTGCTGTACGCTTACCCGGTTGCGGGCGCCCAACTGCAATTTGCGGCGGTCCTGATGATCGCCGTAACCGCGATCTGCCTTTCGGATGGCCTGGCGTGGATTCGCAATTCCTGGTCCGGAGACAGGCCGTTCGTCCCGCGGACCGGGTGGGTGGCGTGGGGCGCCTGCCTGTTGCTCGGCGCGGCATACCTCGGTTTCGCGTGGCAGGCGGAAAGCACTTACGCGGGCTTCCAACCACTCGGATTTTCGGGAACCCGATCCATGCGCATTGAACCCGAGAGGGCGGCGCCTCTTCGCGCTCTCGTCGCTAAAGTGAACGCCAGCGGCTGCGGCACACTGATCACGGAGCCTGGCCTCTTCAGCTTCAACCTGTTCACCGGCAAGCCGGCCCCCACGGGCTTGAACAACGGAGCGTGGATGGTATCTCTCAGCGCCGCCGAGCAGGAGAGCATCGTGCGCGAGGTAGCTCAGGATCCCGATGTATGCGTCATTCTGCGGCAGGATATGGTGGATCAATGGACGCGCCGCGTGGACGTCTCTTCCCAACCTCTGGTACGCTACATCCGCGAGAATTTCCGCAGCGCACTCGAAATCCCGCACTATTCATTCCTGGTCAGGAAGGACTGATCCGGTTCTCCGCCGGCATCCCTAAAGGCCGCCCGTCACTAAGTGCCGAACACGAGTGCCCGCGCCCGCCGCCACCCTCGGACCCGCCGAGATGTATGTGCCGGGAGCGCTCTGGTTGCGGTACTCCGTGAGAATCCAGTCGGCGGATTCGGCCACCGCTGAGATACGCACTTCGTCGATGGCTCCAGGAAAGTGGGAAGTGCCGTTCGCGTACGCACCTATTCCCACCACGGGATTTATCGTTCCAAAGGTGGGGAGTCCCGTATGAGTTGAATCCAGTGCGCCATTCACGTAGAACGTCACGGATTTTGCCGTCAGATCGTAGACAAACGTGTACCAGTTCCATCCTCCGCCAGCGGTAGCGGCATAAATGCCTCCGTTCCAGTAAGTCCAAGCCCTCCCGCTGGTGTCGAAACTAATGCCCAAGTTTAACATTGCCGCGTCATCCCCGAAATAGATAGGGTGAGAGTCGGCCGGCGCGTTCGAAACTAACCACGCGGACACCGTAATTTGCCCCGTGATTGATATTCCGGTTGCAGGAGTGTTATAGTACCAGCCACCCGAAGAAGTGAAATCGGCGCAGCCCCCGACCTTGCCGGCAACTAAATTCGGCGCTCCACCTCCCGCCGTCAAGTTATTTACCCCGGTTGAGTCGGTCAGGCTGGTTGCACCAGCCATATGCCAGATACCTTTGTAGTTGGCATTCCACACCGCCGATGCCGTGCTCTGAAAACTGCTAAACATACCGCCGTAGAACATTCCAATGGTGTCGTTGGTTGTGTGCGACAAGGTAGGCCGAAGTACGTGGGCGACGATTGCACCCGTCGTGGGGGAGTAAGACTCCATCTCCCACTTGAGCGCCGCCCCGGAGCCGGAGCAGTCGGCATAGAAGCCGATATCGTAACCGTTGGCGTTGTTCACCAGGCCTCCGTTGCCGGTGGTCCTCAAGTCCGCATCGGTCAGAATCACGGTCAATGGGTAGTTCGTGAGGTCATTCGCGCCGGATACCATGGCGTGTTGCGTGGTCACCACTTTGCAGGAGCTATACCCGTTCGGGAAGGCCGCAATCGCCGGCACTGCCAGTAGCGCCATCGCGAAGAGCGGCCTCATCGCCCACGCTCCATCACGTGGCTTGGCCGCCGCCCGTGAGGCAACGGGCCGTTCTCCTTCGGCCCCGCCCGGGCGGCCGGAATCAAATCGATAATTTCCCGTGTGCGCGGAGCGATCTTCGTCTATCCGCGGACAGCGCCGATGGTCGCCCGAAGCCTCGCGAAAACGCCTCAGTATGGTTCTATAGGACTTCATGATGGTTGACTCGTCTGACTGGCTGACCGGCTGCCAGTCCCTCTAAGCCGAGAATAGCTTGCCTACCCCGCGCCAAAATCCGGTGAGATCGGTCAAGTTATTGAGATCATTTGGCAAAATTAATTAAATGTTCGCGAAATGACTGTTCCCAATACAGCCGCCCGCACGGTATGTCACGAAGGGAAGTAGGACAGCGGGGGGTGCCCCGATCAACTCTTTCCACGGTGTCTGCTCCATGGAGGCGCTCGTGCATTGCGCGTACGATTTCATGCAACCCACGCCCGGAGCTTCGCTGGCCATAAACGTGGCCCGTGTATTTCTGCCGCGTAGAGGATGTCGCAACAGGGGTGGCCGGTCTCTGCCGCGGTCCGGCGCCCAATGGCGTGGTGACACTGGCATGCCCGGTCCCCGTCACCTTTAAAGCTTTCCTCCGCGGCATCGCAAAGAAAGACCGGATGTTCGTTATCCCGGTGCCCTACCAGCCCGTACTGTGGGGGCTGCGGATTGCGGAATCCCTCCATCTGCCCCTGAAGTTCCGCAGCGACAGCCTGATCGGACCCATGAACACCGATCCCAGTCCGGATTTTTCCGCCTTTCGCGCTTGCGGTTTCCAGCCCCGGGCGTTCTTGTGAACTCTCATCGGGCCGCCGCGCCACCGCACTCAAACTGCCGGACCGCGTCCACCACGTCCGCCTGATCCGCGTTGGAGAGGTCGTTATAGAACGGCAGACGTAAGATACAATCGCCGACCCGCTCGGTGACGGGAAACTGGCCGGGGCGTCCGCCGAATTCCACACCCATCGGGGAAAGATGGAGAGGGATATAGTGGAAGACGCTGAGGATTTCTCGCGATTTGAGGTGCTCGATCAGGCCCTGGCGGGCCGCCAGGGTGGGCATCACCAGGTAGAACATGTGATAAGCCTGCGCGCAATGCGGCGGCACGCAGGGCAGCCGCACGCCTTGTGCCTCGGCCCAGCCGGCGAGTTCCCGATTGTAGCATTCCCAGATCCGCTCTCGGGTAGCCGAAATCTGCTCGTACTTTTCCAGCTGCGCGCACAGAAACGCGGCCAGGATGTCCGACATCAGGTAGCTGGAACCAATATCGACCCACGTGTACTTGTCCACCTGGCCGCGATAAAACTTGCTTCGATTGGTCCCTTTCTCCCGCAGGATCTCGGCGCGTTCCACCATGGCGGCGTCGTTGAGTACGATGGCGCCGCCTTCGCCGCAAATCACGTTCTTGGTTTCGTGAAAGCTTTGCGTCGCAATTGCGCCGAACGTCCCCAGGTAACGGCCTTTGTAGCGGGCGAAAAGACCGTGCGCGTTGTCCTCTACAACGGTGACGGCGTGCCGGCCGGCGATGTCCAGAATTTCATCCATCTCGCATCCCACGCCCGCATAATGCACCGGAACGATGGCCTTCGTGCGAGGCGTGATCAACTCCTCGAGCCGCGATTCGTCCAGGTTCAGCGTGTCCGGGCGGATATCGATAAATACCGGCTTCGCTCCACGCAGCACGAACGCATTCACCGTCGAGACGAAGGTAAAGGACGGAAGGATCACCTCATCGCCGGGCTGGATGTCCAGGAGCAATGCCGCCATCTCCAGAGCGTGTGTGCAGGAAGTGGTGAGCAGGACTCGGGCAGCTCCCAGCGTCTCCTCCAGCATCGCGTGGCAGCGCCGTGTGAATGCGCCGTCGCCGGCCGCGTGGCCTTGCGTAATTGCGTCGGCTATGTAGCGCAGTTCGTTGCCCGTTAGCCCGGGCCGGTTGAATGGGATCCGATAAGGCATAGCGGAATCGGGTTCTATGTCCGTCGCCTGGCGATGTGAACCACCGGTGACTCCGTAAGGTTGGTCGGGCTGCCGAGATTTGAACTCGGGACCTCTTGCACCCCAAGCAAGCGCGATACCAGGCTTCGCTACAGCCCGATCCTATTCGGGAAGACACCCAGCGCATTTGGCCGCATTGCAGTTTGGGGTGGGCGGCGAATGCTTGCTGAGCTGATCTCAAGTTTATCACGGAATGAAAACCCATGCCGTATCGGCGTCATGTCAGCTTGCGCAGGTCGCTCGCCGGCAGGCTCAGCGCGTTCCTTGAGACTCGTCAGAACCGGAAGCGTACGGTTGCCTGCAGGGACCTCGGCCCCCCCGTTTGCAGGATGGGCGACAGTCCGCTGCCCGGACTGCCGGTGCCCAGCATCAGGTTCAACATCGAAGTGGATTGGCCGAATACGGCACTGCTCAGATACTTCACCGGGTCGCCGAAATTGGCCTGATTCAGGGCGTTGAAAGCTTCCAGGCGGAACTGAATGACCTTGCTGTCCCGCACGCGGAACTCGCGGCGCAGCGCCAGATCCACCTGTCCCATGCCGAAGCCGGGGATTGAGTTGCGCCCCAATGTGCCCTGCGTGCCGGCTGGGGCGGCTTGAAACGCTGCCTGGTTCAACCGCTTGCCTCCAGGGGCGGAGGCATCGTCGAGCCAGATGGGCTGATTGAGGATGCGGTCGGGACGGAACGCGTTGGCCAGCGAAATGCCCTGATACTGCTCATTGAGCAGCACCGTGATGGGAAACCCGCTGCGTACGCGCACCTGCGAGTCGATTGCCCATCCACCCAGCCACCGCCCCCAACCGGAGGGGCGCGAGGGGAGTTCGTAGGTCAGCGCGGCGGTCAGTGAATGGCGCAAATCGAAATCGCTGGAGGCGTGATCCCGCGCGGCGCCGGCATCCGGACCCGCCCACACCAGGTAGGCATCGCCCGAATCGTTATCCAGCGAGTGCGACCAGGAGTAGGATACCAGCGACTGCAAGCCGGCGAGCACTCTACGGCGATACTGCACCTGCAAGCCCTGGTATTCGGAAGCGCCGTTGTTGGTGGTGAGCGCGAATAGCGCCGTGGCGGTATTGCCCGGGCCGCCGACTTCGCGGCGGATCAGCCCGCTGCCCTTCGACCCGATGTATCCCACCGAGAGGACGTCGTGCGCGCCCAGCGCCTGATCGAGCGTAAAACTCCACTCGGTCAAACGGGGCAGCCGCAGATTCGGCGAGAAGGCGTAGCTCAGCAGCGACGAGAAGAGGCCGTATTTGCCGTTGGTGAAATAGGTGATATTGAAGGGCCCGCCATTGATCAGGTCGGTGGCGATGCTCAGGCTGGAATCGTAGAACAGGCCGCCGGAAGCGCGAACCACGGTCCGCCCGCTTTTGCGGATTCGCCAGGCCGCGCCCAGACGGGGCGCGAAATTGGTGTGCGGCACGGGCCAGAGCAGGCGGTTGTTTTTGTCGTAGAAGGTGCCGCTCTGCGGATCCAGGAAGTATGTACTGGCGGAAGCCGCCGGCGAGGGGTTCAGCTCCCATCGCAACCCGGGGGTGATCACGATGCCTGGCGAGATCTGCCAGGTGTCCTGCGCCCAGAGCGAGAGTTCCGTCACCTCGGTGCCGGTACGGACCGCGGGCGAACTGCCCAGCCAGAGGTTCTTCTTGTCAACCAGGGCGGTCATGTCGTCGGCGAGGGCGCTGAGGATTCCGGTGGCATCGCGCCGGATGGGCACCATGCGCCGGTAATCCGCGCCAAACCGTACCGTGTGGGAACCTCCCTTCCAGGCGGTGGATTCCACCGTTTGAAACTGCCGCTGCGTGCGTGTGCCCTCGCGGCCGGTCACCATCTGGCCGACGCCGCCGATGGAAAAACGCACCAGCTGGTTGCAGGTCCCGTCGGAGGGGAACAGATACGACGTCATCGGCTCCAGCGCGCATCCGGATGAATTGGCCTGGCCGGCCGGCGCCCAACTGGATTGCGCCTCCGCCTGGGATTCGTTGCCCCGCAAATCGATGGTCCAGCGCGCGCCGGGACGTAAGTTCAGTCCCAGAGTCAGGCTCCGGAAGCGGAGGTCCAGACGGTTGACCTGCGTGCTGCCGAATTCGTTAGAGGAGGGTGAGTCGTTGTAGCGGGCGAAGAAAGTCGCTCGCGAGGAAATGGCATGATCGATACGCGCCAGGCCGCTATCCAGTTGCGAAGGCCGTACGTTGCGGCCATACCAGGTGGCCAGGGAGTTGCCCAGGTCCCCGCCGTTGGCTTGCGGGTAAAGGTCCAAACCCGGCTGGACCCAGGCCGGCGCGGCGGCCCGTGCCGCATCGGTGGGCACGGGTTGGGTGGAAACGTACGATCCGCGCAGCGTCATGTGCTCGTAGGAGAGAAAAAAGAAGGTGCGGTCGCGGCGCATGGGGCCGCCGAAGGACGGCGAGATATCGTGCAGCCGCAACGGACCGCGGCGAATGCCGGCGACGTTGGCGAACCAGTCGTTAGCGGCCAGCAATTCGTTGCGGAAACGGTAAACCACCGAACCGTGGAATTCGTCGGAGCCGGAGCGGCTGGTGAGCGCCACGTTCGCGCCCGGCAGGCGGCCGAGTTCGCTCATGGCGTTGGAGGTCTGCACGCGAAACTCATCGACGGCCTCCACCGGCAGAAGCGAGTCCAGGCTGCCAAAGGCGCTCATCGCCGGCAGAACGCCGCCGGTAGCCTGCGCCGGTAAACCTCCGGCCGTGACGCCGGTATTGGCGCTGGCGCCGTCAACGGTGAAGTAGTTGGCGTTAGGCCGCTGCCCGTTGGCGGTGAACTGGCCGGCTTCCCCGCGTGTGGCTGGGGTGACGTTGGTGCCGGGAGACAGTTCCAGCAGACCCAAAACTCCGCGGCCATTCAGCGGAAGGCGCTGGATGTCTTCACGCGAGATGCGCACCCCGATGGCGGCGTCCTCCTGGCCTGGAACCGCCGCCACGCCTTCCACGGTAATGGTCTCCTGCACGGCGCCGACGCTGAGCGTGAAATCCACCACCGCCGCCTCCAGATTCGCCACCTTCACGTTGAAGCGAATCATGGTGCGGAATCCGTCTTTCCGCACCGTGACCTTGTAGTCGCCGGAGTCGAGCGAACCCACCGCATATTCGCCGTCGGAGGACGTCTGCGTGACGCGGCGGAAACCGCTTTCCTGGTTGACGATAGTGATGTCGGCTTCCGGGACCACGGCCTGCGACGGATCGAGGACGCGACCGTGGATATAGGCCGAACGCTGGGCCCAAGCCGGCGAATTGCAGACTAGAAATGCGACTAAAACTGCGACCAGGGGGCCAGCATTCATTTGCGCTGCCTAAGGCCATCGTACGACAGAACACAGGAGGATTGCCGGATGCGCCTTGGGAAACTGGCTGGAAAGGTACGTTTACCGGCCGTCGAGCAGACGCCGGCACTCTTCGGTGCCCCTGGAAAGTTGTGCCAGAGCGATGAGCAACTGCCCCGGGACATTGACCGAAGCATCCCCCGCGGGCGCGACGCCAAGCACAACAGCCAGCAGGCTTTCCGCGCGGCGCGCGGAGGCCAGCAGCTCTTCGCTGGCGGATTGCCAGTCTACAGGCTCCTGGCGCGCTTCAAGTTGTGTGACGCCTGTTCCGATGCCGGCCAAAACGGGATTGACGGTGACGGCGACGCGCTGCGCGTCTTTGGAAAAAGCCGCCAGATGCTCGCGGCCGAGATTGTGGAGGGTTTGCCGGTCTTCCGCCGTCATTTCATTTTCGGCCGCGGCGGAAAACTGCTGGGCCAGGCGGCGCAGCGCATAAGCGCGCGTCATTGCCGAATCGGTCCAATCCAATACCGAAGCGCTGAAACGCTCGAACTGCGGCCGGCCACCGAGGCGTTCTTCAATTCGCGCCGCGTATGTTGATTTTTCGGGGCCAGCCGCATCACGAGTTGCCGGTTCCGATGGAACCGGCATTGCGCCTGCGGGGAATTCGGGGTCGTCGAACCGTACTGCCACGTGCGGCAACCGGTCCAGCAGACCATGAATCTGTTGTTGCCGTTGGGGCGGAATCCCGGTGCCGGAAACCAGCACCTGCCCGCCTTCCCGGCTGATTTCGATCGGGTCGCCCAGGTCGGCGCCCAACTGATGGAGCGCGGAGACCACCTGCAACTCTTCGGAGTACGTCGAGTGTTCGGTGGTTTCGGCGGGGACCGTGAGAGGACCCGGCGGCACGGCAGGTTGGCGAAGCGTGCCGCCGGTGGTTCCAGCTACTTGGCTTGCGGGATTTGTTTGCTGGTCGACCAATTCCGTCATTTCCACCCAGTCGCGGTTGCGAAACTCGAAGCGGCCTTCCAGAGGTTCCAGGTCGCTGTTGCGGAGCTTAAGCGTCGCGCTGACGAGTTCGCTATCTTCTGTAGTGGTCTTGATGTCGTAAGAATTCGGTTGGGACGCGATGGCGTCCTGAAAGCGCGGCAGCCCCTGGCGCCATGCGGAGTACGATTTGGCGCTCAACGGATCGCTCCAATCGTAGTGGGCGGCATCGAACAGGCGGGCGATTTCGGTTTCCCGCGCCGGCGGCTTGTAGGAAGCGCCGAGGACGCGCGTCATCTGGCCGGTGCGGGTGGTGATGCGCAGGCGCTTGACGGCGGCGGGACGCGATTGGGAGGCCAGGACGGCCTTTTGCAGCAGGACGGCCGCTTCCACTTTGGGTGTTTCGCGAAGCTGTTGAACCAGGACGAAGCAGAGCGCCAGCACGGCGGCGCCGGTGAGGGCCCATCGCAGAGCGCCACTCCGCAGCGGCGAGAGGAAGCGCGCCATGCGAAGCCAAAGCGATTGAGTTGCCAGTTCGGCATCCACGCGTTCGAAATCCAGGCTGCGCCACGGTTCCGGCGCGGGCGGCAGGCCGGGGGCGAGCACATCCCGGCGATAGCGCACGCATTCGCCGATCGCGCCTTCGAACTCTTCCACCTGGGTGCGGCACTGCCAGCAGGCTTCCAGATGGGCCCGGACCCGGCGCGCCTTGCGCCCGGGCAATTCGCCATCCAGGTAGCGCAGCAACAGGCCGTCTTCGGGGTGGCGCAAGTCGAGATTACTCATCGCGCACCTTCTTGAGCCGCACCATGGCGCGGCGTAGAAATTCCCCCACCGCGCTCGGGCTGATGCCCAGCGTGGAGCCGATCTCCGGATACCGCAAACCTTCCATGCGCAGAAACAGGCAGCGGCGCTGCTGCTCGCTGAGGCCCTCCACCGCGGCATGAAAACGCGTCATGCGTTCGCGCTCCAACAGTTCGCTCTCGGGCGTCCCGTCCTGCGTGGTGGAGTGGGCGCTCAGTTCGGGGTTGAATGGCTCCTCGGAATGCTGCCGGGTGCGGATTTTGAGGCCGAGATTGTGCGCCACGCGGAAGATCCAGGCGCGCGGGTTTTGAATCTCCTCCCCTTTGCGCAGGGTGGCATACAGCCGCAAAAAAACTTCCTGCGCGGCCTCCTGCGCCTGCGGCGGATACAAACCCAGGGTGAGCAGATACCGGTACACGTCGTCCCGCGCCTCTTCGAACAGGCGGGAGACCTGATCCTGCAAAGACGTACCGGTTTGGTCCTGGCGTATCAAACCCACGAGTTGTTCGTCGGACGCGAATGACGACATTCCCTCTTCACCAAAGACCCCCGGGAAATATTTCCAACTACACCATTTTCAGGAATATTTTCGGTGCAGCTGGATTCAGTGTAGTTGGATTGGCGTCCGAAGAGTCTTTGAATTGAACAACGCCCAAACCAATGACGGAACCCACCGTATGCATTTCCATTGTCACATTCAATAGCAGCCGGTACATCCGTCGCTGTTTGAACGCCGCGCTGGCCCAAAAGGGCATCCAGGCGGCCGTGGTGGTGGTGGATAACGCCTCCGACGACGGTACCGGCGCAATCCTGGACGAATTCGGCAGCCGCATACAGGTGATCCGGAACCGCTGCAACGTGGGGTTCGCCGAGGCCCAGAACCAGGGGATCCGGTCCAGCCGGGCGGAATGGGTGTTGACGCTCAATCCGGATTTGTTGATGGAAGAAGATTTCGTGCGCCGCCTGGTGGATGCCGGGGAGTTGGACCGCGGGGCGGGCGCGGTGTGTGGAAAGTTGCTCTCCATCGGCGCCGGGTTCCAGCCGTTAGCCGAGCCGCGGATCGATTCCACCGGCCTGTTCTTTACGCCCGCGATGCGCCACTTCGACCGCGGATGGCATGAGCCGGACGATGGCGCCTACGACAGGGCCGAGTACGTCTTTGGCGCCTGCGCGGCGGCGGCGCTCTACCGGCGGCGGATGGTCGACGACATCTCCATTGGCGGCGACTTCTTCGACCCGGATTTCTTCGCCTACCGGGAAGATGCCGACGTGGCCTGGCGTGCGCAACTGCTCGGCTGGCGATGCATCTACACGCCGGCGGCGGTCGGCTGGCACGTCCGCAGCGTGGTGCCCGGGGAGCGGCGCTCTGTCACCCCGTCCATCAACATGCACTCCGTGAAGAATCGTTTTCTGATGCGCATCAAGAATGCCACGCCCGGTCTCTACCGGCACTGCTGGTTGCCCATGACGGCGCGCGACATGGTGGTAGTGGCCGGATGTCTGTTCCTGGAACATCGCTCGCTGCCGGCATTCTGGCAGGTGGCAAAGTGTTGGCCCGCCATGTGGCAGAGGCGCCGCGAGATCATGCGCCGCCGCCGGGTAAGCGACCGCGCGCTGATGCGCTGGTTCCGCTTTGAACTGGCGGGTGAACCGCTGACCCCCGAACCGGCGCCGGCCGCCGCCCCCCGGATGCTGGCGCCGGACGCGGCCTGACAGCCCTGGGGCTTGCAAACGGTGGCGCATGGGTGTAGATATCGTCCAGGGCAATGCCGCAAAGCTCAGCACGAAGCGCACGGCCGAAACGGCCGCAGCGGGATCCGCGGGTCGCGCCATTGGCGGACGTGGCGGAACACAACTATGAATTGATTGGGGAAGTGCTCGCGGGACTTAGCGCCAGACGGGCGGGTGTGAGATTTGGCGCCAGTAAGGCGCTGCTGATATTGAGCGAGTTGGTGCCCGAGGCGCTGTACCCGCACTTCGACTCTTTCGCGGCCATGCTGGACCACGAAAACCAGATCCTGAAATGGAATGCCATGCTCACCCTGGCCAACCTGGCGCGGGTAGATCGCGAAGGAAAGATCGAAGCCATCCTGGACCGGTACCTCGACCCCATCTCCGGGCCGGACATGATCAGCGCGGCCAATGCCATTAGCGGGGCTGTCGTCATCGGCGTGGCCAAGCCTCACCTCGTCCGCCGGATCCTGCTGCGAATCATGCGGGTGGAGTACGCGGAATATGCCACCCCGGAGTGCCGGAACGTGGCCATCGGGCACGCCCTGAAGGCGCTGGAACCGCTGGCCGACCTGCTGCCCGACCGGCGGATGCTGCGCTTGTTTGCGGCGCGCCAGTTGGGCAATCCGCGGGCGGCAACCAGCGCCAAAGCGCGCAAATTCCTGAAGGCCCGCGGCAAACCGGCGCAGGTGGGATAAGGCTCTGCCTTGTCCATCCGAGCGAAGCTCGGACGCGATCCACCCATGTCTCAACCGGGCAGACCGGGGGGGCAAACCAGGGCAGTATCCGCAAATCCCCATTCGCGGCCCCCACCAAACCCCAGGGCCTCGCCACCCAGAAACAGTGGTCCAACAAGGCCGCCGACGCCCTCCTCCGCAAAGCCGTAACCCAAACATCCATAAATATCCGCCCCCTGTTTCCAATCACTTACCGCCCTCCACCCCCGAATCCCCCAAATCGCCCCTCTATCCTCAAGGTAGGACAGGCCGGGGTACCCTCTGGGTCCGCCTGTCCATTACCGGAGCCATCATGTCCACTCTCCGTCAAATAGAAGCCAACCGCCGGAATTCCCAGAAGTCCACCGGCCCTACCTCCGTCGCGGGCAAGGCAGCCTCCTCCATGAACGCCCTCAAAACCGGCATCCACGCCAAATCCCTCGTCCTTCCCTCCGAGAAACTCGCCGATCTCGAACTCTTGATCGCCGAGTATTACCAGCGCCACCACCCCGCCTCCCCCGAAGCCCGCGCCCTCGTCGACGACCTCATCTACTGCGAGTGGCTCCAGCGCCGCCTCCGCGCCGCCGAAACCCAGCTTTGGGCATACGACCACCGCGACTCCTTCGAGCCCCATGACAAATATCCCCTCGGCCAGACCGCCAGCCACAAGTCCAAAGCCTTCGGCCAGCTCCAGTGGCGCTTCAACTGCACCCGCCGCGCCAGCCAGCGCGCCCTCCAGGACCTCAAAGAACTCCAGGCCGAGGCTCAAGCCGCCCCGCCGGCCCTCCAACCCCCGTCCCTACCTCATTCACCCCAAATCACTTCACCCCAAATTGGCTTCGTTCCGGCAATCCCCACCCCAGCCCCACCTCGGCCGGCGCCAACAACCTCGCTCAAGCCCCAAATACCGCTGGCTACTGGGTACAATGGTGTTGGCATTCCGGGGACTGTCTTCCGGTCTTCGATACTGCCGTGAATAGACCCTTAGGGCCCTTAGCTCAGCGGTTAGNNTTAGAGCAGCGGACTCATAATCACCCTTGGGTCTTGTCACCGAACGAAACTGATTGAATCGATTGCCTCTTAGGAAGTCGGCGGTGTGCACCGGATGAAACCGGAAGACACCGAAAGGTGCACACAGGGGGCACACCGACCAGCCGTGCCTTATACTCGTCCTTGATGGACTGGCTCACTCCCGAGCAGCGCTCTCGAAACATGTCCGCGATCCGCTCGCGGGGCAACAAGTCCACCGAGAAGGCCGTCCGGTTCCGCATGATCCGCTCCGGCCTCTGCGGATGGAAGCTGTGCACCGGCGATCTGCCGGGGAAGCCCGATTTCGTCTTCGAGGACGCACGCCTAGTCGTGTTCCTCGACGGCTGCTACTGGCATGGATGCCCGAGGTGCTACCGCGCGCCGACCTCCAACACAGGCTACTGGTCCGAGAAGTTCGCGCGCAACAAGGCGCGAGACCGGAAGGTGGGCAGGCTACTTCGTGCTGACGGCTGGCGGGTCGTCCGCATCTGGGAGCACGAGATAGAGAGGTCCCCCGCCAAGGTCGTCGAGAAGATCCGGGCTCTGGTCGTCAGCCCGCCATCGGTACGACTTTCCGCGAGCGCAGGCACTTCATGACCTGCTCGGCCACGGCGCAGGCGACGGGGGGAGGGAACGCGTTTCCGACCTGGCGGTAGGACTGCGTCTTCCCGCCCGCGAACTGCCAGTCGTCCGGGAAGCCTTGCAGCCGCGCGACCATGCGGACGGTAAGCCGCGGCATGCCGACGAAGTCGGGGCCGGGCGCCTCGTTCCAGATGCCTAGGCCGTCCACGCCGAGAGACTCCCACGCCTTGCGCGCCCTCGTCGGGCCGAGGTCCGGCCCGCCGTGCTTGTGTGAGCCGCCTACCACCGTCGGCGCGATCGCGTCGGCTTTCATCGCCCACTGCTTGGCGCCCTTCCAGCCGTTCGCCGCCATCAAGTCGCCAAGGAGCTCGCCCACCGTCGGCGGCAGAACGAACCTCGGCATCGGCCAGGAGAAGTTGTCGTACAGATCCTTCCTGACGGCCACGAACAGGACGCGGGGACGAAGCTGAGACACGCCGAAGTCGGTCGCGTTGTACATTCGCCAGTCGGGCTTGTACCCGAGCTTCTCAAGCTGCTTCTCGACGTGGTTGCGGTAGTCGTCGAAGATGGCGTCGAGGATGCCGCGAACGTTCTCGATCATGACGGCCTTCGGCCGGCACTCGTCGATAACCCGGATGGCCTCGGGGAACAGGTTGCGCTCGTCCAGAGTGCCCAGCTGCTTCCCCGCCACGGAGAACGGCGGGCAGGGGAGCCCTCCCGCGACGAGGTCCACGCCCTTGAATGGCGAGCCGTCGAACTTCCGCAGGTCGCCGTCCTGCACGACGTTCCACTTGGGACGGTTCAGGCGGAGCGTCTCGCAGCAGTGCTTGTTGATCTCGACGAGGGCGGTGTGCTCGAAGCCGGCGCGCTCCAGACCGATGGCCTGGCCGCCCGCCCCGGCGCACAATTCAAGGCACGTCATCTCTCGTCTTATCGGCATCAAGCTTCCGTTTGATTATACTGCCCCGCGAGCACTCCTTGACTGCCGATCTGAGGCCGGCGACAATCGGGTTTCCCCATGGCCAACCTCAGCGACATGAGCCTCAAGATACTTGAGGTCATGAAACAGCACCCGGACGGCATCACCGAGGGCGAGATCCGCGAGAAACTGAAGATCCCGCCGGCGGAGCAGGCGAACTTCGGCCGGCGCCGCCGCGAGCTCAATTACCTGCACTTGATCGAGAAGGTGCAGGACGGCCCGCGGGTTCTCTACGTCTACAAGGGACCGAGGACCAAGCCGCGGGACACGAGTCAGATCAACATCCGCCTCAGGGCCCAGGCGCTCCACGCGGCGCGCGGACGCTGCGGGAACTGCGGGCGGACCATCGAGAAGCACGGCATCGTGCTGGTGGTCGATCACAAGGTGCCTCGCGAGTGGGGCGGCGAGACCGTGCCCGACAACCTGTGGGCGATCTGCGAGGACTGCAACGCCGGGAAGAAGAACTACTTCAAGTCGGTCGATGCCGACTGGATGCGAAAGGTGATGGCTCACAAGAGCGTCCACGTGCGGCTCGGGGAAACGCTGAAGGCGTTCAAGGGCGAGGCCGTGCCTGCGGCTACGCTGGAGTTCGTAGCCAACCAGGACGACTGGAAGAAGCGCATCCGCGAACTTCGCTACCTGGGTTGGGAGATCGAGACGTTCAACCGCAAGCTGTCGGAGGGTGGCCGCGTCTCTTCGTACTACCAACTGGTGAAGTCGCGCCCGTGGCCCGAAGATCCGACGGGCATAATTCGCCAGTACGAGCGCGACCGCGCGGAACGGAACAAGGCCGACGACTGAGGCTTCCCCTAGTCGTCTTTGGACATGGAGTGCATGAAGTAGTACCAGCCTTCCGGGGCCATTGCCTCTGGTCCGTCGCCGTCCATGTAGCGCCGGCGTATCAGCCGAACGAAATACTCTCTCGCTTTTTCGCTCACGAGCGCGAGCGAAGGTCCTTCCGGACCTTTTATGTAGACGTGGCCCTTGGCGTCGTCCTTCGTTGACTTGTAGGGGCCCATGCTCTCCCCTTCGACGGCCTTGTACAGTGCGTACGCATCCTCGAAGCCGTTCGGCTCGTTTCCAGAAAGCCACTCGATGAAATCGGTCACGAGAACAAGCGTAACAGCATCCGTGAGACTGTCAACCCACGCCGGGACGCTCACTGGCGCGCCTCCGCAATGTTCGTCAGTCGGTCTTATGGGACCCGGCGGATTGCTAAGGAAATTTAGCGAAAATGGGCGCGTACTTTTCCAGCGGAACGCGACACGATTCATTCAGGCCGCCTTTCCGACGGGGCGGCGGGAAAGAGAATACAAGGAGTACAGAGATGAGCGAGATCAAAGAGAAGGACATCATCAGCGTGAACATCCACGGCGCGACCAAGGCTCGCGTCGACCAAGTCAACGGCGAGGACCTCTTCCTGACCCTGCTCGACGGCCGCTACCGCGGCGAGTGCTTCATCCGAACTGTCGCCGAGATTCTCGGCACGAGGGAGATATAGAGATGGCAACCGCAAAGAAAGCACGCAAGGCCGTCGTGGACGGCATCGAGCACACCGACGCCAGCTTGGCGGCGATGAAGACGACGGAGGTCGCCGGCCTGGTGGCCGCGATCCGGGGCGACGGGAAGACGCCGAAGCCAGCCACGAAGGCGAAGGCGATCGAGCTTTTCTGGCAGGCCGCGGAGCGGCTCCCGAAGACCCTGGAGGCTCCCAAGGTCCCCGAGGTGCAAGACGCCAAGGCGGCAACCACCGACGCGAAGAAGGATACCCGGAACTCCGATAACGGCACCCCGGAGAAGGCCCCCAAGGTCAAGAGGTACGCCGTCGAGATCGACGGCCCCGAGCGGCTGGCGAAAGTGCAGGCCATGACCCCCTTCGCTCGTCGGCTGGCTGAGGAGATCAGGGGCGCCGGCAAGCCGCTGTCGATGGCCGAGTGCGCGGCCATCGCGGCCAAGACGAGCAAGTCCGGGCGGCCCGACAAGCTGGTCGCGTGGCACTTCTGCAAGATCTACCGGCCGGCCGGGATACTTGTCGAATCGCGGGGATGACAGGGGAGCATAATGTCAACTAGCGAATCCTGCGCAGTCGCGCTGGTGGCTCCTCCCGACCCGCTGCGAGTCCTCAAGTCTCTCGTGCTGGACGCGGTCTCGTCCCCGCTGACGAAGAGACAATATGAAATCGCGCTGGACCGCTTCATCGCGTGGGCCGCGGGGCGGGCCTTCGGCAAGCCTCTGGTGAACCAGTACCGGTCGCACCTGGAGGGCCTCGGCTGCTCCCCGTCCACCATAAACCAGGCGCTCAGCGCGATTCGGCGGCTCGGCTTCGAGGCGTCCGACGCGGGAATGCTCGATCCCAACATCGCCGCGGCCGTGGGCAGAGTCAAGGGCGTCCGCCGCGAGGGCATACGCACGGGCAACTGGCTCACGCGCGACCAGGCCAAACTTTTGCTGGCGGCGCCCGACTCGTCCACCTTCACCGGCAAGCGAGACAGGGCGCTGCTCGCCGTCCTGCTTGGCACCGGGCTCAGGCGCAACGAGGCCAGGGACCTCGCGATGGAGCACGTCCAGATGCGGGACGCCCGCTGGTGCATCGTGGACCTCGTCGGCAAGCAGGGCAAGGCGCGCACGATCCCGATGGCCGCTTGGACCAAGCTCGCCATCGACGAGTGGACCGCGGCGGCGGGCATCGCGGAGGGCAGGGTCTTCAGGCCCGTGCGGTGCAACGGCACGCTGGCGGGCGACCGGCTGTCGCCGCAGACGATATTCAGGATCGTGCTTGAGCACTCGGGGCGAGTCGGCGTCCAGATCCGGCCGCACGACGCGAGACGCACCTTCGCGCGGCTGGCGTTCTACGGCGGGTCGGGGATGGAGCAGGTCTCGCTCAGCCTGGGCCACTCTTCAGTGACGGTCACCGAGCGGTACATCGGCGTTCGGCTGGACCTCGCCGACGCGCCCTGCGACCACCTCGGCATCTCGCTCTGAGAGCCTGGCCTCGTAGGCCTTCTTCGCCGTCGCGAAGTCGGCCTCGCGCCAGATCTTCCATACACGCGCGACGTTAACACCATGCTCAGCCGCGAGTTCGCGGGCTGACTCGGAATCTCGCCTCATGTCGGAGGCGACTGCCTCGTCGGCACGAATCAGTCTCAAACTCCGATGCTCCCATAGCGGCCACGATTGGTCCGGCGTCGGATCGACCGTAGGCGTGTAAGGCACACTCCAACCCACGCTCCCGCGCTTTATCCCGGAGACCGTCGAGCGGGTCTTGATGCCAAACCGGCGGGCGATCTGTGCGGCGCTTCCGGTCGCTGCACGTACCGCGACGATCAGATCGGCGCCGAGCCGCTTCTTCGACGCCCTCCCCACAGTCTTCCCTAGAGACGCTAGTGGAGCGGCCTTCGCCGCCGCGAAGTCGGCCTCATGCCAGATCTCAAGGACCCGCCCCGCAGCCACTCCGTGCTGCGCTCCGACTTCGCGGGCGGCTCGGCAACCCCGCCTTCTGTCGGAGCGGATGGCTTCATGCTGATCCTGAGTCAGCTTTCGGCCAAGCCACTCTCCACGTTTGCCGCCGGAGGGTGTCGGATCGACGGTCGGCGTGAAGGGGACTCGACGACCCAAGAGGCCCTGCTTGATGCGCCGGACGTTGAAAGCGCTGATTTCAAAGCGGTGGGCGAGCTCCGGCGCGGTGCCCACTGCTGCGCGCACAGCCACGATGAGCTCGTCGCTAAACTTGCCCCGCGCCATCCGCAATTCTCCTAGAGGTGCTAGTGGGGCGGCATCCCTCAGACTCTCAAGATTATCCGCTGCGGCAGGGGGAGATGACTGCACTTATGCGCCGCTGCGGTCCGGCGGTCACCGATTCTTCCAATATTTCTTCGCGAGTGTTTTCAATGAGATCCCACGCGGACGTGTCCGTCTCCGGTTCGGCGCGTCGTACACTCTGGGCGGAGACTGTGAAAATGCGCGAACATATCAAGTCCAAGATTCAGGAGATGACGCAGCCGGCAGGGGAGGCGGCGTTCGACTTCTGGGCTGCGGAGGTTGACCGAAGACGGGGGGAGCTGGAGCGGCTGGTCCTCTCCCGGATGGAGCAGCATGAGTCGCTTGTTGCTGAGGTGTACGCGATAAGCGTCAAACCCCGCGACTTCCTCGGCCGCAATCGTTTTCTCGACTACCTGCACGAACTGGGCGGACGGGTCGCGCGCCGGCGCGCCGAGTACCGCGTAGCCGACGAGTCCCTACTCCACGAACTCAGGCGTTCGCTGGCTTCCTTCGGGATCAGGTATCGCCGCTTCGCCGCCGAGATGGGGGAAGACTACGAGAAGTTCGACAAGAGCGCGCACCACTGGAAGTACGCGGACGATTCGAAGATCCGCATCGCTCTCGGATCTCCGCACGCTCGGCGACCTGATACGGTGACGCAGGACAATCGAGACGAAGATATCCCCTTCGAGGAACTGGCGTCGGCCAGCTAACATGAGCTCATGAACCTGGAAGAGGTTAACGACAGCATACTCGCGGACCTCGCCGGTCAGCACCGGACGTACTTCGTCACGTCGCTGCTGAGCGGGCGGCTGGCGGAGGCATCCCTCACAGAGGTCGTTCTCTATGCTTACGGCACGCTCGCGGGACAAGACGAGATGGAGGACTTCCGCGAGCCCAGACCAGTTTGCGAGCACGAAGGGTTCGCCGACTGCGAGACGAGCAGCCATTTCTGGAGGGGCGTGTGCGACCAGCGCGGCACGCTCGGCCTGTTCGTCAACAAGCAGCCGCGCAAGAAGACGACCGCGACCGTATACGACTACCCCTACGTCACCTTGCGGGGCACGCAGCTGCTCCTCGGCCGGCTGTACGACTTCTTCCGCCTCTACTCCGCCTACCCGCAGGCCGCGAGCGAGCAGTTCCTGAAGCAGATCGACGACGAGAAGGGCTGCGTCAACCTCACTGGAACGCCGGCTCAGATGGCGGTGTACAACCTCTACCACGGAGCGCACGTCGGCGCCTGGATGGACCGCGCCTCCGACGTCCTGGACTGGCGCCCGCACACCGGCTGGGGGATAGGCGTCGGGCCCGGATGCCACAACCCCGCCAGGCGCGACCTCTCGGGGCTCAGGCCGATACCGGCGGACCTGTTCGACGCGAAGCGCTAAGCCCGCAGGCGCCCATGCGCGGTCTTATGCGCCGCTCGGAAGCTCGGGCAGGTAGGAGGGTTCGAGCGCGCGCTCCCGCCGAGCCGGGGCGGTCTGCTCGATGATGATGGCCTCCATGCGCTCCACCAGCGCGTCGTCCTCCCGCATCATGCGGAACAGCGCGGAGTCGTGCTCGACCTGAACCGGGTCGCCGTCGCGCCCCGTGACCTCGACCGCCGCCAGCCGCGGGTACACGTACGGCAGCAGCGCTTTCGCGCAGTCTATCCGGATGTCGAGTGGCACGTTGGCCTCGTCCCTCATCGTCTTCGCCAGCATCTCGACGGGGTCGGCGCCGTGCTCCTCGATGATCTGGCGCGCGTACACGGTCCTCTTGTTTGGCGTCCCCGGCAGGCGCCCGCCGGTCTTGGGGTAGCCAGGGGGACGCCCGCCGCGGTCCTCGCTGGCGCCGGCGCGGACCTCCGCGCGGATCTCCTTGACGCGGTTCTTCGAGACGCCGTGCCGGGCGGCCAGGACCCGAGTGGGCTCCTGGCTCTCCCGGATCGCGGCCGTGTCGGCGGGCGTGAGCTTCGCCGGCATCGCTCAGCCCTGCACGTAGCTGACGGTCAGCTTGTCGTTGGCGGTGTCGGCGTCCACGGCGAGGCTGCCCAGTCGGATCAGGTTCACGCCGCCGCCCGGCGCCTCCAGCGTGAAGGTGTCGTTGAAGCCGTTCGCGGGCGGGATCTGCAGCTGCTTCAGCACGCCGACGCCGGTGCCCTTGTTCATGGTGGGGACGCCCACGTAGGTCTTGTTGGCGTTGCCCGCCAGTGGGGTGAAGTACACTCTGGCCGCCCGCGTCTCCGGGTCGAGGCCCAGGGCGGTGAGCACGGCGCTGAGCAGCACCGGCGTGCCGGGGGTCGGCACCGCGATGTGTCCGAGTCCGCTCGCGATCATTGGTTCCCTCCGCTGAGCCGCTGCTCAAGCTGCTGGATGCGCGCCAGCAGGGCCTTCTTGCCCTGCTTCTTCCCGCCCATCGTCTTCGCCTTGATCTTGGGCTCGGCGGCCTTCTCGGCCTTGGCGTCGCCGCGACCCTCGCCCTCGGCCTCGGCCTGCATCCACTTCAGCGCTCCGTGCCGGAGCTCCTCGGCGGTCATCTCGTCGAGATCCTTCCGCGCGTAGTCGCGGACCTTGATTTCGTCGCTCATGTTTTTTCCTCGCTGTTGCTGCGTTCGTTAGTGAGTGTTATGTGACCCTGCCCTGCTACTCCGCCAGGACTCCGAGCCTCGCCTGCTGGTCGCGCACCTGGCGCGTCTCCCTCGCCAGCGCGTCCTGGAGCGCCTCTACTTCCCCTTCGATCTCGTTGAGCTTCCGCACGTACTCGACGACCACGCCGCCGCGGTCGAGTTGGATGGTCAGGTTGGGGTCGCGGCGCATGGCGGGGGCCAGGTCGGCCCAAAGCTTCGCGGTCTCGGATCGGCCCTTGGCGTCCACCCACGCCCGCTGGGCTCTGCGGATCGCCAGTCGTGACGCCTTCACCGCTAGCTCGGCGTCGGCCATGTCGCCGGCCACGAGAAACTGGAGCCCCTCGGACAGGAGCCTTTCCTCCTGCTCCAGCGCCGCGCGGCGCTCACACTCTTTCTTTGTCGCCCGGAGGTCCGCGATGACCGCGCGGAGGCCGGTCTTGTCGCGGACCTGCCCCTGTACCTCGGCCAGCCGCTTGTTGATGGCCGTCTGGCGCTTGGTGAGCGACACGACCCGCTGCTCCGCGGCGTCACTCTGCTGGCGGTCGTCGCGCAGTGCCTTCTCGGCTTCGGCGACTCGCGCCTCGTGCATGGCGAGGGCCTCGGGCGACAGCGCGCCGGGGCCCTCCACCGTGGACTGGATGAACTGTTCTACCGTCATGGCGCTACTCCGGGAGGCTCACGCGGAACTGGCGCGCGCGAGAGTCGAACTTGGCCTCTGTCTGGTCGTGGTAGCGCTTCTGCTCCTGCTGCCGCTTCAGGCACGCCTCGATCTCCTCGGCGGTCGCGACGCGGTGGGTGCCTTCCACGATGCGGGCCGCGGCGAGATCGAGGGTCGCCAGGGAGACGTGGCCGGCCTGCGTCCCGCGCTCGCGGTTCCGGACGCTGGTCACGTACACGCAGGTGGCCTGCTTCTCGGACTCGCCGAACTGGTCCGTCACCAGTTCCGGTTCGGGCTGCGCGGCGTGCTTGCCGGCGAGCAGTTCCTTGCTCAGGTGCGCTTTGGTGCGCCGGATTTCGTCGTAGTACTCTTTGATTTCCATTTTGGTCTAGTCCTGTCTTTTCGCTTGCTGCTGTGAGTGCCGCGCCCCGCGGTTGTTGCCGCAGAGCGCGAAAACGTGTTCCCTCGTGACGCCGAACTTGTCGCAGATCGTTCGCAGGCCCGCGCGGGCGCGGAACATCTGGCGGATCTCCCTCGCCTCGCCGGGAGTGAGCTCCGGGAACTGCGCGCTGGTAGTCATACTGCTCGCTATCGACATCAGCGGTTCTCCCGTCGGCGCGTCTCGTACTCGCGCGAGAGAAGCTGGTAGGTGAGGAACTCCTTGGTGGCCTTTGAGAACGCCTTCTCGCGCTGCTCTTCGGGCATGGCCTCGCCGCGGGCTAGTTGCCCTACGGGTCCAAGCCTGCGGTCCTGCCGGTTGAGCCACTCGGTGAGGGACTGCGCCGAGTGCTGATCGGCGTCGTCGGTCTGCTCGCCGCCGTCCGGGTCGAACAGTACCTCGCGCTTGTTCTTGATCGCCGAGACGGAGGGCTGCGAGATGCCGAACTTGCTCGCCACGTCGACCTCCCGTTCTCCTGCCGCCAGGAGGTCCAGGACTTGCTTCCGCTCGTCGGGAGACAGGCGCCCCGCGCTGGTCGATCGAATCTCGGTCGGCGTCCGCAGTGCCAGGTGGCGTGGATTGACGCAGAGCTTGTTGCGACATTCCTGCCAAGGGCGACGGCCCGGCGGAATGGGACCGACTAGCCGCTGGTAGGCGCGGCAGACCAAGGTCTCGCCGTCCACGCGAACGGCGCCGTTGCTGCCGTTGGTTCCTTGCCAGATCCAGCACAGGTTGTCTCCTGCTGCGGCCGGCATCTCCTCCGGCGCCCGAGCCACGGTGACGGGCCTGACGTTCTGGAGGAACTCGGCGGCGCCTTCGGGCCCGCGCTCGATCAGGCGCGTGAATGACGGGGGCAGGGGGCTCATCGCGTCTCCTCACTTGTTTTGAGACCTTCGGGTGTTCGCAGGCTCGCGGGCAGCGCTCGCCATATCAGGAGCGCGGCGTCCCGCAAGATGGTCATGTTCTTGAGTTCGGCGTCTGACAGCGCTGACTCATTGTTCGTTGTGTTTTGTTTGTTGTTCATTTTTCCCTTTCAAAACTGGGGCGCATAACTCCCCTTGAAGTCCGGCAAGGGCCCGCCGAGCCGCCCCCCACTTCGCTTCGGTGGCGCGCGCCCGCTGGGGGTTGGCCTCGCGCCACCGCCGCGTGGCCTCCCGCCGCTTCTCTCTCGTTTCGGCGCTCGCAGTTCCCGCGTCCGGCCGCGGCTTCCTCCGTCCGGCGCCGGCGTCCGGCACGGGCGCGGGCCTTCCGCTCTCGCTCTCGAAGCCCAGCCGGCCGTGGTCGTCGTACAGCACGTCCTCGACGGCGCTCCGCACCTGCTCAAGCCGGCGCTGGATCTCCGCGAGGGACTCCTGGACTTGGTATCTCGTCCGGGCGTCAACCAGGGAGGACACGACCCCCGCGGAGCGGTCCATCTGGTCGAGGGCTCCGACGATCTGGCGGTAGGCGTCCAGGCTCTTGCTGTCGGTCAATCCGGGCTCCTCTGCGGAGTTTCGAGCGGGGGCCCCCTTGCGTCGGGCCTCGTGAGACTGCTGACTGCTCCTGGTCCGCCCGAGGGAGCGGGGCAGCCCCTGGCAGGAGGCCGCCCCTTCGAGTGGGCATCAGGAAGGCCGTCCGGTCTCAACCGTCTGCTTAGGCGGGAAACCGGCAGCCTCATTCATAATGTCGAGGTTGGGACCTCAACGGTTGGTGACAGACAGGGCTTGACGCAGGGCTTGTTTGTCGGGATGGCGGTCGTGTGGCAGGGGAGACGCGACGCCCGCGCCCCTTATACCAGGGAGCAACGCACACACCTGTCAGGTATGAGCGCACGCGAAGGCTAATATCTGATGTAGAGATGCTGCAAGCTGCTGGAGAAGAAGGTCTTTAAGTCTGCATTAGGATAGCCCGGCCCCTAATAGACATGCTGGTTCATCATGTTCGTTGCTGTTCTATATATGGTGGCGGGCTCCCCTGGTGTGCTTGGAAAAAGGGCACTGGTGCCACCGTGGACGAAGTGGCTGGCTCGTCGGGTCTTCGGCCCCGGCGGCTCTATATACTTCTCTCAATGCGCTCGAGACGATCAAGTGAAAGACTTTTGAGCCAATCTACCGATGTATCTGATGCAAGCAACACAAACTGAATAGCTTAACCAGTCATTAGGCATTCTTGAAGACCTAATGGCTGATGTGTTTCTTTGGCGGAAGCTGGCCTATCAGTGTTCCTGGTAACTTCTCGAACGCGTTGCCCTAAGATATATGGCGGGCTCCCCCGCCCTCAGGGGCCCAGGCTTCGACGCCCCAGGATCTCCACCCCTGCGAACCCGCCCTTGCCCCCCATCCCTGGCACGCCTGTTCGGAGCCCAGGGTCGCCCAGATCGCGTCCGCAGAGCCTCGCCCTTGGTCACGACCACCTGGGGCTGGCTGCCAATCCTGGAAGCTCTAGAGACCTGAGCTAAGGGCGGTGACGCGAACATCACTTTTTCATCTCCTGCTGAATCAACGAGATCACTAGATTATGTTGTGTCCGGTTTCGGCCGGTGGTGATAAATTACATCTAGGCGCGGGCACCCAGAAGCATCAAGGCTGGCCCTGGTCGCGCCGGCACTTCGCCGCCAATCGGCTCGGGGCGGCTTTCGGTGCAGAGCGCGGTTCGGGGCGTCCGGCAGGTTGCCGGCCCAGTCCGAACAACAGCCGGTGGTCGGTAGCGCTCGGCCCGTCGTACGCCAGGGCGCTCCCACGACACCAACCTCCAAGGAGCACCCGAGATGGCTGTTGTGAAGCCCGTTCCCCCGAGCAGCACCGAAAGCGCCAGCATCCCAGCGAGGATCGCGCCGGCCTACCTGCGCCTCCGCGCCGCCGCTGACTACCTGAGCGTGACCCAGCAGTACCTGAACAAGATGGAGCGGATGGGCCAGGGGCCGCGCCGCATCAAGAAGGGCCGGATGACCTTCTACTCCGTCGCCGAACTGGACGCGTGGATGATGGCCGACCTCGCGGGGAGGGCCGCCTGAGATGAGCCGCAAGCTATCACCCGAGCAGGCCGCGGAGATCGGCGCCGGCAGCGATCCTGCCCGGCTCGTGGCCGGGGCGTACGGTGTCACGGTGGACTACGTTCACACCCTCAGGCGGTGGGCGGGGGAGCCTGGGGCCCGCGAGGCAGAGCAGGGGCGCGCGAGAGAGTGCACGCGAGTCCGCTACCAGAGCGACCCCGAGTTCCGGGAACGCCGACGAAACTGGGCGCGTGCGAGGAGCCGCGAGCGGTACCGCAGCGACCCCGAATATCGCGAGCGCGCGCTCGCAGCCTGCAAGCGCTGGCAGGCCAAGAAGAAGGCCGAGCGCCAGGCCTCGCTGGCTTACGCGGCCCCGCCGCTCGCAGCATAATTCAACCGCCATGATCTTCAAAAGAACCAAGCGACTCGCGGACGGAACCACGAAGGAATACCCCGCCTACTGGTATCGCTTCAAGTGGAACGGACGCCTGATCCGAGTCAACACGAAGCAGCCGAACAAGCAGGCCGCCGCGCAGCTTGAGGCCCAGCACCGGACGCAGCTAGCGAAGGGCGAGGCGGGAATCCGCGACCGCAGCAAGGTCCCGACCCTGAAGGAGTACGAGGCGCAGTTCATGGGACACATTGAGGTGCGCTGCAAGGAGAAGCCGCGAACCGTCACCTTCTACCGGGAGAAGATGGCGAACATGGTCAAGTTCGCGCCGCTGGGAAGCGCCAAGATCGACCGCATCGACGAGAGCCTGATCGAGAAGTACGTGCAAGCTCGAAGCAAGGAGGTCATGCCGGCCACCGTCAACCGGCACCTCGCGACGCTGCGCCGCGCTCTGCGGTTGGCTCAGGAGTGGAAGTTGGTGGATCGCGTGCCCCGAATCCGCCTGCTCCCCGGCGAGCGCAACAGGGAGTTCGTGCTGGGCCACGACCAGGAGCCGAAGTACCTGGAGGCCACTCCCCTGCCGCTGCGAGACGCCGCCGTCATGATCCTCGACACCGGGCTCCGCGTCGGCGAGGCCATCGGCCTCCAGTGGCCGGACGTCCACCTTGAGCCGGTCGGCGCCGCCAAGTTTGGGTACGTCCACGTGTGCAAGGGCAAGTCCCGGAACGCGCAGCGCAACGTCAGCCTGACGGCGCGAGTGAAGGCCATGCTCGCGGAGCGGAGGGCGGAGGCGATCAACGAGTGGGTCTTCCCCGGCGAGAGGGAGGGCCGACCGATCGTCGGCACATCTCTTTCCCACCAACACAAGCGAGTCCGCGATAAACTGAAACTACCTGGTGACTTCGTGATCCACTCGCTGCGGCACACCATGCTGACGAGACTCGGAGAAGCCGGGGTGGACGCGTTCACCATCATGAAGATTGCGGGGCACAGCAGCGTTACGGTTTCCCAGCGGTACGTGCACCCGACGTCCGAGGCGATGGAGCGCGCGTTCGAGAAGCTGGAGGCGTTCAACTCGGGCGCGAATGGCAAGGGTGGGCACACAGAGGGCACACCGAACCAGGAAGCCGAGAAGGACGCAGCCTAAATAGTTGATTCAATTAGCGCGGGCCCTTAGCTCAGCGGTTAG
>PLDO01000200.1 GCA_003136215.1 Bryobacterales bacterium
GTCTTACGGTCGGGGCTCGGATCAGAGCCGCGCGCGTCAGCAAGCGGTGCTTCTTCAGGGCCAAATCTCGGGATTGGAGGCCTTAGTCCCCCGCGGCGGAATCGGGGCGCGGGGTGAAGTTCCACCCCAGGTTGGAGAGGACACCCAGCCACTTTTCGCGGTGGGTCTTCATGGTGGAAATTGCCAGCATCAGCAGGATCACCGCCACCGCGGCGAACAGGGTCTGCGGAACCGTCAGGCTATCTCTGAAAAGCCAGGCGGCGTGGCCGTATACCAGTTCGATGTGCACCCAGTAGACGAGGAGCGAGGTGACGCCGAACTGGCGGATCCAACTCCAGCCCTCGCCCGCGCCATAGCGCGTCCAGAGGAACGCGAGGGAAATCATCAGGCACAGCACGCCGACCTTGGTCAGCACCTGCGCCGGACTGTTCAGCCAGAACTCCGATTTGGCGTAGATCGTGAACGAGGAATTGGCCATGTACTGGGAGGCCAGGATGAGCACGCCGCCGAGCAGCGCCGCCCACTGCATGCAGCGTTCGGTGGCCTCGCGCGGGATGGCGCGAATCACGCTGCCGGCGCTCACGCCGAATGCCAGGTAGGCGCCCCAGGGAAAGATACCGAAGGAATTATAGTCGGGAATGATGTAGTTGCGGACGATCCACGGCACGCCGGACCAGTTCATTTCGGAGATCACCGGGGAGAGCAGCGCGATAGCCAGGCCGAGCACCGCGCACAGGCGAATCCGTTCCGCCGTCTTGAAAAGGGCCATCACGGAGAGCAGCGCGATCGAGATCCCCATGCAGTTCAGCACATCCACTTTGAACAGGCCCTGCCAGGGCGCCGGCATCCCGAAGACCCAGAGTTGCAGGCGGAAAGCGAAAGCGAGGAAAAACAGATAGCCGGCGCGGCGCAGCGATTCCAGGACGCGCCGGCGCGGCGCCAGGCCTTTGCGCTCAATACTGTCCATGAGGAACGCCAGCGTAATGCCGGTGAGGAACAGGAAGAGGGCCGGGGGCATGCCGCCCACGAACTGCGACAACGTATACGCCCCGGTGGTCTTGAGTTCGGGCCGCAAAAAGGAATGGAACACGTGGCCCTGCAGCATGATGACGGCGCCGATGCCGCGCACCCAGTCCAGGTATTCCAAACGGTACGAACTGGTCTTGGTCTTCTCCATGCCTATTTCAACTTGCCGAACTTGACGCCTTTGGGAAGCTCCAGTTTCAAATCTTTATCGGCGATATTGGGGTTCAACTTCATGCCTGAGTACGTGGAGAGCACGTAGTCGCCACCCCCGGTGTGAAACTTCTGCTGTATGGTCAACCCCTTGTCGGAAATCCAGAGTTCGCATCTCTTGATATGCTTCAGCACTTCGGGGTCCTTCGGCAGCAATACAATTCGGGTGGCCTTTTCGCCGTTGACGGAATCCGCCCCTCCCAACGTCACAGAATAGGCGTTCTTGATGTCGGCCGAGTTACTGCCGAATCCAAGAAGGATGAACTGGTCCACCAGACCGCGGTTCTTGCCCAGTTCCACCTCGTCGGCCTCATTGGTTTTAGGTTTGAATACCTGGGCTTTGCCAGCGCCGATGGTCACAGTCTGCTGGGGGTCGGTCAATTCGATGCGAATGCGGGTATCGTGCGAATTGACACGCTTCACCATGATCGTGCCGGAGTTCACGTCGTCCACGTTCACCACGTCGGTGTGCGACATCTTCCGGATCTCGGCGGTCAGCCCCTTGAAGTTGGCCGAGGCCTGATCCAGACGTGCCAGTACCGCATCCAGCGCGGGGTCGGCGGCCGGCGCGCCTGGGCCCGCGGCCGCGAGAGAGAGCAGGGCGCCGCTCAGAACGAACAAAGTACCAAACCAGGTCATGGACACACCAACTCCTCTAATCGGACCGGACTGCGACGGAGTACGCTCACTGACGCGCAAACGCCATGTACCCTTGCAGTTCGCCTTCCGAATCGAGAATCGGCTCCACCCGGGTGACCGACAGGTTCCGGTTGCTCATGCGGGACCGCAAGGCCGTGGTGAGCTTGGCAACGCGCTGATTCTCGGCGGTTCCATCCAGCAACTGCGCATCGACAAAGAAAACCGACATCCCGTTTTCCGACGGCAGCAAGGCGATACTGCTGGCGTGCGGAATGCGGGGCTGATCGCGGAACCAGTCGCGCGGGGTGAGAAAAATGAACGCCAGGATGATGGCGACGATTACATCGTACTGCCAGCTCGCACGCGGAACGTCCCACAGGATGAAGCGCTTCAGCATCTGCTACCTGTCTATTGTAACGCAAACCCTTTTTTCATTGGCCGGCCCATGGTGGCTTCAGCGTTCACTGGACGACAAAACGGTACACTTCGTAAACCGGGCGTCCGTAACTGTCGGGGATCACGGCCATGACTTCGCGCCGGTAGCCGGCATCGGCGGCGTATTTCACCAGCTTGCCGTTGACGCCGGGGAAGAACTCAAAATCCTTCGTGTGGTTGATGAAAACATGATCTGGTCCGGAGATCGCCTTTGCCAGGAATGCGCGCTCGGCGTCGTTCCCTTGGGGCCTGGTGAACGGGTCCGTGGCGATGACGAGCGGCAGTTTGCCGCGGCTCAGCAGGCGCATGCTGTCCATAATGCCCCAATCCATGCAGAACACGTTGCCTGGTGAAGTCCTCTTCATGTAATCGGCGAGCCGGAAAATGGCGTCGGTCCAGTTCCGGCTGCCGCCGTTGCGCACAATCAGGGCGAAATACTCGTTGGTCACCAGCAGTCCGGAGACCATCAGCACTGCCAGTACCACGGCGAGTGCCGGGATACCGGCAGCGCGCAGGCGCCTGGAGGCAGCCGCAAAAGAGATGGCGATGACCATTTGCGGCAGCGGCCAGATAAGAATGGCGTGATGCACGCTGCCACCGGCGTTGGCGGTGACGGCCATCTGGGTCCAGGCAAGCGCCATAGCCAGCAGGGCGAACAGAAGCGCCCGCAGGGCGTGGCCGCGGGCCAGGGGCGCCAGCAGCAGCGCCAGGCCGAACGCGTAGAGCAACAGGGAGTGGCGAGGGTGCCCGGCAAGTGCCGAAATCCGGGCAGATGCGGCTTGCACGGCGCCTCGCGGCATGTGGGGATCACTGGTTTGCCACTCTTCGCTGTTCAGCCAGCCGAAGAGGGCATTGCCGCTGGCGGTGGCGGCCAGAAGGCGCCCTTTGCCGGCCAGGTCGCTGGTATCCCAGGAGGTGTTGCCGCGGAAGGTGGCCAGAGGTTTCTCGATGTTATAAACCATCAGCGGCAGGGCGCCCAGCGCGAAACACAATACGGAAATGGTCACCCGGCGGAGGGTAATCACCCCGGCAATCTGTCGTGGAAATACCATCACCAGAGCCAGGCCAATGCCACCTATCATCCATATTGCCAATGCTTTATCCCACATCGCCAGGCCCAGCAGGAAACACCCCCAGGCGAGCCGTAGAGGACTGCGCCGCTGGTAGAATCCGAACAGGAGCAACATGCCGGAGACGAGCAGCAGGTGTTGCAGGGCGACGGGACCCCAGTCAAAGCACGTTGTGAGCAGATAGAGGGAATCGGTAGCCAGCAGAGCGCAGCCAAACAGGGCGGCGCGCCGGCCGGCGATCCTGCCCAGGAGCAGGTAGAAAAGCCAGACGCTGGCGGCTCCGGCGAGCACCATGGGGATTCGCATGGCTGATACGCCGGTGCCAAATGCCTGGAATATGGGGCGGTAGATCCAGGACTTAAGAGTCCCCAGGTAGCTCATCAACATCAGTGGAAGGCCGGAGCGGCCATATGGGTAGTTGTAGGCAACGGCGTAGGGCTTGAAGATCCCGTTGGCGAAGAGGGCTTCGTCATTCTGAATGCCCAATCGGGGTACAAAGGCACTGCCCGACAAGAGAAACAGCAGGCACGCAGTCAGAGCGGCGAACCGGAAATTGAGAATTCTCGTTAGTCGACTCACTTAGTATTTGCGCGATTAACAATTGCGTGTTGTCTAAAGAGGAATTCTAGCATTTGGCCGATATAGGGTATCGTATGATGCTGCGTGGGGCAAAGCGCAGCAGTCGTTTTCAGGTTGCGCGGCTTTGGCACCTGAATTGCAAGGATCAGAAACCGTGCTGGTGTTACTGGGACAGAATTGGCGAGTGAGTGGCCCCATCGAGGGGGTGCAGGGGATGAAACCTTTGCCTCATTTTTTCGTCTATATGGTTACGGTGGCAGGCCGCGCTAAAGACAACAAATAAAAAGAACAAACTCCGCCTCAAGAGGAGATGGATACCATGACTCAGACCGAAATCAACAAGTACAAAGCGATGCTGGAAGCCAAGCAGGCGGAACTTTCCGCCGGGCTCCGAAACCGGGACGACATCGCTATCGAAAAAACCCCGGATGCGATTGATGAAGTGCAACTTGCCGGTGAGCGGGAACTGGCAATCCGCAACCTGGACCGGGAATCCAACCTGCTTCGCAACGTGAAGGGTGCGCTGGTGCGCATCGCCGACGGCAGCTACGGTGTTTGCATGCACTGCGAAGAGGACATTAAAATCAAGCGGTTAGATGCCGTACCGTGGACCAAGTACTGCATCAAGTGCCAGGAAGCGGCCGACCGCCACGAATTCGAAGTCGAAAGTGGCGACACCCTGGAACTGCTGGCCGCCTAAACACCATCCGCAACGCTTACGGGCGCGGGAGCAATCCTGCGCCCGTCGTGTTTTTAGGCCCGCAGCCAGGCCGATATCGTGGCCGGGATGTTGAATTGCGCCATACTTCGCATCTGTCTCCCAGCGCATGAAGGAACAAATCGGGGCTTTTCACGCTATCGGATCGGTTCGTCTGATTTGGTATTACTTTAGTCGAGATGGAGTTTTTCCGGAGTTCCAGGGTAAAGCCGTGCCGGCTGGGAGTGTTTCCGGGTACATTTAACCCGGTAACCGTGGCACATGTAGCGCTGGCGGAAAGCGCCCTGACGGCGGTGGATGAGGTCGTGTTCGTCTTGCCGCGCCAATTCCCCCACAAGACATACTCCGGCGCATCCTTCGAGCAGCGCCTTGAGTTGTTGGGCATGGCCCTGGAGGGAGAACCGCGGTTCTCGGTAGCCGCCTGCCAGGGCGGCCTTTTCGCGGAAATCGCCAGTGAATGCCGCGAGGCATACGGAACGGATGTCCGGCTGAGTTTCCTGTGCGGACGCGACGCCGCGGAACGTATCGCCAACTGGGACTACGGCAGCCCCGGCGCTTTCCTGGAGTTGCTCCAGCAGTTTGATTTGCTGGTTGCCGCACGTTCCGGCGAATACTGCCCATCGGAGCGGCTGCCGGGTTCATGCGCCCGCCTGGAACTGAACGGTGCCTTCGACCACGTATCGGCAAGCGAAGTACGCACGCGCATCGGCAAGGGCGAATCCTGGGAGCACCTGGTCCCGGCGGCGGTGCGCCGCCGGGTGGGTGAGATTTACGCGAAACGGGAGAAACTGCCCGAGACCGGGTATTAAAAGGATAGCCGGCGCCCTTTTACTGGCCAGTCACAATTGGCATTGTGACAATGTTGCTCACGAAAACATCCTGCGCGATGGTAAGTTGCGCGTACGGGTCGGTGACCAGGTCCGGATTAAGGTGGAGCAGCACCTGGTACAGCCCTACACTGCCGGGCAGAAGCGTGGCCGAGATCACATCCGCCGTCTTGCCGCCGGCAATCGCGTTCACGAAACTGGCCGGAGTGGTTACCGGCCCTTCCACCGGATACGGTATGCCGGTTTGAATCAGATCCTTGTTGCCGTCGTTGAGCACGGGCACGCCCAAGCCCGTCGCATAGACATAAATCATTTCACCCGGAACCGCCGGATTCTCCGGGGAGATCGGGGAGTTTGCGACGGCTGCGCAGCACAAGTTGCTGCCGATCGCCGTCATGATCACGGTGGCAGATGCACTGGCGCTGGCAGTATAAGCCATACCGTTGCCTTCCGGACCCTGTACCCGCGCAGTCAGAATGATGCGGTCGAACTCCCCGGAAGGGGTCGCGGTGACCCTCGGATCCAGGTTGATCAGGTTGACGAGGGCATTGCGGATACCGTCCAGGGTGTCGCCGCTTTGCACCGTGTAGGTGTACGTCCGATCTTCGATACCCACGGTCGCCGTATCCCCCGCGGTGACGGTTCCGTCCACCGACACGATCCCGGTAGCATAGCTCGAAGCATGATAGATGATGCCGATCGACGGATTAGTGTTCGGCTGCGAGTAGATCCCGGGGTTGGCCGCCACGATGGTTACGGCCACGGGTGTGGTCACCATCACAATACCGTCATCGCTCTCCGAACGGACATAGGCGTTGATGCTGGTGGTATCGCCGAGTTCCCAGGGGATCTGCGCATTGATCGCGGTGGGCGACACCATTACCAGCGGCGCGGCGATGCCGTTGAAATAGACCTGGGTACCTCCGAGTTTGGTGGGCAGCGCCGGCTGGCTGGTATCGGCCGACGCCGTATGGTACGAGAGATTGATGCCCTGCACCTGGGCGATCGTGCCAGGCGCCAGGGAGGCGGCATCGCCACCGCCGGAAAGGGTAGCCCCGCCGGTAGTTCCCGAGATCCCCGCGACGGTGGCAGTGGAGACCGGCGTTATGGTGCAGAAATATGTAGTAACGTTGCCATTGATGCCGCTGAGGCGCGATGTAAGCAGCAGGACCCCGGTAGCCAGATCGGGCGTCGCGTAGACATTGGTATCGCCCGCGCCGCTGTTGGCGGCGTTGATCAGATTCGTCAGGTCGGTGATGATGGTGCTGACGGTGTCATACGACAGCACGGTGTACTTGTAGTCGGCGCCGCCGGTAATGGTGGTCAAATTGGTTGAGGAGTCGGTGGTGCTGGTGCCCCCGACGTTGATATCGATCACATCTCCCGCTTGAACCGTGGGAGGCGGGATGGGGGGGGTGGTGACCGTGCTCGCGATGGTTGCAAGAAAGGTCACGGTGCCCTTCGCCAGAATATTCAAACTCGCGGAATTGACCACACCGGAGTAGGGGACCGTGTTTTCGCCCATCGAATAGACGGTGATGCGCCGGTTGTAGGCGTCGCTGACGTACAGGTTGGTGCCGTCCCAGGCGAGCGACATGGGCGTGCGCAGGGAATCGGCGGCGTCGGAGGCCTGAGTGACGGTGCCCGTGGAGTTGGCGGTATCCAGCGACTCGCCGATCACCAGGTCCGCGACAGCACCGTTGGTGGTGGGAATCTGATTGAACACCAGCACCCGGTCGTTGCCGCCATCGGCGATAAACAGGCGGTTGTTCACCGCCAGCGCAAAGCGGGGAAAGCTCAGGGTTGCGTTGCAGTAGGTCGGGTAGGTCGGGTGGCTGTTGACGTCCGTGCCGTTGGACACCGGACACAGTACCGGAGTCTGTATCTGGGGCACAGTGGTGTCGGTGGGGTTGACCGAGAAGGCGTTATTAGCGATCGAACTTACCAGGTCCGGCTGGCCCACCGCCACATTGGCGGCCGTCGCATTGACGGTGGGAATGGAGTTCCAGATCAGCACGCGATTGTAGCCCAGGTCGGTGACGAAAAGGTGTACGCCGTCGGATGTGACCGATACGGGGTTGAGCACCAGGCTGGCGGTAACATCGAGCTGCTGCTGGGTCAGGTCGGGTTGCACGAAAGTGGTGAAATCGGGCTGCCCGAGCACCACGTCGGCGGCCGCGCCATTACTGGTGGGGATGTGGTTGAAGATCAGCACGCGGTTATTCTGCGTGTCGGCNNGTAGTGAAGTTGGGCTGGCCCACCACCACATCGGCCGGCGCGTTGTTGCTGGTGGGGATCCGGTTCCAGATCAACACGCGGTTGTTGTCGGTGTCCGCCACCACAAGGTGAACGCCATCGGAAGCCACCGCGGTGGGCAGGCGCAATGTGGTGTTGGTGGCCGCCAGGTTCTCGGTGGTCGTGGTGAAATCCGGCTGCCCCAGCACGAGCGTGGCCTGACCGACGCAGACCGGGCACTTGCTGTTGTAGGTGAGCGGGTCCGTGGGGCGCGGCAGCATGCCGGAAAGATTCTGGTAGAGGAGCACGCGGTGATTGTTCGGCGAGGATCCCACGCGATTGGAGTCGGCGACGAACAGCGTGTCGCCGGCGAACGCAATCCCACTGGCCCCTCCGAGAATGATGTCGCTGGAGTTGGAATCCTGGGAGGTGAAGGTAGTCTGCCCGATCACCAGCCGTGCGGCCTGTCCCGTGGTAAAGTCAGCGGCGCATACCGCGGCCGCGCAAAACAAGAATATGGAGAAGCACTTCATGCGCAATGTCGTTGGACCTGAACGTATGGATCTAGAATCTTCAATTATAGCAAGGCTTTCCACCGCCGCCGTGTGATGCCCTGGCGTCACACCCGTGTGCCCAATCGGCACGCCCTACACTCAAGAAACCCTTGAACAACAACCACTTTGGCGGTTCATGCCGATTGATACAGCAAGGAGCATGCCAAGTGGCGGCGAACGCCGCGGCGGCCGGACGGCGGGGCGGTGAGCTACAGTAGCTACATGCTGCGTCGTACGTTTCTACAGACCCTGCCGGCCGCGGCCGCGGCGATGACGGCCGCTTCCGCCGCGGAAGCGCCGGTCAAACTGGGATTCGACACCTATTCGCTGCGCGCCTTCCAGTGGAAGGGCACACAGTTATTGGACTACGCGGCCGGACTGAAGCTGGACACGATCCAGTTTTCCGCGCTCGGGGATTACGGACCGCTGGAGCCAGGGAACCTGCAAAAGGTGAAGGACCGCGCCGCCCGCCTCGGCATTTCGATCGATAGCGGGATGGGCTGCATCTGTGAATCCTCCAGGGCGTTCAATAAGAACGGCCCGCCGGCACGCCAGCAACTGATCGAGGGGCTGAAGGTGTCCAAGGCGGTCGGTTCGCTGTCGATGCGGTGCTATATGGGTTCGAGCGAAGACCGCCTGGGTCCAATGCCCATCGAAGCGCACATGGAAAACACCATCAAGGTGTTCCGCTCCGTGCGGGCCGAGGCGATGGACCTGGGAGTGAAAATCGCGCTGGAGAATCATTCCGGCGACATGCAGGCGCGGGAAGTGAAGACGATCATCGAAGAATCGGGCAAGGATCTGGTGGCCGCGTGCCTCGACACCGGCAACCCGATCTGGTGTGTCGAAGACCCGTTCGTGACGCTGGAAATTCTGGCGCCCTATGTGATCACCACGCACGTGCGCGATTCGGTGGTATTCGAGGACCCGCGCGGCGCCGCCGGCCAATGGGTGGCGCTGGGCGACGGCAATGTCGATCTGGTGCGTTTTGTGCGGCAGTTCCGCGCGCTGTGCCCGCAATCGTCGATGCAACTGGAGATCATCACGGGGCGCCCGCCGCGCATGCTGCCGTATCTGGAAGCCAGTTTCTGGAAAGCGTTTCCCAAGATGCCGGCCTGGGAGTTCGCGCGCTTCGTGGCGCTGGCCAAGAGCGGCCACCCGTTCATGGGCGCGATGGTGATTGAGGACGTGGCGGGGAAGAGGCCGGCGGTCATGGACGAAGCTCTGAAAGAGCAGCAGCGGATCGACCTGGAGCGCAGTTTCGAGTACGCCAGGAAGAAGCTGAACGTTGGCGTGGCCTGGCGCGGGTAGGAAGTGACCGTCCGGGGTTGATCAGGCCAGCAGATCGAGCACCTTCTTCTGCATGTCGTCCGCGGTCTGAATCACGCGTGCATTGGTTTGGTATTGATTCCGGGCGGCGAGCATCGCCACCATTTGCGCGCTAAGGTCAACCGCATCCGACGATTCCGGCGATACCGCGGCAATGTGCTCCGCCGTTCTTTGCAATATGCTCTGGGCATTCTGCATGCCGCCCAGCGCGACGCTCATCACATCCATGATGGGCTTATCGGCCGCCATGCGGAAATTTTGAAGCGGCGAGAGAACTTCGTTATTGTAGAAGAGATGCACAAGAAACGGCTCGGCAACAGCGACATGGAGTTGACCCCGATCGGCGTCGGCGCGTGGGCGATGGGCGGCGGAGGATGGGCGTTCGCCTGGGGCCCGCAGGATGACGACGAATCGATTTCCGCCATCCACGCGGCGCTCGACCACGGCGTGAACTGGATCGACACCGCCGCCGTCTACGGCCTCGGCCATTCCGAGGAAGTGGTGGCGCGCGCCCTGGAGGGCCGTTCCCATAGGCCCTACGTGTTCACCAAATGCGCGCGGACGTGGAATGAGAATCGCCAGATTCAAAAGGTGTTGAAGCGCGATTCCGTTCGCGGCGAGTGCGAGAGCAGCCTGCGCCGCCTCAAACTGGACGTCATCGACCTCTACCAGATGCACTGGCCTGAGCCGGACGAAGATCTCGAAGAGGGGTGGGAGACGCTGGCACGGCTGAAGGAGGAAGGCAAGGTCCGCTGGATTGGCCTCTCCAACTGCACCGTTGCCCAACTGGAGCGGTGCCGCGCGATTGCGCCCATCACTTCGCTACAGCCGCCCTATTCGGCGATTTCCCCCGAGACCGAGGACGCCCTGCTGCCCTACTGCCAGGAGCACGGAATCGGTGTGATCGTGTATTCGCCAATGAAGTCCGGGTTGCTGACCGGCAAGATGACGCGCGAGCGGGTGGCCGCTCTGCCGGAGGACGATTTCCGCCGCCGCGTCCCCGCCTTCCAGGAACCGCAACTTTCGCGCAATCTGGCGCTGGCCGATGTGATGAAGCGAATCGGCGCGCGCCACGGGCGTTCCGCCGGAGAAGTCGCCATCGCGTGGACCCTGCGCCATCCGGCGGTCACCGCTGCCATCGTCGGCATGCGGAGCGCCGAGCAGGTCGCCGGAGTGGCAGGCGCGCTGGAATTCCAGTTGTCGCCCGCGGAGATCGCCGAGATCGATTCGGCGCGGCGGGCCTAACTGGCATTGACGGAGTAACCACAAATGGTTACCATCAGGTTGTGACGGCAAGCGAACTCAGGCGGTGGCTGCGGAAACATGGCTGCACGCTTATAGAGGAATCTCGCCACACTCGGATTGTCCTCGGCCCAAAGGTCTCGCGCATGCCCCGCCATCCCGCCAAGGAGATCAAGACCGGGACGTTGCAAAGCATTCTGAAAGATCTCGACTTGAAGATGTGAGGATCCAATGGAGCACTATCAGGCATTATTCGAGCCCGACCGGAAGGCTGGCGGCTACGTCGTGACATTTCCAGATTTCGGTTACGGCGTCACCCAAGGCGAAACCAATGAGGAAGCCATGGATATGGCGCAAGATCTTCTCATGCTGACCATTGGCGACTATATCCGGGAGGGCAAACCCCTGCCCGCGCCGTCGCGCGGGAGAGGGACGAAGTTCCACTCCGTACCTCTCCCGGCTCTGCAATCCGCCAAGGTCGACCTCTACAGAGCGTTCCTGGCGTCGGGTCTCAAGAAAGCGGAGTTTGCCCGCCGCATTGGAATACCCAAGACGCACATCGAACGGCTGTTCTCTCTCCGGCACCATTCCCGGCTGGATCAAATCGAAGCGGCGCTCGGGGCGCTTGGCAAGCGTCTGCACGTCGAAGCGCGCGACGCCGCTTGAATCCTGGGCTGGGATGGTCGGGATAGCCCCAGCAACCGGCTGAACAACCCTCGTCTTAATGTGGCGGAACGCCCCTCCGGCTCTGCTATAATGTAGTGGTTCCGCCCGGCAATTCTGGTTTTCCTCATGTTCCTTAGTGTCAAAGAGTTGGAGCTGCGTAAGATCGGCTTCGACAAGATCTTCGAGTCCGGGCAGATTGAGTTTGCGAGTGAAATTCTGGAGCAAGGCTCCCCGTTGCACGCCATCGGTTCGGCCGAGATATTGCCGGAATCGGGCGGGCAAATGCGTGTTTGGGGGAGTTACACCGTGGAAATGGTAGCGCAGTGCGACCGATGTCTGGCGCGCGTGCGCTTTCCGCTGAAAGCTGAATTCGATTTGTACTACCGTCCTGCTTCGGATGTCCCGGAAGAGGAAGAGGTCAAAATCGACCCTGGCGAAGCGGAAATTGGATTTTACGAAGACGGCTTGGAACTGGAGGACATCCTCCGGGAGCAAGTCCTGTTGGAGCTGCCGATGCAGCGGGTGTGCAGCCAGGCTTGTAAAGGGATCTGCCCCGGCTGCGGCAGCAACCGGAACGAGACCGCGTGCGACTGTAAACCCGCGGTGGACGATCGCTGGGGCGCGCTCCGTAATTTGGAACTCTGAGTATGAAGGTGCCCTGTCAAAGGGCAGTAGCTGGACGAAATCTGTTGAGGTAGAGATATGCCGAATCCCAAACGTAGACACTCCCATAAGCGGACGAGCACCCGCCGCGCGCACGATGCCCTGAAAGCATCCGGCCTTTCGGAGTGCCCCAACTGCCACGAGCCCAAACTTCCCCACCGCATCTGTCCGAAATGCGGCCAGTACAAGGGTCGTGAAGTAGTCGAAGTGGTTGCGGAGTAACCCCGCCCCGACATGCTGACCATTGCGCTGGATGCAATGGGCGGAGACCACGCCCCGAAAGCCGAAGTGGAAGGGGCGGTTCGAGCCGCCGGGAGTTTGGGCGTGAAGGTCCTCCTGGTGGGCCAGCAGGATGTGGTCCGCCGGGAACTGGAACAGCACGATGGCTACCGCGAGCTTCCCATCGAAATCGTTCACGCCAGCGAACGCGTGACCATGGAAGACAGCGCCGCCAAAGCGGTGCGGTCCAAACGGGATAGCTCGATGCGCGTGGCCTCGCGGCTGGTGCGCGATGGGTGTGCCCAGGGATTCGTGTCCGCCGGCAACACGGGCGCCATCATGGCCACCGCCAAAATGGTGCAAGGCGTGGTGCCGGGCGTGGAACGTCCCGCGCTGCTTGGCATATTCCCGACGATGCTCGGAACGCCGGTAGTGCTGGTGGACGTGGGCGCCAACGTGGATTGCGACGCCAATATGCTGGCGCAGTTCGCCGTCATGGGTGAAATCTACTCGCGCAACATTCTGCATCGCCCCAATCCCCGCGTGGGAATCCTCTCGATCGGCGAGGAAGAGCACAAAGGCAACGACCTGACGCGCGCTGCCTGGCCGCTGCTCAAGAGCCTGCACATCAACTTTATCGGCAACGTGGAAGGACGCGATGTCTACGCCGGCAACGTGGACGTCATCGTGTGCGATGGCTTCACCGGCAACGTGGCCCTCAAGGTGAGCGAGGGGCTGGTGGACATGTTCAAGAAACTGCTGCGCGAATCGCTGGAAGCCACCATCAGCGGCAAGATCGGGTACGCGCTTTCCAAAACCGCGCTCACCAGTTTCCGCAAACGCCTGGACCATTCCGAATACGGCGGCGCTCCCCTGCTGGGCGTGCGCGGCGGGTGCATCATCGGACACGGCTCTTCCAACGCCAACGCCATCAAGAACGCCATCCGGGTGGCGGCCGAGTTCTCCGGCGGCAACGTGAACCAGCAAATCGAAGAAGAACTGCTCCGCATCGGCAAAGCCAGGGTTTGAGCCCGGTTGAGACAGGCCAGGAGGCCTGTCCTACTTCGCTACAATTCTGGTATGCGTATGCACCTGACGGCGTGCTTCGTGTGCGCCGCCACCCTCTCGTTGGCCGCGGACTGGAAGCCCGCCGACAACCCGCTTACCACGCCGTGGACCGACAAGGTCACCGCGGAGCACGCCCTCCCCGAGTATCCGCGGCCACAACTCGTGCGCGCCCGGTGGACCAATCTGAACGGGCTCTGGGACTACGCCATCCGGCCCAAGGCGGAAGACCGTCCCGCGCAGTTCGAGGGCCAGTTGCTGGTGCCGTTCGCGGTGGAATCGGCGCTCTCCGGAGTCAAGCGCCCGCTCACGCCGGAGCAGCGCTTGTGGTATCGCCGCGGTTTCACCGCGCGGCCCGCCAGGGGCACGCGTCTGCTGCTCCATTTCGGCGCGGTCGATTGGCGCGCCGAGGTCTTCGTCAACGGCAAAGCCGCGGGCCGGCATGAGGGTGGCTACGATGCCTTCACGTTCGACATCACCGGCTTGCTGCAACCGGGCGACCGGCAGGAACTGGTGGTGGCCGTCTGGGACCCCACCGACAGCGCGCTCCAGCCCCGCGGCAAGCAGGTGCTCAATCCCAACGGCATCTGGTATACGGCGGTGTCCGGCATCTGGCAGACGGTGTGGCTGGAACCCGTCCCGGCGGCGTACATCCGCGAACTCGCCATGACGCCGGATATCGACGCGCACCAGTTGCGGCTTACCGTGGCCACGGCGGACGCGGCGGATTTCACCGCGACGGCGAAATTGCACGGCCAAACCGTGGGCCGCATCACCGGGAAGAGCAATGCCGAAGTGAAGCTCCCGCTCAGCCAGACCGAACTCTGGTCGCCCGATTCGCCCACCCTCTACGATCTCGAGGTCACGCTGAAATCCGGCGACTCGGTGAAGAGTTATTTCGGCATGCGCAGCGTGGAAGCGCGCGCCGATGCGGCCGGAACCAACCGCATTTTCCTCAACCACCAACCGCTGTTTCTCATCGGTCCCCTCGACCAGGGATGGTGGCCGGACGGCCTCTACACCGCGCCCACCGACGAAGCCCTGCGCAGCGATATCGACACCCTCAAGAAACTCGGCTTCAACATGGCGCGCAAACACGTGAAGGCGGAGCCGGCGCGCTGGTATTACTGGTGCGACAAGCTGGGCTTCCTGGTGTGGCAGGACATGCCCAGCGCCATGACGCGCACGCCGCCCAGCGGTGTCCGCAAGGGGGCCGCGGACGACGCGCCGTTCCCGCCGGAGATCGCCGCAAGCTGGGAGCGTGAGCTGAAGGGTGTCATCCACGGCCTGATCAACGCGCCCAGCGTGATCGTGTGGGTGCCGTTCAACGAGGGCTGGGGCCAGCACATCACCAACGATGTTCTGAAGATGGTGAAAGCGTTCGACCCCACGCGCCTGGTGGATGGCCCGAGCGGATGGGAAGATCGCGGCTGGGGCGATCTCAAGGATATGCACTCCTATCCGGGTCCGGACATGTTCCCCGTCTTGAAAGATCGTGTGAGCGTGCTGGGCGAGTTCGGCGGGCTGGGACTGCCGCTGGCCGGACACTTGTGGTGGGACAAGCGCAACTGGGGCTACAAGACCTTCGAGGATCGCGCCGCCCTCCAGGCCGCCTATGAAGGCCTGATCGAAAAGCTCGCGCCTCTGGTGAAGAATGGTCTGTCCGCGGCCATCTACACCCAGACCACCGACGTCGAGGGCGAAATCAATGGTCTGATGACCTACGACCGGAAGGTGGTGAAGTTCGATGCCGCGCGGCTGGCCGAACTGCACCGCAAACTGATTCAGTCCGTGCCGCGCTAGTTGGGCAAGTTTCTCGCAGGCGGAACCGCCTGCGCCACCACCGGCATTGGTGGGGCAGGCTTCAG
>PLDO01000629.1 GCA_003136215.1 Bryobacterales bacterium
GGCCAATCTCCAGCCCCACAGCAGGTTTGAACTTACACCCAGCTCAGTCCATCCGGGCAAAATGTGGCGCAGCGACGAAAGCCATCGTGGTATCGATCCGCGACGGCAACTCTACTCGCGGTTAAGCTTGGGACGTTTGCGGCGGGTGCTTGTCATGCCGGCCCAAGAGCTGATGCAGGGCGAAAGGGACCTCGTCGGGATGCGATCCGCACCAGGCAATAATGCGCTCGAACTTGACGGTATCGTCGAAGATGGCGCTGATTTCCATCAGTTCGGTTTCGATGATCTCTGGGTTTCGCATAGAAACTCCAGCATGGCACATGTCGGCGCATGGAAACCCCGGTGATGGGCCGGTCGTTACAGCCTCCAGTTGGACGAAGTGTCGCCAGCGAGCTGTCCGGCGCCTATTCCAATGCCTATGCCGGGAGCGATTTATGCCGCGGTGAGCAACTCCACCAGGCGCGCCAGCCCGTCGCGGAAGATCTCGGGAGCGGTCAGCAAGCTGACTACCAGGTAGGCTTCGCTCTCGAAATCGTAGAAGAATCCGGGCTGCACCAGGACGTCNNCGCCGCGCGCGAACGCCAGGTTGTCCGACGCGCGTTGGCGGATCTGGCGCTGCACTGTTTCGCCCGCCGCCAGCAGGCGCGCGGCGGCGCACTGCACCGGCGTGCTCACCGAGAGGTAGGTGTCGGCGATCCACTCCAGCTTCTCCCACGCTTCGGCGCGCAGGGCGGCGGGTCCGCTCACCACCAGCCACCCCAGTTTCATCTGCGGCAGTCCGGCCACCTTGGAGAGTCCGCTCATGGAGAACGCCAGGCACTCTTCCACGCCGGCCAGGGTGGCCACGCGGTCGGCGTCTTCGGCCAGCGCATAGTCGGCGAAGACCTCGTCGGAGATGAGCGCGATGCCGCGGCGCGCGCAGAGAGAGGTGAGCGCGCTCAATTCGCCGCGCTTCACGTAGCTCCCGGTCGGGTTGTTGGGGTTGACCAGCACGATGGCGCGGGAGCGGGGTGTAAGCGCCCCTTCGACGGCGCGTAGATCGATGCTCCAGCCGCCGTGATAGACCAGCGGGTATTGGCGCACCGTCACCGATTCCATGTCCGCCAGAAACTCGAACAGGGGGTAGGAGGGTCGCGGAACCAACACTTCGTCGCCGGCGTTGGTCAGCAGTTTGAACAGGTAGGCATAAGCCTCGCTGGTGCTCGCGGTCAGCAGGATGCGTTCCACCGGCACGGTATGGCCGCGCGCCGCGTACCAGGCGCTGACCGCTGCGCGCGCGGCGGGCGTTCCCGCGGGAGCGGGCTCGTAGGCCAGCATGGCAGCGTCCTCAAACGCGCGCACAATTTCGTCCGGATAGTGCAGGCCGGCGTGCGTGGGGTTGGATTCCGTGAGGTCGAGGATGCGCGCCCCGGCGGCGCGTTTGGCGGCCAGGGCCTGGCTGATGCGGTTGGGCCGCAGATCCCAATGGAAACGGGAGGAAAACATGGCGTCACCTGATTGTAGCGGGCCGCACAAGCCATCCCTACCGCGCGTGATATGTTGGACTCAATGCCCAACGAGAACCCGTTCCAGGACCCGCTCCGCTTCGAACGCCAGGTCCCGGAGTGCATTATCGTCATCTTCGGCGCCAATGGCGACCTCACCAAGCACAAGTTGCTGCCCGCGCTCTACCGGCTCGCCTTCGACCGCCGGCTTTCCGCCGGCTTCGCCATTGTCGGCATCTCCCGCACGCCGCTTTCCGACGACGGCTTCCGCGAAAAGATGCGCGCCAGCGTGGAGCAGTTCAGCGAGGATACCAAGCTCGACAGCGACGTGTGGGGGGCATTCGCGCGGGGGTTGTTCTATGTTTCGGGCGACATCGGCGACGCCGGGCTCTATCAACGCCTGAGTGAAAAGATGGCACAGATCGAAAGCGAACGCCACACCGGCGGCAACGCGCTGTTCTACCTCTCCACGCAGCCCAGCCAGTACGCGCCTATCGCGCACGGCATCGGCGCGGCGGGATTGGGCAAGGGCGGCGGCTGGCGGCGCCTGGTGGTGGAGAAGCCCTTCGGACACGACCTGGCCAGCGCGCGCGAATTGAGCGACCGCCTGCACGAAGTCTTCGACGAAGCCGCGGTCTACCGCATCGACCACTTCCTGGGCAAGGAGGCGGCGCAGAACATCCTGGCCTTTCGCTTCGGCAACGGTATCTTCGAGCCGCTGTGGAACCGGCGCTATGTGAATCACGTGCAGATCACCGGAGCCGAATCGATCGGCGTGGAGGGCCGCGGCGCCTATTATCAGGAAGCCGGCGCGCTCGACGACATGATTCAGAATCACCTACTGCAGGTGATGGCCACCATCGCCATGGAACCGAGCGCCAGTTTCCAGGCCACCAGCGTGCGCGACGAGCGTTCCAAGTTGCTGCGCTCGATTCGTCCGATGACCGCCGGGGAGGTCCGCCAGAACGCGGTCGCCGGCCAGTACGGGACGGCGCGCATCGGCGGCAAGGATGTCCCTGGCTTCCGCCAGGAGGAGGGCGTGGACCCCGGCTCGCGGACCGACACTTACGCCGCGTTGACTTTCTTCGTGGATAACTGGCGGTGGGCGGGCGTACCCTTCTATCTGCGCACGGGCAAGCGACTCGCCAAGCGGGTCAGCGAGATCGCGATTCAGTTCAATACGGCGCCGCTGCACATGTTTAACCAGGACTCGGGCGAGGCGAGCGTCAATTTATTGATCCTGCGCATACAGCCCGAAGAAGGCATCTCGCTGAAATTCCTTTCCAAGCGGCCCGGTTCCGGCATGACGCTGCGTCCGGTGTCAATGGACTTCAACTACGGCTCCAGTTTCGGCGAGCGTTCGCCCTCGGCCTACGAGACGCTGCTGCTGGACGCCATCATCGGCGACCCCACGTTGTACACGCGGCAGGACATGGTGGAGGCCAGTTGGAGCGTGGTGGAGCCGATTCAGAACGCGTGGCGCGAGGCCGCGACCGATTTTCCGAACTACGCCGCTGGAAGTTGGGGACCGGCCGCCGCCGACGAAATGCTGGCCCGCCGCGGCCACGTCTGGAGGAAGCCGTAATGAGTGCCACGGTGGCGCCGGATAACATCCTGAAGGAACTGGCCGCGCTCTGGACGCAAGAGGGCAAACAGGGCGACGCGGGCGTGCTGCGCGCCTGCTCCATGACGCTGGTGGTGATTACCGAAGCCTCCGACGATGCCCCGGCGCTCGGCGAAACCGTCGCCGCGCTAATGCCCGAGCACCCCGCGCGCAGCATTCTGATCCTCCTGCGGGGCGAGGGCGAGCGCGCGCTTAGCCAGCGCGTCTACCAGCAGTGCTGGAAGCCCTTTGGACAGCGCCAGCAGATCTGCTGCGAGCAGATCGAAATCACCGCGAGCGACGCCGCGCTGGCCGATTTGCCCTCGGTGATCCTGCCGCTGGCGGTACCCGACTTGCCGGTGATTCTGTGGTGCCGCAGCGCGCGCCTGACGGGGCGGCCGGAATTCGGCGAGATCGCGCGCATGGCCACCAAAGTAGTGGTGGATAGCGCCGCGGCCGCCGACGCCGCCGGCGCCATCCGGCGTATGGCGGATGCCGTGCGCTCCGGCGGCATTCTGGCCGACCTGGCCTGGACGCGACTCACCCGCTGGCGCGAGACACTGGCGCGCGTCTTCGAGAATCGCGACACCCTGGCACGCCTTGGGGAGGTAAATCGCGTGCAGGTGCGTTTCGGACCGGGCTACGATACGGCCGCCTGGTATCTGGCCGCGTGGGCGGCAAACGCCCTGGCGTCGGTGGGGGTTGTGGTGACGCCGGTATTTGAGCGGCAGGAAGAATCGCTGCGGCTGGAACTCTCCGGCGACACGTTTCACGTGAACCTTTCGCGGCAGGACGACCGCCTGGTGACGGTGGTCAACGAGCAATCCAACTGCACCAATCTGCCCCGTCCCACGGATTACCACTTGATGCGCGAGGAACTGGGCATCGTTCGCCGCGACGCTATTTTCGAAGGCACGCTGGCGTCCGCGGCCCGGCTTGCGGTATCCTCTTCAGGGCCGTCATGAGCGTCCGCTGGCATAAACTACGCGATGCGAATGCCGCCGCCGAAGCAGCGGCGCACCACATCGTCAATCTGCTGGAAGAGGTCCTCTCCGGCCAGGAGTTCGCCACGTTCGCGGTATCGGGCGGGTCCACGCCGAAGCTGATGTTCCAGAAGCTTGCCGCGACGCGCTTCCCGTGGGACAAGGTCCACATCTTCTGGGTGGACGAGCGTTGCGTCCCGCCCACCGACGTGGCCAGCAACTTCAAGCTGGCCGACGATTTCCTGATTCATCCGGCGCACATGCCGGGCCGCAACGTGCATCGCGTACTGGGCGAACTGAGCCCGGCGACCGCCGCCAAACGGTACGCCGTCGAGGTCCGCGATTTCTTCGGCCTGGAAGAGGGCGAGATGCCGCGCTTCGACGTGGTGCACCGCGGGATGGGTCCGGACGCGCACAGTGCGAGCCTGTTTCCCGGCGAGCCGTTGATCGACGACCGCGAAAACATCGCGGCGGCGGTCTTCGTGGAGAAGTTTCACCAGTGGCGTGTAACGCTGCTGCCGGGGGTGCTGCTGGCGGCGAAGCATACCGTGTTCTTGGTGGCTGGGGACGATAAAGCGGAGGCGGTGCGCGCGGTTTTCCAGGAGGAGTACGACCCCAAGAAATACCCCGCGCAGATCGCGTCGCACCATGGCCGGGGGGTGACGTGGTTCCTGGATGAAGCGGCCGCGCGGTTGATGGACTGAAGTGGCATAAGGCTCCGCCTTGTGCATCCGAGCGCAACTCGGACTCCGCGCTAACGCGCGGATGCACAAGGCAGAGCCT
>PLDO01000137.1 GCA_003136215.1 Bryobacterales bacterium
CACGAAGACGAATTCAATCTGCGGCGCTACCGTGTCCACCGGCAGGGTGGCCGTTAACGCCGCCAGACGCTCCACGCCGGCGGCGATTCCGTAGCCCAGCTCCTGTATGGCGTGCGCGCCGGCTTCATGCAGCAGGTCGGCCCGAATGGCTTTGGGGCCCGGCTTGGCGTTCTGCGCGATCTCCCAGCTCTTGCCCGTGCCGCGCACGAACGAGTAGCGGCCCGGCGCGGTGCGTAGTTGATCGGCCAGCGTGGCGAGCGCTTCGCGGCGGTAGTAGGGGCGTACGGCGAGCCCTTCCTCGGTTCGCCATACCAGCTTCTTTTCGTAGTCCGCGCCCTTCAGGTCCTTGGCGATGGCGGCTTCCCACGCGGCGGTGGAAACCGGCGGGAAGTCCGCCCGCAGATTCAGAATCTCGCTGCCGGCTTGCGCTTCAGGCATGGACTCCCTCCTGCACCACTTCCAGCAGATAACCGAATGCCGCGGTCTCGGTGGTCTTGGGGTGAAGGAAAAAGACGGTGGTGCCCCGCGACCCTTTGCGCGGCGCTTTGTCGATGATCTTGAAGCCGTTGGCCTTCAGGTAATCGAACGCCTTCTGTATGTCGGCCACGCGTAGCGCCAGGTGCGCCATGCCGCCGCGGCCGCCGTTCTTCTCNNGTCGCCGCCCAGCACATCCTCGCGGTGCACTTCCTGAAAGCCCATCGCCCGGTAAGCCTGGACGTGCGCTTCCAACTCGCCCGGCTTGACCGAAATGGCTACATGATCGAAAAACAGAAATCCCGGTACCTGTTCCAGTTGTGAACTCATTATTCGAACTCCAACACGACCTGGCCGGCCTGCACGCCATCGCCTTGCTTCACCCCGATGGCGGCGATCTTGCCCGCCGCCGGGGCCGTGATATTGGTCTCCATCTTCATGGCTTCCAGTACCAGCAGAATGTCGCCCGTCTGCAGGCTCTGGCCCACCTGAGCCGCCACGCGCACCACCACGCCCGAAACCGGGCTGCGGCAGACCTTCTGTTCATTCACCGGTTTGCTGTCGGCCGGCGGCGCGGCCGGGGCGGCGCCGGCCGGAACCCGCAGGGGCGCCGAGCCAATATTCAGGCCGCTCAGATTGTGCGGCGCTGCCGCGGGCGATTCCGCCTCCGCCGCATCCACTTCCACTTCGTATGTCTTTCCGTCAATCGTGATGTTCAGTTTCATGGCGCTTCCTAGCATGGTGTCGTTCTACGTGGGGCAGCCTATCCAGGCTGCGGACCCGCTTTCCAGTGGGTCCAGCCGGCTGAAAGCCGGCTGGCAGGCAAGACTGCCTGCCCCACCATCGTCGTCAATTCCTGCGCAGTCACAGTACTAACCCTGCAACCTGTGGGACGCCTGGATCGATACGCGCCCCTGTTGTGCCCATGCACTTGTGCTGACTAATCGAATCTGCCGGATATGCGCGCGCACTCCCAGGTACGCGCCGATGGCGGCGGAGATGGCGAGCAACTCCTCTTCCGTGATAGAGGCCGCCGCGGGTTCCGCCGCAACCGGCGGAGCCGCCGTCGGCCGCGCCGGAACGGCTGCCGTGCCGTTCGGGCCGGCGTTATGCTTCTCCAGAAACTCGATGTGCCTGGACATTTCCGCCATCTGCGCCTGGAGCTGTTCCAGCGTGGTGGCGAGTTCCGATACGGTGACTCTCGACATAGTTTTCCCTCGCTTCTACAGCGGCATCAGGCCGTGCTTCTTGGCCGGACGCAGTTCGCGTTTGGTGTGCAGATACTCGAGGACCTGCGCCACGTGGTGGCGTGTGGTGGAAGGTTCGATGATGGCATCGACCAGCCGCCGGCCGGCCGCCACGTAAGGATTCGAGAAGGCTTCGCGATATTTCTCGATCAGTTCCGCGCGTTTGGCGGGTTTGTCTTTGGCCTCTTGAATCTCTTTGCGGAAGACGATATCGGCCGCGCCCTCCGCGCCCATTACCGCCACCTCGGCGGTGGGCCAGGCGAACACGCGGTCGGCGCCCAGATCCTTGCCGCACATGGCCAGATAAGCGCCACCGTAGCTCTTGCGCAGAATGACGGTGACTTTCGGCACCGTGGCCGCCGAGTAGGCGAAGAGCATCTTGGCGCCGTGGCGGATGATGCCGCCGTGCTCCTGCTGCACGCCCGGCAGGAATCCCGGCACATCCACGAAGGTGAGCAGCGAGATATTGAACGCATTACAGAAACGAATGAAGCGCGATGCCTTATTCGCCGCATTGATATCCAGCACGCCCGCCTGCACCGAGGGTTGGTTGGCGATGATCCCGATGGAGCGTCCCGCAATGCGCGCGAACCCGACCACGATATTCATGGCGTAGCCCGACTGCACTTCGAGGAAGTCGCCGAAGTCCACTACCTTGGCGATGACGTCGCGCACGTCGTAGCCCTTCTTGTTGTCGGCCGGCACAATGTCGTCCAGCGCCGGATCCGGGTCGACGTTGGAATTGCCTTCCACGCGCGGCGGATCCTCCAGGTTATTGGAGGGCAGAAAGCTCAGCAGCTTCTGCGCCAGCAATATGGCATGCCGGTCGTCCTCGGCGATGAAATGGATCACGCCGGAATTGGCCATGTGGCTCTCGGCGCCGCCCAATTGCTCGGCGGTCACGTTTTCGCCGGTGACGCCCTTGATAACCTGCGGTCCGGTGATGAACATCTGCGCCTGGCGGGTCTGAATGATGAAATCGGTCAGCGCCGGGCTGTACGCCGCGCCGCCGGCGCACGGACCGCAAATCAAGGAGATCTGCGGTACCGCGCCGGAAAGCATCACGTTGGTGTAGAAGACCTTTCCATAGCCGGAGAGCGAGTCGATGCCCTCCTGCACGCGCGCCCCGCCGGAATCGTTGATGAAGACGAACGGGGAGCCGGTCTTGAGCGAGTGTTCCATGATCTCGGCGACCTTGATGGAATGCACCTCGCCGGCCGAACCGCCGGATACGGTGAAGTCCTGGCTCGCCAGATGCACCAGACGGCCGCCCACCGTGGCCGCGCCGGTCACCACGCCGTCCGCCGGAAAGTCCTTTCCGGCCATGCCGAATAACGTGGCGCGATGCTCGGCGAACAGACCGGACTCTTCGAAACTGTCCGCATCCACCAGAGCTTCCACCCGGTCGCGCGCCGTCAACTTGCCGCCCTTGCGCTGCTTTTCCAGCCGGTCCGCGCCGCCGCCCAGCATGGCTTTGCTGGTGCGCGCGCGAAGTTCGGCGATTCTCTCCTGCATGGTATGAATGGCCATATGAAATTCCTTTCGATTGCTTACTGCGCGGGCGCTACCGTCACCTTATGCGTCTTGCCGTTGCACTTGACGTCGTAGGTGATCGCGGTGCGCACCGAACCCTTGCCGTTTTCGGCCTGCGGAGCCTTGGCGGGCGCCGCGGTGGCCGCCGGTTGGGCGTCCGGACTCTTGCCCAGGTTCTTGGGACCCTGGGCGCGCGTGGTGAAAAACTGGGGCGCCACCTTAGGGAACATGGCGTAGGTCAACACGTCCTCGTCGGAACCGTTGCATCCCGCTACCGCCACGGCGGCATCGCGCAGTTCATGCCACTCCGGCTTGAGCAGGTCGGCCGGCCGCCCGTTGATGGGCGCCTTGCCCGCCTGCTTGACAGCCAGCGCGACAACGGCGGCATCGCGCGGCCCGATGGTTTCCCCGTAGTAGCCCAACATCAGGTCGGCAAACTCGCCGGTCATCACCTTGTACCGGCCCATCATCACGTTGAAGACGGCCTGCGTCCCCACAATCTGGCTGGAGGGCGTCACCAGCGGCGGGAACCCGGCGTCGGCGCGCACCTTGGGCACTTCGAGCAGGACCTCGTCCATACGGTCGCCGGCGCCTTGCTGCTTCAACTGGCTCTCCATATTGGAGAGCATTCCGCCCGGAATCTGGCTGTCGAAAATCTCCGTCTCTACTCCCGTGATGTTCGAGAGGAACTCCTTGTACCGCGGCCGTATGCCCGCGAAGTATTTCTTCAACTTGATCAACCTGGCTTTGTCGAGCCGGGTTTCAAAGCCGGTGCCGTCGAGCATCTCCACCAGGCTCTCGGTGGGGTTGTGGCCCGGTCCCAGGCTCAGGGAACTGATGGCCGTATCGACGCAATCCGCCCCGGCCTCGATAGCCTTCATGAGGCTGACCAGCGTGACGCCGGTGGTGGCGTGCACGTGCACGTGAACGCGCGTTTCCTGGCCGCAGGTCTCCTTGATGCCCTTGACGATGTCGAAGGCGGCTTGCGGCTTGAGCAGCGCGGCCATGTCCTTGATGCAGATGGAATCGCATCCCAGATCGAGGAGCTTTTCCGCCATTTCCACGAAATCGCCGGGCGTGTGCAGCGGGCTCACCGTGTAGCAGATGGTCCCTTGCGCGTGCTTGCCCGCGCGCCGCACGGCCGCAATGGCCCGCCGCAGATTGCGGATGTCGTTCAGGGCGTCGAAGACGCGGAAAACATCCATCCCGTTCTCCGCCGCCTTGTCCACGAAGCGATCCACCACGGTGTCCTCATAGTGGCGATAGCCCAGCAGGTTCTGGCCGCGTAGCAGCATCTGCAGCCGGCTGTTCGGCAGCAGTTTGCGAAACTGCCGCAACCGTTCCCACGGGTCCTCATTGAGGAAACGGATGCAGGAGTCGAACGTCGCGCCTCCCCAGCACTCTATCGACCAGTAGCCCGCCTGGTCGAGATCCGCGCAAGCGGGAATCATGTCTTCCATGGCCATCCGCGTCGCCATCAGGCTCTGGTGCGCGTCGCGAAGGACGAGTTCCGTTACATCAATTATCTTCGGCATAGCTGTTTCCGTTTTCTGCCGGCGTTACCGGCATTTTGGTTTCCAATTTGAAGGAGAGGGACGCCAGGGAGTGATAAAGGTCCTCGTTTTGCAGGATTACCCCCTCCGGGACCTGTATGTGGGCGGGCGCGAAGTTCCAGATAGCCCGGATTCCTCCCGCCACCATTAAATCCGTCACCGGCTGCGCGGCGGCGGCGGGGGTGGCAATCACGCCTACCGGCGTTTTCCTCTGGCGTACGAAATCCGGCAGAAACATAAGCGGCTGTACTTCCCTGCCGTGAATCCGCTGGCCGATCTTCTCCGGATCGATGTCGAATGCCGCCACAATCTGCATCCCGTGGCTGCGAAACTTCTCATACCCGAGCAGGGCGCTGCCCAAACTGCCGGCGCCCACCAATACCGCTTCCTTCGGCCGGTTCCAGCCGAGAAAGTTCTCAATCCACAGGACCAGTTCGCCCAGCAGGTAGCCGACTCTCGGTTTGCCGACGATGCCGGTCATTTCAATGTCCTTGCGGACTTGCGTGGGATCCAGACCGAGCACCCGGGCAAGGTCGGCGCAGGAGACCTGGGAGACACCGGCGACCTTCATTTCCTGCAGGCTGCGATAGTAGATCGGCAGGCGGCGGAGGCTGGCTTCGGGGATCAGGTGCGTCCGGGGGTTTGAGCCGATCTGTTTCATATCGAGAAAAACTTATCGAGAAAACATTCTCTATTCCAGACTACTACAGTTTTTTGGGCGCTTCAAGGGTACCAGGTTGTTTTATTTGACTGGCTAGGCGAGAAACTTCCCCGAGGTCGATTAATCGAGAATAATTTCTCTATACTCCAGCAGCCAGTCCGAGGCGGCGGCCAGACTGGTTTTGTTGGCGATGGACGCAGTGAGGTAAGAACGGTCTGCGCATCCGGCCGGATCATAGTACCAAACCAACGACAGTACCCCTCCTAAGCCCCTCGAAAGCCTTGCAAACCAAGGTCAAACCGGGATAGACTCGATTGATAAAAATCGAGTTGCGCGCTTCACTCGCCGCGCAACCGGTCACTTGCTGGTTTGGAGGACAATACGACCCCTAGCGTTCCCTTCCGCTGTCTTCTGGCTTGCTGGTGCATCGCCAGCGCGGCTCACGCCGGAATACTGGTTTCCCGCAACGACCAGGGACTGCAATTCACCGACGCCGTCTCCGTCGTATTCAATACCAAAGACAAAGCCCTCAGTCTAGGCGACCAGCCCAAGCTCTCCGGCCCGATCAACAAACTGCCGGCCACCCATTTGAATGGAATTCTGATCAAGGACTTCGATGCCCGTGTCCTCGCCCTTTATGAACAGGGCAAAGCCGAGTACCTGCTCCCCCAGGGTCTGCCCAAAACCGCGCCGGACGACCCCGCGGCCATCTGGGCGGCCAGCAAAATCTCCTTCAAGAAATCCAACCAGGACAAGGTTGGCGCCGACGTCTCGCCGGCCGCTTTCGTGGCCTTCCTCCCGGGCGGCGCCGAGGAACTCACGCGTCTTTGCATGGACGAACCGGCCCTCCAGTTGATGGGCGGCAAGGGCCGGAGCTTTCCGGCGCAGATCGAACTCATGTCCGCCGTCGTCAAAGCGTACGGTTCCAATCCCGCCATGGCGCCCCTCGGCAAGTTCGTCGAAGACTCGATGCGCCGCCGCTACGATCAGTTTGAAAGCGGCGCCGCCGGCATGGACTCCCTCACCCAGGGCCTGAAATTCGTCGAACTCTCCGCCGCCGTCTATCCCGGCGATGCGGCGCAGGAGGCGCTCCGCCAGACCATCGCCGGCCGCAAGCAGTGGCTGGATCGGAAGGCCGCTATTCTGCGCGCCTTCGCCGCCGGCTCGGAGTGGGACGCGTTCCTGCTGGGCGACCGTGAGTTTGAAAAGTACCAGCAGTCTTTCCCGGAGCTGGCTGCGAAGCACGATCAGGCGCTGCGCGAAAGCCTGCAACTCCACCACGGCGCCGCCGCCCAACGCCGCGACGATGGCGATTACGCCGCCGCCTGGCGCGAATACCGTCTCGCCACTTCCCGCAAGCCATCCGACTCCGCCCTTCGCGAGGATGCCACGCAAGCTTGGACCGAGTACTCGCGCCGCATCGCCACCGACCGGCACGGCAAGCGCGTCAAGCTGCAACCTGGCCAGCAAAGCGCCATCGAACGATATCTCTACAACGCCGACCAATATAGCCTGAGTAAGAATCCCGACGACGCCTTGAAGAGCGCTCTCGATGCCGAAGCCCTCCTGCGCAAGTCGCTGCCGGCCGGCTCCAGCGCTCCCGAAACGCTCAAGGTCCTGTACAAGACAGCCGACATTATGGGCGCGCAGGGGAGAACCTCCGAAGCCCTCGCCACCCTGGATGAGTACGACTTATACGCCGTCGACGAAGAGCGCCCGCTTGCCGAGAAACTGCGCAATCAGCTGCTCTTCAGCCTCAATACCACGCTCAAGGATCTGAAAGCCAAATACCAGGCGGCATGGTCGGATGGCTCCTATCACCGAGCCTACCAACTGGCCACGCAGGCCCTCAGAATGAAGTCCGACGATGCCGAACTGCTGAGCCTGGCCGGCATGACGGCGCTCATCACGCGGCATCCCGCGGAAAGCCGCGAGCACTTCGCACACTATCTGGAGGTTTCCAATACCCTCGATGCCAAACCGGAGGAGCGCGCACAGGTCCGCCGCTGGCTAACCTCCATCGCCGATGCCGGCCCGGCCGAACAGGGCGACCCCAACTGGCTGTCGGGAAAGCTGCTTCCCAAAGGTGCCTTCTACTGCCCCGTCAGCCTGGCGTTTCAGCCCCACATCGCCGCCATCGACGCATCGAACAAACTCAAGACGGCCTTTGACTGGGATGGCGAGAAGCTCAAATCGGTGACACCCAGCTTCGACAAGAACGAGCACGTCACCGCGGAGAAGAAGATTTCTTTCGCCTATAACGATGCCCGCCAGGTGGACTGGGCCTCCGATGGCAATGAGGCGCGCGGCGCCGCGCCCACCGATCCCGACGAGGCCTACAAGCGTTCTTCCATGCTGCTGCTCAACAGTCCCTATGTCGATCCGTTGGCCATCCGGATGTTCACCGGTAAGGAAGTTGCGCTGGGCATCGCCGGCAACCGCTTCTTCAACCCGTTCGGCTGGGAGAAGGTTTACTATTTCCGCCTGACCTACGACGCCGCCGGCCGCGTCAGCCGCGCGCAGGAACTGAGCGGTCCCAAGGGGACGCCCGGAGACATGGTCTTGGAATTCGATTGGAGCGGCATGCAATTGAACGCCATCCGCGGCTTCCAGGGCAAAATCAAAACCTACGAGCGAACCATGCAGTACCAGGACGCAAAGCTCGTGGGCGAAGAGGTGCAAGGGTCCGGTAAGCCTTCCCACACGAAGTACACATACAGTGGGAACCGGCTGATTTCGGCTGAGTCGACCAACGACCCGTCCCTGGATAACCGCAGCCGCAAGGTTGCATTCGTCGGAAACTCGGCTTCCACGCTGGTGAAATAACGATGCTGCGAATCGCTCTGGCTGGTCTCGTGTCCCTGGCATCCATCATCCCCGCGGCGCACGCCCAGGATACCGGCAAACGCGTGGCGCTGATCATCGGTAATGACACCTATGCCATCAGCCCGCTGAAGAACGCCGTCAACGACGCGCGCGCCATGGATGCCGCCCTGCGCGCTTCCAACTTCCGCACCATCCTGGTGGAAAACGCCAAGAAAAGTGACATGGAAAGCAAGATCGGCGAGTTCCTCGATATGCTGGGACCGGACGATACCGCGCTCTTCTTCTATGCCGGACACGGCGTGCAGATCGCCAATGAAAACTTCCTGGTTCCGGTGGATTTCGTCCCGGGAAACTCCCTCTCCAGCGCCAAGTTCAGCTGCATGTCGGTGGCCCAGATCTTTGACGAACTCAACCGCAAGCGCGCCAAAAAGAATATCGTGATTCTGGACGCCTGCCGCAGCAATCCGGTGGCCGAGAAATATTCCCTCGAAGCCGGCCTGGCGCAGCCGCAGAATCCCGGCAAGGAAACCTACATCGCCTTTTCCACCGGCCCCGGACAGGTGGCCGCCGACAATCCGGATGGCCGCAATAGCTGGTTCACCGAGGCGCTCTCGGAATTCGTCCGGCAACCCACTCTCACCCTCGAACTCAATGAGGTCTTCACCAAGGTCAAGAAGCGCGTTTCCGATGCTACCGAGGGCCGGCAAACACCCTGGACTATCTCCAGCCTGACGAGCGGCTTCTATTTCCATGCCCCCCTCAATCAGGACACGGAAAACGACCCCACTCTGGCCGAGAAGTGGTTCGACGACGCCCAACGCCGCGAACAGCACGAAGATTGGGCGGCAGCTCTCGACCTGATCGATCGGGTCCTGAAAAAGAAGCCCGGCGGAACCCTGGAGGAAGCTGCCCGCCGCGAGTTGGCGTACTGCACCGCGCGCAAAGAAGCGCAAGAGCGATTCGACGCCGGCGACTACCCCGGCGCCGCGGGTTTAGACTTGCAGGCGGTGAAACTCGATCCCTTCGCCATCGACGCCGCTTTCCAAGGCGTGAACAGCTATCTGCTCAACGACCGCGTGGCCGACGCCATCCCTTTGCTCAAAGCCATCCGCATTCGCGGGTCTTCCGCATCCGCCGCCAAAGCTAACGCCATGTTGCAGGAGCTTTCCGCCGTGTCCAAGGAGGCGGCTACGGAACTCCAGGCCGGCATTCCCGAGCCTCCTCCCATCGACGAGATTTTCAGCGGCGCGCATTTTGGAATTCCCGATTGGGATGCCGGCGCGCGGCGTCTCGAAACCGCTCCCGTGGACATGAGCCGGTGGACCAAGGACCTGAATCTGCCGGAGCAGATGCCCACTCAGCCCGCGCAACCCGTGGTTGCGCCCGCTACGCCTCCCCCAACACCGGAGGCGGCCGCCATCTCTAACGCCATGTTTCACGTGGAACTGCTCCCCACGGGCGACCATCGCGATTTGAAAATCCGCCGCCTGGCCAGCGCGCCCGCGCTCAATTCCAGCAATGTGCGCAGGCCTTCCGGAGTGCCCGTGAAAGTGACCACCGAACCCCCCGGCGCCGAACTCACCATCGACGGAGACGCCGGGCAACACTGCCAGTCCCCCTGCGTCCTGAGCCTCGCCCCCGGCAAACAGACGATTCACGTTCAACTGGACGGCTTCCGCGCGGAAAACCGGGCGCTGGACGTTCCACCCGCCGGCAGCGACCTGGCGGTCGCGCTCGAACAGGAGTTCGGCTTTGTGGAGTTCAAGGGTTCGCCGGGCGATGCCCCGATCGTCTACGACGGCAAACAGGTGGCTCCCCAGGTACCGGCGACCGTCCGCGTGCCGGTCGGCAAGTACGAAATCCGCGCCATGCAGGACGGTAACATCCTGAATCGCCAGGACGTGGAAGTGACGCCCCTCTCCAAAACCGTAGTTACGGTGAAGAAACCATGAGGTTTATCCAGTATTTCCGCGCATGGGGAGCCCTCGCCGCCTGCCTGGCCGTGCTTTTGTTTCACGTGAAACAATCCGCCGGCGCCCCCAAGTGGACCGACCGCAACGAGTACGATCTGGTGCTGGCCGTTCGGGCCGAAGCGGCGCCCCAGAAGCGCCTGGCCTTGCTCGACCAGTGGAAGGCCAAGTACCCTAAAACGGAGCTGCGGCAGACGCGGGAAGAATTATATCTCTCTGTCTATCAGTCACTTGGCGATAGCCAGCGCATGCTGGCTTCCGCCCGGGAGATGATCTCCGGCGCGCCTGATAACCTGGTGGGCCTGTACTGGTATACCCTGCTGGCCCCGGAGGCGAAAGAGGCGCCGGCCGAATTGCTGGATACGGGCGAGAAGGCCGCCCGCCGGTTGCTCGCCGGTTTGGACACCTACTTCGCCGCCGGCGGAAAGCCCGCCGGCACGGCCGCCGACGCCTGGCAGAAGCGCCGCGTCGAAGTCGAATTCCTGGCCCATCGCGCGCTTGGCTGGATTCAGTGGCAGCGGGCCGATTACCCGGGGGCCGCTGCCGAGTTCACCACCTGCCTGCATCAGGACCCCAATCGCGCGGAAATCTCCGCGTGGTTTGGCATCGTGCTGGCGCAGGACAAGGATCCGGCCCATCAGGTCCCCGCTTTGTGGCACCTGGCGCGCGCCGCCTCCTACCGCGGCTCTGGCGCCCTGCCCGATGCGCAGCGCCGCCAACTGAGCCCCGTCCTGGAACGGCTGTACACCACGTACCACGGCGAAACCGCCGGCCTCGATCAGGTGCGCATTGCTTCCGTGGCGGCCGCCTTCCCGCCTGCCGGCTTTGCGATCGAATCGGCATCCGCAGCTGCCCTGCGCCGCCAGGATGAGGAACTCAGCCGCACCAACCCTCAACTGGCATCCTGGCTGGGCGTCCGCAGGCATCTGGAAGCAGCCGATGGAGAGGCCTATTTCGCCGAGACCTTGCACAACAAATCGGTTCCCATGCGGTGGAAAGGCACCCTGATCCGCTCCACCCCGCCCCGCAAACCGCAGGAACTCGTCCTCGGCGTCGGCGATGCCACGGCCGAGGAAGTCATCCTGAAGCTGGATACGGCATTCCCCAATGAGGCCGAACCCGGCGCCATTCTGGAATTTGAGGGCACCGCGGAGGCTTTCACCAAGGCGCCCTTCACGCTGACGGTCCTGGCCGACCGGGAAAAGATCGAAGGCTGGCCCGCGGCGCGATCCCGCAAGTAGTTACTTCACAAACACAAGGTCGCCGAACCGTTCGGGATGGTGGGGGTTGGGGCTGCGATCCAGGGGATCGGCCCACATGCTGAGCCGGCGGTCGGGTTCCACGCCGTCCCACCGGTTGAACGCGGCGGTCCAAACGGCTCCCGCTTCCGGGCGCTGCGAAAGCTCCTCGAAGTTGGCCCACGGGATGGCGACTTCCAGGCTCCAGCCTTTGTCCCGATCGCCGCGCGCGTTGAGCGTGCCGTCGATGAACGTAGCCAGATGCACGCCTTGTAAATTGAACCGCTTGAAGACGTACTGCGCGGACTTGACGGAGAGATAGTCGTAGAGCACGGCGCGCGCATTCATTTCGAGGCCGAGGTAGACATCGGTCTGCGAAGGACGCGGATTGATGAAGGCTTCGACGGCGTCGTCGCGGTATGTGGGATCGTCGCGTTCGGTGAATTGCGCCGTGATGTCGGCGTCTTCGCACGTGTAACCGATGTAGAGGTTCTGGTCGTCCCAGAGGACGCGCACGGTGGTCTTCTGTTTGGCGCCGGTCTGCGATTCCCAAGGGAAGATGAGGACGAGCGGGTTGGCGGCCTGCCAGGCCTTCTCATCGAGTTTGCCATCCACCTGGATTGCGGACGGCGCGCGTTTGACCTCATACCGGGGTCGCGGTGGCGTCTGCGCCGTGAGCGAGTAGGCCAGGCAGCAGAGACAGCAGGATAATCCCAGTTGTTTCATGCAGAGGTTCTCCCAGCAGACGATCATCCCACAAGGCGTCCCCGGGCGGGCAGGGGCAGGCGCTTCAGCGCGCCCGGGGGGCGGTCAGGAGCACCGGCGTGTGCGCCCCGAGCGTCAGCCGCCGGCCGGCGACGTCGGCAGTGACGGCCCGGTCGGTTTCGATGGCGATCACCTTGCCGCGGTCGAGTTGCAGCAGGAAGCCGCACTCCAGGTTGAACCGCACGTCCGGCTTACCATCTCCGTCGAGGTCTATCTCCCTGCCGACGCCGCCCGCCGAGGTTCTGCCGGCATACAGCTTCCCCGAGACCCGGCCGAGGGATGAACGAAAACCATCCGGCGTCACCCGGAAGCTTGCCTGGACGAAGTCCGGGGCGGGATCGCCCGTGCTTGAGGGATAGACGAACACGCGGTTTACGCTCTCCGCTGTCACCACTCTCACCGGCCGCAGGTCCCCGTAGGTGCTGCGCTCGAGCGCCTCGCCGGTCACCTCGGGCGCCGATGCTGCGATCGCCAGGAAATTCTGCCGGTCCGCCGAGCCCGCATACCCCGTGCTGGCGACATAGGCGCTCTGGGTCGGTGTCAGCGGCCGGCCGTCGTTCTCCAGCAGCGGCCACGTGACGCCCCACTTCACGGCATCCGTCGAAGTCTTGCGCACCTCGGAGAACACGCCGTCCGGCGTCAACGTGAATTCGTTGCGGAACGTGGGGCCGCTCTGGCCGGCCTTCGGCCGGTAATCGACGGCGCAACGGACCAGCAGCGGGTGTACGAATTCCTCGCTCCATACGCCTTCATATCGCGCCGCCAGTTCGGCCAGCCGCAGCCAGCGGCCGTTCTCCAGGAACGCGGGCGCAAATGTGACGCCCCCATTGTCCCGGGTGAGAGAGCCATCGGAAGGACCGAGACGCGTATCCCAACCGGCGCGGGCGAATCGCACTACGCCCAAAGGCGTCCAGCGGTTCTCGTGGGTGACCGCGGTCTGCCCGCGCAGGTTCACCTGCATCTGCATGCCTCCCGCATTGGCGAATGCAGACGCAAACAGACTGTCCATCTCCGCCGTATAGCCGCCGATCTCGCTGGGCGCCGGCCGTTCCTCGATTTCGCTCGCCCGCGCGTGGTACGCCTCGGCGAGGTGGAACATCAGGGACCCGTTGTAATTGCTGTACTGGCTGGCGGGCTGATAGCCCACGCGCTCGCCGGGGTCGAAGTGGTTCTTGGTGACGAAGTACGAACCGGCCCATGGCCCATCGGTGCGGCGCCAGCGGGCGATGCTCTGGAAAGACAACATGGCCGCATGGCGGTATTGGCCCGCCAGCCAGGCATCACCCTGGCTGCGCTCGGCCATCACCTCAAAAGCGAGCTGGTAACCGACGTCCACCCACACGTGATCGTCGGTGCGCCCATTGGCTGGAACCTGGCCCGAGGGATCCTGCAGCAGCAGGGTCAGGCGCGAGCCGCTCTCCACCGCATCGCGGATCTCGCGCGCGCTCGGCCCGTCGTAACCGAGATGCGTGAGCGCCAGCAGATTGCCGCGGCCCACGGCCTCCACGCTGAGCGTGTCGGGGTCGCTGGTGCGGTCGTGATACAAACGCCAGGGTTCGGGCGCCACGCGGTCCCGTTGCCGGGAGACCCAGGCCTCTTCGATGGCCGCGGTGGCATCGGCGCGACCGGCCAGGCCGGCCAGCACGCGCATCCACTCGCCCTTCATGACATACGTTTCCCAGTTGTTGGTGGCGTTCTCGGCCTGGATGGCGCGGCGCGGCGTCTTCAGACGCTCGCGCCAGGCGGCGAGGGTCGATTCCGCAACGTGTCCCGCGTAGAGGTCAAGCGCGCCCACCAGCGGGGCGATGAAGAAGTTGCCGTGCTGATCCGGAATGGCGCTGTTGCCGGCCGCGAAGCATTTGGTGGCGTGATCCATGGCCTTCACGCCGTAGGGCAGCAGGTCGGCAGCGCGGCCGGCGTGGATGAGCGTTCCGGCAGCATAGGCGAAGTAGGGCGTCGCGTATTGGTACTCGCGCTTCACGAAGGGATCGACGATGGCGCCCTCCGCATCCTGGTGCCGGATGCTATAGCGGCACACGCCCTCGATGGCGTCGAGGTATTGGCCGCTCGGGATCGCCAGCGGCTTCCAGGGACGGGCGGTGAGATGGTAGCCGGTGCGCACGATGGGGCTGGGAGCAGCCGCCGCCAGGAGAGACACTGCGGCGGCTATGGCCGCGGCCGTGACCACAGGCACCAGAAACTTCCGCATATTCACCATCAGATCACGATCGCGGCCAACGGCACCTGCTCCCGCTACAGGTTTGTCGAAAATCTGCCGATACATAGGTGGAGATGGACCGTACTCCGTCCCCCGACACGCGGATATGAACTGGCCTCGGTTTTTGTCCATGATCGCACTGATTTCGTTTGGCTTAAGCGGCTCAAGCCACGTCCGGACGCGATGGGCGGCGTACTACTCCGACCAAGCCCGCGCGGAGGAGTTCCGCGACTACGGGCTGGTTGTTTTCGACGCGGATCGTCATCCGCCCCTGTCGCCGCTCGCCGCCGGCGGCACAACCGTGCTCGGCTACCTCAGCCTGGGCGAGATCGAACGGCATCGCGCCTGGTTTGCCGATTTGCGGGAAATGGGCGTCCTGCTCGGGGAGAATCGCAACTGGCCGGGCAGCTACTATATCGACCTGCGAGACCCCGGATGGCATCGCGCCGTCATCGACAAACTTGTGCCGGCGCTCCTGGCACAGGGATTTGGCGGCGTGTTCCTGGACACCTTGGACGACGCAAGCGAACTGGAACGGCTGGACCCCGACGGGCGCCGCGGGATGACAGCCGCGGCCGTCTCGCTGGTGAAGGAGCTTCGCCGGACGTTTCCGAAAATCACGGTCATGATGAACCGCGGCTACGCGCTGCTGCCGGATGTCGCGGGGCACATCGATATCGCACTCGGAGAATCCGTCTACGGAACCTACGATTTCGAGCGCAAGGTCTACCGTGCGGTCCCGGCCGCGGAATATCGGGAACAGGTGCAACTTCTGAAGCAGGCCAGGAAGCGCAATCCGGCCCTGCGGATTTGTTCCCTGGACTACTGGGATCCGGCGGACCGCGAAGGCATCCGGCGAATCTATCGCGAGGAGCGCGCCAACGGCTTCGATCCGTATGTGGCCACGGTCGGCCTGGATCAGCTCATGAAGGAGCCACATTGACGCGGACGCTCGTGTTTGCACTGCTGTCCGCGACCGTCCACGCGGAACTCCCATCGGCCGCAATCCGGCCGGTGCCGCGCACCATCCTCGCCGTGTATGACGGCCGCCTGCACAAGGATCCCCGCGATACCCGCATTCACCGGCTGCTCGAGATGCCGCTCAATCACCTCGGCCTCGTCGTCCGGTACTGCGACCGCAACGCCGGTCTGCCGCCGGTCGCCAGCCTGCGGGACGTGCGCGGCATCGTGACCTGGTTCCAGACCGATTCGATGGAGCGCCCCGAGGAGTTCCTGACATGGGCCGAAAGCGCCATCGACGCAGGCAAGCGCTTCGTGGCGGTCGGCGGCTTGAGCGCCGGCAAGGATCTGCGGGGCAGGGTTACACCCACATCCGCCGTGAACCACTTTCTGGCGAAACTCGGTCTCCGGACGGAGAACTGGACTCCCGTCACCTACGATCAGCGAGTAGTCTACAAAGACCCGGCAGTCATGGACTTCGAGCGTCCGCTGCCGGCCGTCCTGCCGCCATTTGACCGCATGCGGCCGATCGACCCCCGCGTACGCTCGCACCTGATCGTCCGGCGTGGAACCGACGCGTCCACGGACAGCCATCTGGTGGTGACAGGGCCGCACGGCGGGTGGGTAGCGGACGGCTACACGCATTTCGCCAGTTACCGCCAGGATCAGTCTCAGTGGTATGTCAACCCATTCGAGTTCCTGCGGTTGGCCTTTGCCACCGACGACGTGCCCAAGCTCGATACCACGACGCTAAGCGGCCGCCGGATCTATTACAGCCACATCGATGGAGACGGCTGGCGGAACATGACGGAAGTGCCGGCTTACCGGCGGGAGAAAAGCTCCTCGGCCGAGGTGATTCTCAGGGAAGCGATCGAGCCTTTCGGCGACCTTCCGGTCACCGTCGGACCGATTGTCGGCGACATCGATCCCGCGTGGTTCGGTACGCACGAGTCGCTGGACCTGGCGCGGCGCATCCTCTCCGTGCCGTGGGTTGAGGCGGGCAGCCACACCTACAGCCATCCGCTCGACTGGGAATCGCTTTGTCAGGCTTCCCAGGGGCCGGGCGCCACGGCGAACGGGCGGACGTGGCTCGAAGGCGTGCTGGAATGGCTGGACCCGGCAAAGTGGACCACGCTGAACCGCGTGATCGAGCGCTACTCGCGCCCGGAGGCCGCGGAGGGCAAGGCGGCGCTGCGGCGGGGACACTCCCAGCTGAGAAGCTACAATCTCTATCCGTTCGACCTCAACCAGGAGATCGCCGGATCGATCGACTTCCTCAACCTCCTGCTGCCGCGGGGGAAGCGTGTGGAACTCCTGCAATGGTCGGGCACCACGATGGTGCCGGAAGAGGTTCTGCAGGCAGTCCATCGGGCGCGGGTCCGGAACATCAACGGCGGCGACACGCGGTTCGATGCGGAGTTCGACTCGTACGCGTGGGTGGCTCCGCTGGGACGCCAGGCCGGCGCGCTCCGGCAGGTCTACAGCTCCGACAGCAACGAGAACACCTATACGAACCTTTGGAACGAGCGCTACTTCGGGTTTCGCTATCTGCCGGCGACCCTGCTCCACACGGAGACGCCCATCCGGGTCAAGCCGTTCAACCTGTACTTTCACATGTACTCGGGGGAGAAGGAAGCCAGCCTGCGCGCCGTGATCGAGAACCTGCGGTACGCGCGATCGCAAGAGCTGTCGCCCATCGCGGCGAGCCGCTATTCCGCCATCGTAGACGGCTTTCACGAGGCAGGGATCGTCGAGCTGGGGCCGCGCCGGTGGCGCATCGACGATCGGGGCGAACTCGACACGGTACGCTTCGACCACGCCGACGGCGAGGCGGTCGATTTTGCGGCATCGAGGGGAGTGGTGGGGCAGCGTCATTTTCAGGGCAGCCTGTACGTGGCCCTCGACGCCGCCGAGCGGGCGCCGGTGGTGGCGCTGACTGCGGCAGGGGCAGTGCCGCCCACCGTGCCACCATACCTGATCGAGAGCCGGTGGCAGATCTCGCGGCTGCGCGCCGCGGCGGCGGGGTTCGAGTTCGAAGCCCGCGGATTCGGCCCGGGCGAGATGGCGTGGCGGGTGGCTCCCAACGCGGCTTACGTGGTCTCCGTCGCCGGCGACGGGCCGCGGGAATCCCTCAGAGTTACGGCGACCCCGCCAGGCGTGTTGGAATTCACCATCCGGCAGTCCGCCATCGAGCCGGTCTCGATTCGAGCCGTTCCGGCCGGAAGGGCGCAATGAAGCCTTTTCACTACATGTCCCTGGCGGCGATCATGGCGGGAGGGCTGGCCGGCAGTCTGCTGCTCATCCCGCGGGATTCCGAGCTCGGCCTGATGTACTTTCGCGGCCACCAGTATGCGGATGCCAGGCGGCTGTATGAGAAGTGCGTGGCCAGCGGCGACCGGTCGATCGATGTCGTCATGCCGCTCGCGGAACTCTACATTCAGTCCGGCGAAGTGGGCCGCGCCGTGAGCCTGCTCCGGCAGTCGCCTACCCCTGCCGGCGGCAGCCTGGAGCTGTTCCAGCGGATCTCCACATTTCAGAAATATGGACAACAGATGCAGGAATACGTGCAAACCCTCGAAGCCATCAACCGGATGGAGAGCTCCGAAGACGGCCTGCGCGAGCTGACCAACCAGTACCGCTATGCCAATCAGGCCGTCAAGCTGATTCCGGCGCTCGAGACGCTGATCGCGCGCTATGCGGGCGAGCCCTCCGAGTACCTGGAACTCGCCAATCTGCTGGCGGCCGGCGGCCGCACTGGTGAGGCGGCCGGCGTGCTGGAGCGATTCGAAACCCGCCATCCGCGGGATGTCACGGCAGATTCCGTGGAATTCCTCGTCTCGGCGCTTCTGGACTCCGCTCAACCCGCGCGGGCGTTGGAGCGCGCCGCGCGCTGGCTGGAGGGCCATGGCGAATCGGGAGGCGTGGCGCGGATGGCGGCGCTGTTGCGTACCAAAGGCCAGCCCCTGCTCGCCGCACGACTGCTGGCGCCGTTTGAGGGGTCCATCGACGGCAACCCCGTCCTGTTGGCCGAGTGGCTCCAACAGCAGGTTGCCGGCAGCCGCACGGGCGTTGCTTTCGAGCGTCTGGACCGGCTGCGCCGCCGGAACGTCCTACCCGACGAACTGACGGAGCCGTTTCTCGATCTCGCGCTTGCCAGGGGCGAAGTTGCGCTCGCCCTCGAGGTAGCCGAACAGCGCGGGTTCCACCGCCTGAACGGCAGGCTGCTCGGGATGCTTGCCGAACGATCGCTGGACGCGGGGCGGGTGGTCTTAGGGTACCGGCTGGCGGCCATCTTAGGAGACCGGTTTCTGGAGGACCGTCCCCTACTGGCGGCACGGCTGGCATTGGCGAGAGGCGACCGAGCCGACGCCGCCCGCCGCCTGCAGGCCGCCGAGGCGGATTCCAAACTGTCCGACAGCGACCGCCTGGCCGCGGCCGGCCTCGACGTGTCGCTGGGCCGGCAGCCGGAAGCCGTGGCCCAACTTGCCAGGATACGGATCGAGGTTGCGCCCGACGACCTCGCCATCGAGACCGCCCGCCTGTACGTCGCGGCCGGTAAGCCTGGTGACGGGGTTGAGCGGTTCCAGCGGCTCCGCACCGGCGGGTATACGGGCGGGATCGATCGTGGATGGGCGCTGGTGGCCACCGGCGCAGGCCGCGGGCGCGAAGTGGTCCGCTGGATGGAGGACGCACCCGCCCGGTCGATCGCCGAGCCCCTGCTGCGGGACCTGTGTTTCCTGGCCCAGGACCACAAGCAGGCGAGTCTCGCCGTGGCCGCCGCACAGCGCCTCTTCCTGGAAGACCCCGGCGAAGCCAATCGCCTGATGCTGGCCAACGCCCTGGTAGCGGCTGGCCAGGCGCGCGACGCCCTGCCGCACTTTCGGGTTTTGTACACCTACGGCCGCGAACCGGGAGTGGAAGAAGCCTATACAGCGGCGCTGCTGGGCGCCATACGCAGTTCTCCAGGCGGCGACGAGGCGCTCCAGGGCGAACTGCGCAGCCTCTGGACGGTGCAACTCGGCCGGCCGGGACAGGAGGAGCGGCAGCAACTCGATCTCATCTACGGCCTCCTGGAAATTGGTGCGTGGGATGCTGCGCTGCCTCATCTGGAAGTCCTCGCCCGGAGGCGCGGCGAACACGTCCCGTTGTATGTCGAGACGGCGGTAAAAGCGGGCCATTCGAAGGATGCGGTGGCCCTTCTGGAGACGGATCTGGCGCGGAAAGATCTCTCCCAGGAGACGCGGGAAGCCCGCGTCTACATGCTGATGGAATACGGCGGACTGGCGAGGGCACTGCCGTATATCCGCAGGCTGGCCGGCTTGTCTCCACAGTGGGACGCCGCCTACGAAGACGCACTGCACAAACTGGGCCGCACCAGCGAACTCGAGGATCACTGGCGTGAACGGCTCGCGGGCGGCGCTCTCTCAGGGGAAGAGAAGCGGGCCATCGGGTTCAAACTGATTGATGCCGGCCGCCGGGAATGGGCTTTGCCGGTCTTTGTGGACCTGGCGCGTGCCGTGCCTCCGGACCACCCGGACGTGGCTGAGCTGCTCTTCCTGTGGGGACCGAGGCCTGCGGCCCTGGATTACCTGGAAGAGCGCGCCCGCCACGCCAGCGGGACGGAGCGGACGGCCTGGCTGAGCCTGTTGCTCGACGCCGGCGCGCCGGACCGCGCCGCCGCCATCGCCCGCGCCGCCCTGCCTGTTCCCGGGCAGGGCGGCGCTCTGTTGGATGTTTACCTCCGGGCGCTGGCCGAATTGCACGAGACCGGCGCTTTGGCGGCCGCCATATCCCGCGAAGTTGCGGCGACCGCCGATGCCGGGCGCGTCCGCCAGCTGGCGGGCCTGGCGCGGGACGCCGGGGCGGCTGCGTCGGAAGCGGCCTATTCCCGCTTACTGGCGCTCCGCCCCGGAGATGGGGAAGCACGGCACTGGCTGGGAGTGTTGGCATACAGCCAGGCGCGCTACACCGTCGCGGAGCGCCATTTGAGTGCCCTGCTGACAGCTTCCGAAGGCAGTTATGACGACAACTTCCACTACGGGGAAATATGCCGGCGGAAAGGGAAGCGCGCCGAAGCCAGGACGTACTATGGACGCGTGCTGCGATTGATTGAGGCGCTGCCGTCGCCGCCACTGGAAGCGCGCACCGCTCATGCGCAGGCGCTTTTCCGTTGCGGCTATGCGGAACGCGCGCTGCGCGAGTTTCGCACGCTGGTGGCGGCCTCCGCGCGCAACGGCGACCTGCGCGCCGATTTCGCCGCGATACTCCTCGAAGCCGGGCTGTATGACGAAGCCGGCGACGTCCTCGCGGGCGGCGTCGATTCGGGCGGCACCCGGATGGCGCTGCTCCGCGTGCAATGGCTCTCGGCAACTGCCCGCCGGTCCGACGCCCTGGCACTGATTCGCGATCTCGCCGAAGCCAACCCGGATGCGGCCAATCTGGTGGCCGCCCTGGGATCGGTGGAAAATAGCCTGGGCCGGACCCGCCGCGCTCAGGACCTCTTCGACCGCGCTGTCGGGATGGACCCCTACAACGAAGATCTGCGGGAGTCCAGGGCCGCGCTCCAACGGGAACGGGAGGCACGGTTCGGCGGCGAAGGCGAGATCCGCCGAATTCAGGGTACGCAAAGCGAGGACCTCGCCCGCATACGGGGTGAGAGCCTGCTCTCCCGGGCAGTCCGCCTGCAATTCTCCATCGAACAGGACAGCGTCTCGATCGGCAACCTGCGATATGCCGACGGACACCTTGGTCCGTTCGAGGGCATCCGCCGGCGCGGCGGCGCGGCACTGGAATGGGAGTCGGATGGCGGTGCTCGTGTGATGGGTTCTTTATTTGCCGGAAACTCAACCGTTGGCGGAGGCGCGGAAATCAGCCGGCCAGATCCCAAAGGCATCTCGACCATCCTGCTGGAGCTCAACCGGCCGTACTGGGAGACGCCCGAGTCTCTCGCGCAGGGCGGTGTGCGCGACCGTGTCGAGGTGCGCCGCGAGGCCATGCTCAGCTCGCGCGTGTCGCTGCGCGTGGGGGCAGCGGCCAATCGCTACAGTTTACCGGGTACGCCGGGCGCGGCATCCAGCGTCGCCGCCGCCGGCGGGGTCAACATCCGTCTGGTGCGCCGCCCGCAAATCTCGTTCGACTACTCTTTCGACGGGGAATATCGACTTTCGGCGAATGCCGGCAAGGAGATTGCCGGGAGCGGCTTTCAGCCCCTGCCGCTGGTCAGCCGCGAAGTGCACGCCGCCAGCGTCCAAATCGAAAAACGGGTGACGCGAGCCTTGAGTGCGCAGGCGGCCGCCGGCATGGCCGTGGACCGGCTGGGAGGCCGCGCCCCGTTCTGGACGTTGGCCGCCGGCTACGACGTTTCCAGCCATTTCGGCGCCAGGCTCGATTTTGATCGCAGACTTTACACGATGGACTCCACACGGAATGTCACCACCTTCCGTGGCGGGCTCTGGTGGCGGTTTTAGGAGTGACTATGACGGATTCCGGTACGGACCTGACCCAAGCGCCACAGACACGGCGATCGCTGGCCGGGATCCGCGTTTCGGCGATCCTTGAAATCGTCATTTTCCTCGGGGTGGCGCTTGCCCTGGACCAGATCTTATTCGACGGCAGCCGCTTCCGTCTGGCGTCCCAGCACCCGTTCTGGATTCTGGTTCTGCTGGTTACCGTGCAATACGGAACCAACGCCGGAATGCTCGCGGCGCTGGCCTCGAGCGTCGCACTGCTGGCCGGCAATGTGCCGCCGCAGGCGATAACCCAGGACCGTTTCACGTGGCTGTTCCAAATCGGCCAGTTGCCCCTGTTGTGGTTCGTATCCGCGGTCGTGCTCGGGGAACTGCGCATGCGCCAGATCCGCGAACGCGGCGCGCTCGCCGGGCAACTGGCGGAAACGGCGCACCGCGAACAAGTGCTGGCGGACGGTTACCAACGGTTGAGCGCGGCCAAAGACGCGCTGGAAACCCGCGTCGCCGGGCAGCTCCGCACCGCCGTGGGGATCTACCAGGCGGCGCGGGCGATTGAAAAGCTCGACCCTTCCGAGGTGCTGCTTGGGGTGGCCGACCTCATCCGTTCGGTGATGAACCCGGAGAAGTTCTCGGTGTTCCTGCTGCGCAACGACAGCCTGGAACTGGCGGTCGAGGACGGGTGGACCGGGGAGGACAACTTCCCGC
>PLDO01000388.1 GCA_003136215.1 Bryobacterales bacterium
TCGGCCTGCACGCGGAAGAGGGTCTCGGGATAGCGGGCATGACGCCGCAGATCGGCGGGCATCTGATCGGCGCCGCGGAAGAGGTTGGGGAAGAGGCGCTGGTAGGCGGCGATGATGGGGTCGTCGGGCGCGAAGATGTACATGTGGGTCTCGCCGTCGTAGGCATCGATGGTGGCTTTGACGGCGTTGCGGATGTAGTTCATGCGGCCCATGTCGGGGACGTCGACGCTGTGCGAGTAGGGGTGGGCCTCGCTCGTGGTGTAGCCGTCGATCATCCNNTGTTATCGGTGAGATAGCTGGTCAGCAGGATGTTCGGCTCGCCTTCGCTGATGGCGGCTGCGAGGCGCATGCCGAAGCTGGAGACGGGAAAACCACCCTTGCCTTCGTAGCGCGAGGTCACGTTGCTTTCCCCGCTGGGATAGTTGAACTCTTCGCGCGAAGTGTGGACGAACACGGGCTCGTGACTGACCTCGCCGTAATAGATCTCGGGGCGCGTCAGCTTGAGAGATGCGGTTTTCACCTCGGGCGGTGCGTTTTCGATGAGCAGCACGGGCAGACCGTCGGGCGTGATCTGGCTGACGGGCGNNACGCCGTAGCCGTGCGTGTAGATGAAGGCCGGATTGATCCAGTTGGCGCGCGCCGCCGGGAGTTGGCGCAGGTCGAGCTCGCGCGGCGTGAGCAGGGTCTGGCGGTACTGGCCGTCGATGATGTAGCGGTCCACGTCGGTATCGTTGAACACGTAGTAGGGGCGCAATGCCTGGATCTGCGTGACCGTGTCGTGGAAGGCGCGCGTGTCCCACAGGCGGACGTTGTCGAGGATCGGTTTGTGGGCGGCGGCGTCGATGGGGGCCTCGGGGTGGGCTTTGAACTCGACTTCCTTGAATTGCTGTTCGATGCCGAATGCGCTGCGCGTGGCGTGAATGTGCGTCTGGATGTAGGGGCGCTGCAGCGAGATCTCGTTGGGCCGCACATAGAGCGCGCTCACCAGGCGGGGAGCGGCGAAATCCACCACCAGGGATAGCGCCATGAGGCCGGCCAGGAACCAGCGGCCCATCCAGACGAATCCGGCGGCGAAAATGCAGGCGAAGATGACCAGCCATTGCAGCGGCAGCCCGATGTTCTGATCGACGTAATCGATGCCCACCAGGAAGCTGCCGTGCTCGTTGTAGACCATTTCGTAGCGGCCCAGGTAGAATTTCAGGGCGAAAGCAAGCAGCAGGACCACGGCGGCGCCGCGCAGGAATCGCGATTCCAGGCCGCCTTCCAGGTGAAAAATGCGGGGGTCCAGCTCGCGGGCATCTCGCAGGTCCGGCATCTTGTGGCGCAGTTGCCAGCCGCGTGCGGCCACCCAGTAGACCAGAATGCAGACAATGATCAACGCCAGGAAATAACCGCGCAGCAGCGAGTAGAACGGAAGGTCGAAGAGATAGAAGGAGAGCGGTTGGTTGAAGATGGCGTCGTGCCAGGCGGTGGTGGCGGCAGGCAGCCCGCGCGAGCCGGCGAAGCGGACCACGGTCCAATTGTCGATGGCGCCGGCGGCGATGAACCAGCCGAAGGCAAGCAGCGCGAGAGTGGAGATTCTGGCGTACAGGCGGTGCTCGCCCAGGCGGGTGCCGGCGAACCTGAGCGCGCGCGCATGGGAGATCCACAGGGCGGCGAACGCCAGCACGGTGGCGGCGGCGACGGGAGCGATACTGTAATACAACATGCTGAGCCAGGTATTGAACTGGCCCAGTTCCTTCCACCATTCGATCTCGATGGCGTAGCCGGAGAACGAGCGCACGCCGAAAAGCAGGAACAGCAAAAGGATCAGAAGTGTGACACGGGTCGCGGGCGAACGGCGGCCGGAAGAAATTTCATACCGGGGCATCTCTTGAGGGTAGCACCGGGACAGGCGGCGAAAACGCCGCAGAGTTCACATCCAGTTTACGCAACGTACGGGAACGTGCATCGTCCATTCGCTACAGAAGCCGGAGGGCGGCAATGAAGTGGATACTGGTCGGATTGCTTACGGCACTCACCGCGGCGGCGCAGACCCCGGTGGAGACGGCGCAAACTTTGAACACAGAGGGAAACCGGGTGGCGGAGAGCGGCAACTACCCCGAGGCCCAACGGCTCTACATGGAGGCGATCGGGATTTGGCGCTCGCTGGGACCAGCCTACGAAGCCCATACCGCGGGCACCCTGCTGAACCTCGCCGTGGCGATGACCGACCAGGGGCAACGCGCCGTGGCGGCCAAGGTCCTGGAGGAAGCGCTGGCCCTCCACCGGCACTCGCTGGGCGCCCAACATTACCGCACCATCAGCAACCTTAACGTGCTGGCCAACAACTACCTGATGATGGGAGATCCGGACCGCGCGGAGGCAATTTACCAGGAAACGCTACCCATCGAGCGCGAACTTTATCCCGACGACGTGCAGACGGCGCGCACGCTGGAAGGTCTGGCGTACGGCCTGGTGCGGCGGGGCCGGTCGCCGGAAGCCCTTCCGCTGGCCGAAGAAGCACTGCGCATCGCAATTCGGAGCAGCGGGGAGGAAAGCTTGGACACCGCGCTAGCGTATTCCAGCGTGGCGGAGGTGTACCGCACGACTGGCTCGGGGGTCCGGGCGTTGCCCTTGTACCGGCGGGCGCGAGCTTTATACCTAAAGCAACTGGCGCCCGACCATCCCAGGGTAGCTACGTTGCTGAGCCAGGAGGGGCTGATCCTGATGCAGGATGGCAAACTCGCTCTCGCGGAACAATCCATGTCCCAGGCGGTGAAGTCGCTGCGGAATTCGTGCCCCGCGTGCCTGGAACTGTCGGTTGTGGAGAGCAATCTCGGGCTGCTGCGGGTGCGGCAGAAGCGGTACCGCGAGGCGGACGAGGCGTATAGCGCCGCCATCGAACTGCGCGAGAAGTTCACGGCAAACGCGGGGCCGGAACTGGCCGATTCGCTGCAGAGCCTGGCGGAGGTTCGTGAGAAAGAGCACCTGTTCGATGACGCGGCGCGCCTCAGCACCCGCGCCCAGATGATCCGCGGCTACCGGTAATCACCCTAATTACCCCGTTTGCCCCCAGAAGCAACCTGCTGGTACACTTAAAGACTAATCTCGCATTTGAGGACATTCATTGAAGTCTCGCCTTTTCCTGTGGGCCGCCATTTTTAGTTTGAGCGTCGCTGCCGACCCCTTGACGGTGCCGGCGGATACGATTGTCGAAAATTACTGCATCGCTTCTGAAGCACAGGCTCAGGCCGTGCGAGGCGCGTCGATGGATGTCGAAATCGACGCCTCGCTTCCCAAACTCAAGAAACACGGCCGCCTGCACGCCTTACGGCGCATTTCTCCGCTCGGTCTCATCCGGTACGAACGCGCTCAGTTCGAAGGCGACGGCATCGTCAACAAGGAGATCATCTCGCGGTACCTCACCGCCGAGGTGGAGGCACAAAAACAGCAATCGCCGGAGATCGCCGTTACCCCGCGAAACTATAAGTTCAAGTACAAGGCCGTGAAGCGAATTGCCGGGCGGGACGTGCATGTTTTCGAAGTCAGTCCCAGGCAGAAGCGCGAGGGCCTGTTCAAGGGTGAAGTCTGGATTGACGCGCGCACCTTTCTCAAGGTGCAGGAGTCGGGCTACCTGGTGAAGAACCTCTCTGTTTTCCTGAAGAAGGTGGCGTTCATCAGGAAGTACGAAATCCGCGATGGAATCTCGGTGCCGCGCCAGGTGCAGAGCGTCGCGGACGTGCGGTTTGTCGGCAAGGCTGAGTTGACCATCGACTTCAGCAACTTTTCCATCGACGCCATGAAGCAGGGGTCGGCCGCCGAATTCGACGGGCAGTAAACGCGCCCGCCAGGTCCACGGGAGATTGCATGAGAACACTGTTTCTGAATCCGCCGTCTTTTGAAGGTTTCGATGGCGGCGCCAGTTCGCGCTGGCCGGCATCGCGCGAAATCGAGTCGTACTGGTATCCGGTGTGGCTCTGTTATCCGGCGGGAATGCTGCCCGACAGCAAGGTGGTGGATGCTCCCCCGCACAAGATCTCGATTGAACAGACCATCGAGATGGGCAAGGATTTCGAACTGCTGGTGCTCTATACCTCGACTCCGGGTTTTCACGTCGACGTGAAGATGGCGGAGATGATGAAGGACGTCAACCCGAAATTGAAGGTGGCCTTCGTCGGGCCGCCGGTAACCACCGAGCCGGACAAGACCCTGCTGGGCACCAGGGCGATCGATTTCGTGGTGCGCCGCGAGTTCGACCACCAGATTGTGGACTACGCCAACGGCAAGCCGCTGGACGAACTGCCCGGTGTGAGTTTCCGCCGCAACGGACAGATTGTCAACAACCCGGAAGGCCCGGCCATCGAAGATCTGGATTCGCTGCCCTGGGTGACCAAGGTTTACAAGCGCGATCTCGATATCACCCGCTACAACGTCCCCTTCCTGTTGAACCCGTTTGTTTCGCTGTACACCTCGCGCGGCTGCCCCGCGCTGTGCACGTTCTGCCTGTGGCCGCAGACGCACTCCGGCCACCGCTGGCGGTTGCGGAGCAGCGACGACGTGGCCAATGAAGTGCGCTACGCGCTGGAACAGTTCCCGCAGATGAAGGAAATCTTCTTCGACGACGACACCTTCAACTACCGCAAGGAGCGCACCATCGAGCTCTGCAAAAAGCTCAAGCCGCTCAACTTCACCTGGTCTTGCACGTCGCGTGTGACTACCGATTACGACACCTTGAAGGCCATGAAGGAAGCCGGCT
>PLDO01000335.1 GCA_003136215.1 Bryobacterales bacterium
TCAACGCCATCGACGCCATGCCGGAGGGAGGCAAGCTCACCGTGCGCACGGTGGCGCTGGAGGGCGGCGGCGTGCGCCTGGAGATCGGCGACACCGGGCAGGGGTTGACGCCGGAGGAATGCGCGCGTCTGTTCACGCCGTACTACACCANNGCACGGGGCTGGGCCTGGCGATCGTGCAATCCGTCGTGAGCGATCATGGCGGGCGGATTTCGGTGGAGAGTGAGAAGGGCAAGGGCTCGACGTTCCGCATCGAGCTGACGGGGACACTCGCACGGCATTGACTTATGGCACACCTATTGATCGTCGACGACGACCCCAACACGCTGGCCTCGCTGGCCCGCGCCTTCCGGCTGGCCGGACACGAAGCCACGGTCTGCGACAACGCGGCGCGCGCGCTGGAACTGGCCAAATCCCTGGCCTTCGACATGATGCTCAGCGACGTGGTCATGCCCGGCAAGGACGGCCTGGCGCTGCTCGAAGACCTCCGCTCGCTGGGCATCGCGCTTCCCGTGGTGATGATCAGCGGGCAGGCGAATATCGAAATGGCGGTGCGCGCCACGCGGTTGGGCGCGCTGGATTTCCTGGAGAAGCCGCTCTCCACCGATAAGCTGCTGCTGACGGTGGACAACGTGCTCAAGCTGAAGCGCCTGGAAGACGAGAATCGCGATCTCCGGCAGCGCGTCGGCAAGCACGAGATTGTGTACTCCGGCGAGCGCATGCAGCGGGTAATGGCGCAGGTGGACCGGGTGGCGGCCAGCGAAACGCGGGTCTGCATCCTGGGGGAAACCGGCACCGGCAAGGAATTGATTGCGCGCGCGCTGCACGAGCGCAGCCCGCGCAAGGCCGGCCCGTTCGTCACCTTGAACTGCGCCGCCGTGCCCGCCGAGCTGATCGAAAGCGAATTATTCGGCCACGAAAAAGGCAGCTTCACGGGGGCCGCCTCGCGCCACCTCGGCAAGTTCGAGCAGGCCAGTCACGGCACTCTGTTTCTGGACGAGATCGGCGATATGCCGCTCGTCATGCAGGCCAAACTGCTGCGCGTGCTGGAAGAACGGCAGGTGGAACGGGTGGGCGGCGACCGCACCATCCCGGTTGACGTGCGCGTCATCGTGGCCACGCACCGCGATCTGCACGACCTGGTGAAGAAGGGCGCCTTCCGGGAAGATCTGTATCACCGCATCTACGTCTTCCCGCTGCAACTGCCGCCCTTGCGCGAGCGCGACGGCGAGATTCCGCCGCTGGTGGCGCACTTCGCCGATCAAGTGTGCCAGGTGAACGGCTGGAAGCCCAAGGTGTTTTTGCCGGAAGCCATCGAGGAGTTGCAGCGCTACAAGTGGCCCGGCAATGTGCGGGAGTTGCGCAATGTGGTGGAGCGCCTGCTGCTGCTGGCGGACGGGGCGGTGGATGCGGGTCTGGTGCGCCTGGCGCTGCCGGCGGCGGAAGGGGAGGCTGCCGCGGCGGTGGCGCACCCGGGGTCGCTGGCGGAGCGGACGAGTGCCTTCGAGCGGGAGCAGATATTGGCGGAGTTGACCCGGAATCATCAACGGATGACGGACACGGCTAAGGCGTTGGGGTTGGAGCGCAGTCATCTGTATAAGAAATGCCAGGCCCTGGGAATCGATTTGCGGGCCATGCGGGAAGGGGGGAGCGGCGTAAGTGCCCGCTAAGTTCCAGCCGCGAGCGGCTTTTCGATCCGCACGTATTCCACGTCCGAGGTGGCGATCATGCCGGTGTCCATCATTTCCTCGACCTCGGGAATCAGCCGCCCCAGGTTTTCCGCCGTATCCACAATCGTGACCACAATCGGCTGATCCTTCTTGAGGAGGTGATGACGGTGGATTTCCGCCGTCTCGCCGTACCCTTCAAAGCCCCGGAATACCGTGGCTCCGGCGATCTTCAACTCCCTGCAGCGATTCACGATCGCTTCGTAGAGCGGTTTCCCGTTGTACTGTTCGCTTTCGCCAAAATGGAGTCGCAGGAGTTTGGCTCTCTTAACCGTTCGCATGCGTCGGCTCCGTTGCCGGGCGGCTGTGAACCAGGCGTATCACATCCACATCGGAAAGAACGATGATTCCGTCCTGCATCATCGACTCAATCTCGTCGATCGCCTTGGTCAGTTTCTCCGCCGTGTCCACAACTGAAATCATGACCGGCAAGTCATGCGAGAACCCAAGCCGCCCGCTCTTGTGCGTGTGACCCTTCGCTCCGTATCCCAGAATGCCCCGGTACACGGTTGCTCCGGCAACATCCATCAGCCGCATACGCTTGACAATCGCCTCATAAAGCGGCTCACCCTCCCACTTGTCCGACTCGCCCATGTAGATACGCATCAAGCGGGCGGTGCCTCTCATTTCCGTATGCGGCCCCTTCGGCGGCGAGGGCCGTTCCTTGCTGGCCACTTTGACAACATTCGTATCCTGGACCTCGATCACGCCATCGGTAACCATGTCGTAGAGGGTGGGCATGAGCTCTTCCACCTTTTGAGCGGATTCGATGAACTCGATGCGAATCGGCAGGTGCTCCGTCAGTACCTCGATCTTCGTCGTGTGCATCGCCTGGTGGGCGCCGAAGCCGGCCATGGCGCGCGTGGCAGTCGCGCCGGATACCCCTTTGTGAAGCAAAAACGTCAGAATGCCGTCGCACAGGGAGCCAAAGTGGTGCTGCGTGTCCTCGTTGATGAAAATCGTGACCTTCCTGGCCGTGCCCGTCTGGAGCATACCAACTCCTCCACCGCTACGTATCCAAGCATAACGCTCGAAACCACGGCGAGCATCCCCGTCCGGAGCCCGCCCTCCCGTACAAGTTCAGTTCCTGGTCTCCGCCGCCAGGGATTTTCCCGCCTGCCGCAGCCGCTGCAAGTCCGCGCGAAGTTGCGGCGCCCGTTCATTGCTGCCGCTCTCCACCAGCCGCTCCACCGTGTCAAGCAATTCGTCCAGGCGTCGCCGGGCTTCCCTCTCGACACCCCAGAGCGCGACATGGATACTTTCCTCCCACTGCGTGCTCAGGCGGCTGAGGTTCAGATAAACCAAATAGCGGATGGTGCGCGCAAAGTGGCGGTGAACGGCTGCCTTGATCGGCCACACCGGCAGAATCGGCGACAGCAGTTCCCAGTTCCGGTCGAACACGCGCCCCACTCTGACATCGGGTGTACGGGGCTCCACCACGGCAATCTCGGTTTCCGTGGTCCTTAGCGGCACACCGAACGCCCGCATGGCCCGATCCGACAAGCGATCCCGGAATTGTTGCAGCGCGCGGAATGCCTGCTTCTGTACCTGGTTCAGTGGCGCCAGGAACGAGCTGCGTTCCTCAATCGAAACCTCGCTCAGCGTGCCGCGCAAGGCGCTCGCCAGCCAGTCTTCGAACGAGGAAAGCATCGTGGCAAGGCTCTTGGTCCATTTCGGAAACTCGCTCTCGAAGGCTTCCAGCAACTCGCGCTCCAGCTCGTTCTGGTGCGTCTCGAGCCGGTTGCTGACCATGGCCCGCGTTCCAGCCGCGGCATGTTGCACCACCAGCCGGATTGCCGACTTCGCTTCGTCGGCGATTTCCTTCTCGCCGATCACCTGCTGCTTCAGCTCCTGCCGCTCCGACTCCACCATTTCCGCCGACTTCAGACTCAGCGTCAGGTAGTCCCCACACTCCCGCAGCAGGGTATCAATCTTCCGGCGCAGGATGGATTCGCGCTCTTCGGCGAAGCGATCCAATGTTCCGCCGGCCAGTTCGTCTTCCACCGCCTCACGGAACCGCTCAAAACCGGGTTTCGTGGAATAAGGGAAGACCCGCGGCGTTACGGCAAAGTTCCTGGCAAGCTGGGCACGCACGAACCCGGCGACTTCGTCAAGCTCCGCTTCGCTCAGCAGGTCGGCTTTGGTGAGCAGTACCGCGACCTTCGGCGTGTACTGGTAAAGGCTCTTCAGTAGATCGATATCACGCTGCGACAGTGGCGGGTCCACGCTCACCGCCACCAGCGCCAGCCCCACATTCGGCAGCCAGCCCAGCGACGTTTCTGTGTTGTGAGAAAGCGCGCTCTCCAGACCGGGAGTATCGACAAACTGCAAGCCGCGAAAACGCCGCAACTCCGGCAGCTCCACGGTAATCAGGTCGACCTGTTTGGTGTTCGCCGGATTTTCCTTTTCGGAGATGTAGGCGCCGATCTGGTCGAGCGGAACCTCCAAATCGCGGCCATCGTGGTAATGGACCCTGGCCTCGTCGCTGGCGCCGTAGCGGATTTGCGTAACCACGGCAGTAACCGGCACCACGCCGACCGGAAGGACGCTGCGCCCCATGAGATGGTTCAGGAAACTGCTTTTGCCGGCCTTGAATCGTCCCAGCACGGCGACGCTGATCTCGTCCTGTCCCATCGACGCCTGTGCGCTCCCCAGAAGGCTGGAGAGCGCCGAAATCCCGTATCGCGCGGCTACTTCCGCTCCCAGGTCCAGGGCAGGCTGCAAGGCTGCATTGGCAGGCATCCTGTGGGGTTCCATACGAACTGCCCCGCTACTTGACCACCAGCACGTTGCAGCGCACGGTGCCTGTCAGGTTGTGGGCGGTGCCGCCCCATATATGCTCATAGATTCGGGAATGTCCCGTGAAGCCGATCACCAGCAGATCGATGGCATTCTCCTGAACGAAATCGCCAATGACTTTGACGGCGTGTCCCGGCGCAATCACCGTCTCCAGATCCACGGCGTGCATTGCCGCGCGCACCCGGCACTGCTCGGCAAGTTGTCCGAAGTAGCTATCGGCGCGATCCTTCTCTTCGCGAAGTTCGTCGATCACCTCAGCGTGGCGTGGCATCTCCTCCTCCACGCAGATCATGCGCAGATGCGCGCCCAGCCTGGCCGTCAGTTGGACCGCCGCATCGAACGCCTTACGCGCGCTATCGGAGCCATCGTGTGCAATGAGAATCTGCTCGAACATATCAATCCTTGGCCCCCGGGGAGGCATCTTTCAGCAAGTTAGCAGTGGACCGGGCCGCCGGCTCGGTCTTAGGTAGGAGGTGCTTGGGCATGAACCAGGCGTTGGCGATTGCCGTAGGCACCACGGCGCTGGCAATCACGGTGGCGACCAGGTACGAGTACTGCGCCTCGCTGATGATATGGTGATTGAGACCGAACAGAGCTGAGATGGTGCCAAAAGTCAGCCCGGTCGACATCAGGAGCGAGTAATAAAGCCCTTGGTGTCCGACATGATTGAAAGCTCGCACAGTGGGAACCAACGGGACCATTTTGCCCACCATCTTGGCCGCCAGAAGCGCGCCAAAGGCGAGCGGCATGGCGACCAGCGCCGGCACGGAAACCAGCGATCCCGCACGAATGAAATAGAAAGGCGTCAACAGTCCGAAGGTCAAGGTGCGCAGACGCCTGACCAGGATGTGATCCTTTCCGACGGTTCCGGCCAGCACCATTCCGATGATGTACGCAGGCAGTACGGCCTCGCTGCCGGCCCAGNNAAAAAACCACGGAGTGACGAACGGCAGCGCCGCAAAGACAACAACGCTCGCGCCCACGAAGATCAGCGTGCGCATCGTAAAGGGCGCAAAGATGAGGCCCAGCGCGATCACCGTTCCGAGGTCGTTCACGAAGCAGGCGGCGAGGATGCCTTTGCCGAAATCGGTGCGGTTCAGGCCGAATTCCAGCATGACGGCGTACACCACAGCCACCGAGGTCGTGGACAGCGCAACGCCGGCCAGCCAACTCGATGGGATGGACCACTTCAGCACATAGTGCGCCACTGCCGCTGCCGTCAGGAACGGACCGAAAAAGCCCACCAGCCCAACACCCATGGCCTCTTTCCACTTCGTCCGGAATATCCCCGGATCGAGCTCCGCGCCTGCCAGAAACGTGAGCACGATAGCGCCGGTGCCGGCCAGGAAGCTGACCCATCCGGACTTCGCTCCCAGCACTTCGGTGCCGATCAGGGCGCCGATGATGAGTTGTGCCACCGTGCCGACAACGATTTCCGAAAGCGCCGTCGAAATCCTGAACCAAATCGACAGCATTGTGGCAACCAAGGCCAGTACCAGCCACAGCGCTGCGGAAAACCAGACCTGTTCCATCTCAGTCTCCGATGCTCAAATCTGTGCTGTTCAGGGATTCGGCCGCGAAGCCCCTACAGCAATCCTGCTATAGGAGTCATTGGCCGCTTGGAAGCGGCGGTTAAGCGAACTCCACCGCCTAACCAGAGAATACAGCAAACCCCCCAACGCCGCAACGGCAAGTGGGATAAGGCTCCGCCTTGTCCAGGCGAGCGAAGCTCGCCAGGCAAGCTCATGCCCCACCAATGCAGGCAGNNCGCGAATGGCCAATCTCCAAAGGCGACCGCCGCTCGCCCGTCCGATCGCCGCTCGCGCCCTACCGCAGGCTGATTTCCTTGAAGCTCACGCTCGCCGCGCCCCCGTGGTGTTGGATGGCGATGTAACCCGTGTCGGGGCGCGGGCCGCGGTCCGGTTCGTACACCGATTTCTTGGCCGGCACCGGCGCCGCGCCGTCATAGTCCGTGACCAGGACGCCATTCATCTTGACGGTGGTACGCTGCCCCCGCATGGTGATTTCCAGCGTGTTCCACTCGCCCGCGGGTTTGTAAGGGCGCGCCTTGGCCTGCGTCATGGAGTAGAGAACGCCGGTGCAGTGGAACTCGTCGCCGCTTTCGTCGATCT
>PLDO01000069.1 GCA_003136215.1 Bryobacterales bacterium
CGCCGCCGGTGCCGCCGCTGGCGCCGGCTTCCACCTGGGCGTAGATGGTGCCCGGTTTGGCGCGGAAGACGGAGATGGCGATGCGGCCGTAGAGGCCGTCCTTGGATTTCGGCCAGCCGGGGCCTGCGAGGCGGTTCCAGGTGTCGCCGCCGTCCACCGTTTTCCAGAGCCCTGAACCGGGGCCGCCGCCGTTATAGCCCCACCAGGTGCGGAGCCGCTGGTACGATGCGGCGTACAGGGTTTTGGGATTGACGGGATCGATGGCGACGTCGGTAAAGCCGGTATTGGCGTCGATGTATTTGGACTTCTTCCAGGTTTTGCCGCCATCCACCGACTTAAAGAGTCCGCGCTCGCTATTGGGACCGAAAAGATGCCCCATGGCGGCGACGTAGACGATGTTGGCGTTCGAGGGGTCCACCACGATGCGGGCGATCGACTGCGTGTCTTCCAGGCCGAGATGATTCCACGTCTTACCGCCATCGGTGGTGCCCCAAACGCCGTCGCCGATCGAGGAACTCTGGCGGTTGTTGGCTTCCCCGGTGCCGACGTAGACGACGTTCGGATCCGAGGGTGCGATGGCGATGGCGCCGACCGACTCGTTGGCCATGTTGTCGAACTGCGACTTCCAGTGATTGCCGCCGTCGGTGGACTTCCACAGCCCGCCGGTGGCAAAGCCGACATAGATCAGCATCGGGTCCTTTTCGGCGCCGGCGATGTCGTCGATGCGTCCCATCATGGTGGCCGGGCCGATAGCGCGGAATTCAAACCCGCGCAAGAGCGCATCGGAGGTGGGATTCGGCGGTGGAGGCGGGGGCTCGACGGGCCCGCGCCCCTGCGCCCCTAGCGTGGCTGCGAGACTCAGGCAGGTAAGGGCGGCGATCCACAACGGGGACACACTACGTTTCGAAGCACAAGCGAGCATGATTTGTTAAATCTAGCACACGTGGCCGCGCGGTAGCGGCGGAGTACAATACACTCCAAGACCGTCTATGTCAGGTGTCCGGCGTACCCTCGCTCTTGCCGCCGTATTCGCCGCGCTGCTGCCGCTCGCCTTCCTCGGGCAGGTGAACACGCAGCCGCGTCCCAAGCTGGGCGTGCCGCCGGCGGAATCGCGGCCCGCGGCCAACCTCCGCATCGACAGCAACCTGGTGCTGGTTCCGGTGTCGGTGTGCGACCCGCAAAACCGCCCCGTGACCGGGCTCGAGAAGGAGCACTTCCGCGTGCTCGACGACCACGTGGAGCAGGCCATCACGCATTTTTCCATGGACGACGAACCGGTGGCGGTGGGGCTGGTTTTCGACATCAGCGGCAGCATGGGCCCCAAGCTGCAGAAATCGCGTCAGGCCGCGGCCGAGTTCTTCCGCACAGCCAACACCGAGGACGAGTTTTTTCTGGTGGAATTCAACGACCAGCCGAAGCTCGTCGTGCCGCTCACGCGCAACGTCGAGGAGATCCAGAATCAACTCACGTGGGCGCAATCCAAGGGGCGCACGGCGCTGCTCGACGCGATTTTTCTGGCCCTGAACGAAATGAAGAAGTCGCGGAAGAATCGCAAAGCCCTGCTGATCATCTCCGATGGCGGCGATAACAGCAGCCGCTACTCGGAGAGCGAAGTCAAGAACCTGGTGAAAGAGAACGATGTGCTGATCTACGCCATCGGCGTTTTCGAGTCGGGCGGCGGGCGCATGCGCACCAGCGAAGAGGCGGGCGGCCCCGGATTGCTCAACGACCTTTGCGACCAGACGGGTGGCCGCCACCTGCCGGCGGATGTTTCGGAACTGCCCGATATCGCCGCCAAAATCGGCGTCGAACTGCGCAACCGGTACGTGTTGGGATACTCGCCCACGAGCCAGGTGCGCGACGGCCGCTATCACACGCTGCAAGTGAAGGTGGTGCCGCCCAAGGGGCTGCCGGCGCTGCGCCCTTACTTCCGCCGCGGCTACTACGCGCCGGCCCAGTAGGTACGCGGCGCAAACGCCACACGGTGGAACTTTCGCCGGGATGCGGTGTCTACTTGGGTGGAGGTTGAAGGCAATGACAACCACCCCACGCACCGGCCGCTGAGGCGCACTTCCCAAGGTTCCCTTCCAGAGGAGTAGTGTGTCCGCGAGGCGCAATGAAAGGAGAATCACCATGTTTGAGACGGCAACATTTTCCTACGGTCCACCCAGCAAGAGAGTATGGACCACCGCCATGGGGTTCACCGGGCAGGCGCTGCTGATAGGCTGCGCGGTGCTGGCCCCGCTGATTTCGCCGCAGACTTTAGGACGCGCGTTTCTGGTGACCACGCTGGTGACTCCCGGCGCACCGCCGCCACCGCCGCCGCCGGGTCTGAAGGTGGCGCCGCGGCAGTCCTACGCGGCGGCCACGCGGGCCTTCAAGGGCATCACCCTTCCGCTCAGCGTTCCGGCGTTTGCGGCGATCATCGTCGATCCGCCGGAGACCGCCGGCGCCGGGCAGGTGATGGAGTGCGGCATAGTCGGCGGCGACCGCGATGGAGTGCCCGGCGCCATTATTTCCGGCATCATCGGAGCGGGCGCGCGGGTGGCTCCGGTGGTGCATCTCCCCGAGACGGTCGAGCGCCCGGTGGTGAACGTCGTGCCGGCGCCGGCGAAACCGCCGCGCATCACGGTGCTTCGCATGGCCACGCCGATCCACAAGGTGGAACCGGTTTACCCGGCGCTGGCCAGGCAGGCGCGCGTATCCGGCACGGTGGAACTGCTCGGCGTGCTCGGCATCGACGGGCGGATTCACGAACTCAAGGTGTTGCGCGGACACCCGCTGCTGATCAATGCGGCGCTGGACGCGGTGCGGCAGTGGATCTACGAGCCAACCATGCTGAACGGTGTGGCCGTGGAAGTGGCCGCGCCGATCACGGTGAACTTCATTTTGAATTAGGGAGTTTCGAAATGCGCCCGCAAGCGGGCGCTGGCAGGCGAAAGCGCCTGCCCCACCTTTGCAGATTTGCTTGCAGTTGGTGGGGCAGGCGCTTTCGCCTGCCAACTACATGTTTTTCTCAGGTTACTTTGGCAGCACGCCCAGCGAGCGAAGCCACGCTTCCGCCAGGCGGGGCCAGCCGGTGATTGGCTTCAGTGTGGCGCGAAGTCCGTAGCCGTGGCCGCCGATGGGGTAAAGGTGGGCTTCGGCCGGGACGCGCGCGGCGCGCAAGGCGGCGTAGTAGACCAGAGTGTTTTCCACACCCACCGAGTCATCCTCGGCTTGAATGAGAAAACTGGGCGGCGTGTTGGCAGTCACCTTCAACTCGGGCGCGAGCGCCGGAGCCTGATCGCCTTTGGAAGCCAGGTAGGCGGGGTAGATCAGCAGCGTGAAATCGGGCCGGCAGCTGACCTTGTCGGCATCGTCCACGGCGGGGTAGGTGCGGGTATCGAAATTGGTGCTGAGGGCGGCCACCAGATGGCCGCCGGCGGAGAAACCGAGGATACCGATGCGCTTGGGATCGAGTCCCCACCCGGCGGCGCGATAGCGGACCATGCCGAGGGCGCGCTGCGCGTCCTGCAGTGGCGGACCGTATCTCGGCAATCCGGCGCGCACCGGCACGCGGTACTTGACCAGGGCGCAATTGACGCCGAGGGAATTCAGCCACTGGCACACCTCCGTGCCTTCCAGGTCCATGGCGAGGATGTTGTACCCTCCGCCGGGAAAGACGAGCACGGTGGCGCCGGTGTTGCCGTCGGCGGGCGCGCGGTACAACGTCATAGTGGGGCTGCTTACCGGGCCCAGGCGGATCACCCCTCGGCCGGCGACCAGGCCATCGGAGGGTTTGGTGGTGTCCATTTCCGGGCCGAGGGCCGCCTGTTCACCCGGAGGAGTTCCGGGCCACAGCGGCAGGGGAGCGGGTTCGGCGGCGGCGAGGGCTGCCGCGGTGAGGAGCAAGAGGCACGAGAGTTTGCACATAAGTCTGCCGGGATTCAAGCAACAGAGTAACGCATGAGGAGTATAAGTAGATAAGGACCTGTTAAACTGATTGCTTCAGGAGGTGACTTCCATGTCGAACACACGTCGAGGATTTTTGCAGAGCGGCGCGGCCCTGGCGGCAGGCCTGACGGGCGCGGGCGCTTCATTGGGGGCGCAGCAGGAGGCCCCGCCGGCGAGCGCCGTCCAGGTTCCCAAGATCAAATTCGGCGGCGTGGAAATCAGCCGCATGGTGCTGGGTGTCAACCCGTTTTACGGCTTTGCGCACTACAACAACAACTTCAGCGTCGTCATGAAAGAGTGGTACACGCCGGACAAAGTCAGCGCCATCATGCACCAGTGCAACCGCTACGGGATCAACGCGTTCAACTACGTCCACCTGGACCGCGGCCCGCAGGATCTGGCGCGGTTTCAGGCGGAGGGCGGTAAGATGCACCTGATCATTCAGGTGACCGCCGGGGTCGAGGCGTCCATGCTGGTGAAGACTCTCAAGCCGCTGGCGTTGCAGCGGCAAGGAGAGGTGGTGGATAAGGCCTACCAGAACGGCGATATGAAGTCCGTGAAGGAATGGTGCAAGCAGGTGCGCGATCTGGGGGTGCTGGTTGGCGTGGGCACGCACAAGCCGGAGGTGATCGCGCAGGTAGAGGAAGAGGGCTGGGACGTGGATTTCTACGCCGGCTGTGTCTACAACCGCACGCGCACGCCCGAGGAGTGGAAGAAGGCGCTGAACGGCGAAATGATGGAAATGCCCGGCGACATCTACCTGCAAAGCGATCCGCCGCGCATGTACCGGGTGATGCGGCAAACCAAGAAGCCGTGCTTCGCCTTCAAGATTCTGGCCGCGGGACGGATTCCGGATCGTGGCGTGGACCAGGCTTTCCGCACGGCCTTCGAAAGCATCAAGCCGACCGACGCGATTTATGTGGGCATGTTCCCCCGGGCAAAGGACGAGGTCAAGGAAAACGCCGATCGCGTGCACCGCATTCTGACGGGCGCGTAGGAACAATTCGCGTGGCGGGCGAGCTTCGCTCGCCTTGGCAGGCTGAAGCCCGCCCCACCCATGGTCCGCAGCAGCCTGGAAATGGCCAAAGTCCAGGGGCGAGCTTCGCTCGCCTCGGCAGGCTGAAGCCCGCCCCACCCATGGTCCGCAGCAGCCTGGAAATGGCCAAAGTCCAG
>PLDO01000693.1 GCA_003136215.1 Bryobacterales bacterium
CTCGACTTCGACGATCTGCTGCACGGCACGCGCGACCTGCTGACGCGCCGCATCACGAACCTGTTCGATGTACCGCCGGGCAATCCGAACTTCGGCAAGACGGGCGCTGCCACGATTCCGCTGATCGATCCGCCGAGTGACACCGAAGCCGCCAAGACCGCGAAGGTGGTAAGCACCTATACCTTTGCCGGTCCCAACATGACACCGGCTGAAACCTGGACCAGCGGCCACCGCACGCCCTATGGCATGGCGTTTTCGCCCACTGGCGAATTGTGGGAGGTCGAGCATGGCCCGCGCGGCGGCGACGAACTGAACCTGATCGAGAAAGGAAAAAACTACGGCTGGCCGGTGGTCTCCTACGGCATGAACTATGACGAAGTCCCCATCCCCAGTCACGACTCCCGGCCCGAGTTCGCCAAGCCCGTACTCTATTGGGTGCCCGTAATCGCGCCCGGCAACCTGATGTTCTACCGCGGCAACAAGACCTTTCCCCAGTGGGACGGCAGCGGCTTCGTCAGCGGCCTCGCGAGCCAGGCGCTCGTCCGCATCCTGTTCGACGGCAAAGGCGGAGCCAAGACCGCCGAGCGCTGGGGTATCGGCAAACGAGTCCGCGATGTGGAACAAGCCCCCGACGGCTCCTTGTGGATGCTCGAAGATGCCAACCCCGGCGCTTTGATTCACGTGATGCCGAAGTGACGAGAGCGATCCTTCGATTTGCCGGACTGTTGCTGCTGGCCGCTGGATTGTATGGCCAGCAGCAGCCGCTTCCCTACAACCATAAAACGCACTTGGCCCTTGGACTCAAGTGCAACTCGTGTCACAGGAACCCCGAACCGGGTGAGCTCATGGGGTATCCGGCGGAGAGTTTTTGCATGACCTGTCACCAGGTCATCAAGGCCGATAGTTCGCACATTCAGAAGCTCGCCGCCGCCGCCAAAGAGAAGAGACCGATTCTCTGGGTCCGAGTCTACCGCCTCCCGGCCTTCGTTTACTTCAGCCATCGTGTGCACACCGAAGCAGGCGCAGCCTGCGAGACCTGCCATGGACCGGTTCGCGAGCGCGACGTCATCACCAAAGAGGTGGCGAACGATATGCGTTCCTGCATGGCGTGTCATACCGCGTCGAAGGCCCGCAATGACTGTGGCACCTGCCACGAAGAACGTTAATGCCTATGTCTTTCGGCCTGTACTCGACGAACAACTCCGGAACGCATCGATAAACAGGGGATGGGAACGAAGAACGGCGGTGGACTCGCTGGCCCTTCCGATGTTTCAGAAATCCTCGCGGGCAGGCCCGGCGCCGCGTCCACCATTGGACATTTCCGGGACCGGCCACGTCAGGCGGTCCGGATCTTCTTAGCCTTCGCGTCCCACACGGCGACGCTCTTCGAGAAGTAGGAAGCGTTTGCCATATGGCACGCTATGGCGGCGTTGTTCCCAAAGACGGCATCCTCGGTGATTATTTTCGGATTCCGGGTGCGCACGGCCTCGAAGAAGATCCCCAGGTGGTCCAACCCCTGGCCGGACTCGGGATTTCTGTAGACTACGGGTTCGGGTTTCTTCTTCGGTAGTTCGGCATCGCGATCGAGATGCCACTGCTTTTCGTAAGCCTCGCGCATGGCTCTGGGGTAGCCCTGCTGATACCAGCCGGGGTCGTAATCCTTCCCGTCCTGTGGAGTTATGGTGATACCGTCTCCACCGATTTCCAGCAGGCCGCGCGTTCCATAATACTTCGCGCTCTCATGCGTTTCGCAAGTCAGCATGAGCTTGACAATCACCTGGAGTCCCGGGTAGTCGTAAATGACGTGGTGAACATCGGGGTACTCACGGCCATGATCCTTGAAGACGTAAAGACCGCCGGTGGAGTGCGCCCGGAACGGGGGCTCCTTGATTCCGGCGGAATGAATCAGAGCGGTCAGCAGGTGAACCATGAGGTCGCCTGCGACGCCAGTCCCATAGGCCCGATATCCTCGCCAGCGCACAAAACGGATAGGGTCGAAGGGGATTTTCGGGGCATTCCCGAGCCAGGTATTCCAATCCAGATTATCCGGCGACAGGCCCGGTGGAGGCATCCAACTCTCCCAGGCGCCGTTGGGAGTGTTCCGGCCGGTGGAGACCTCAATCGTACGAACGTCGCCGATCGCCCCCGACGCAATGAGTTCCCTGGCCTTGATCGACGTCCAACTGTCGGCGGCCCCGCTCCCAATTTCTACGATGCGTTTATTCTTTTCCGCCGCGGCAATCATTGCGAAGCCCTCGGAGACCTGGTGGGTCATTGGCTTCTCCGAATAGATGTCCTTGCCCGCATTGCAGGAGTCCACCACGATTTTGCTGTGCCAGTGGTCGGGTGTCGCGTTGATGATGATATCGATGCTCTTGTCGTCAAGCAGTTCCTGGTAATGCCGTGTGCACTTGATGGGCTTGCCGACAATCTCCTGGGCGAGCGTGTGCCGGCCATCCCACAAATCGCAGGCCGCTACACACTCGATGCCCGGGTGCGCTATTGCCCGGCGCAGCACGCCGGCGCCCTGCTCGCCAACGCCGATCATGCCCATCCGCAGCCTGTCACTGGCTGCTACCGAGGCCTTCTGAGCGTAACTGGAGAGGGGATCGAGAAAAATGGTTTTGGCGGCAAGCGAGGCTCCCGCCGACTTGCTCGCTCTCCGCATAAAATCCCGACGAGAAACACTATTGTTGACCATAGACTGGCACCTCCAGACATTCACCGGAACTTCCCTTATCCGACTCCGGCCCGAGCGTCCAGTGTAGGCTCTGGCTAAGCTGAATTCAACAGCCCGCCAGGGCCGGATCCGCGGCCATCCTCTAAAACAGATGGCGTCATTGGAACGTACCGGGATTCGGGACGAATCACCCACCATCTGGACAGAGCGTGGTCTTCGTTCGTCGTGTCCAGTTTGCCGACGATCGGCTCGGGAATCTCTGTGACGCGCCTTCCGCGACACACCAGGATCCCTGCGCCGTGCAACGTTGACGCTCCCGCCTTGGTCGTTCCCGGGCGCTTCGCGTGCGCTTCCCCTCTTTGCGGTGCTCTTCGCCATCGGATCGGCCACGCCGCCTGCCCCGCGTTACGACACGGAAAGCACGCCTTGCGTGTAGAATGTTGAGCATTGGGGGCACGGCATGACGCATCTCGTCCGAGTCTTGATTCTGCTCTCCTTAATTTCCCTCTCTCGGCATGGTCGTGCACAGGACATGAACGGGTGCCGCGGCCCGCGGTAGCCGCCACTTTGGCCTGCTCGCTGCGGCTGCGAAGCCGTCTGCCGCGAACCTGGCGTTCGGGGTGGAACACGCGCCACCCGGACAGTATGTGGTCCGGCCCGTCGTGCCCGGTTGGGGACGGTCATCGAAGGATCAGGAGGTTAGGTCCAGAGGTGCAGCAGAGTTGAAGGTTCCAGGTAGGAACCCTGCCATTGCACGGCGAAGTGTAGGTGTGGGCCTGTGGCGCGGCCGCTCGATCCACTTTTTGCGATGCCCTGACCCCTCTGTACCGTCGCGCCCTCTTTCACCAGGAACTCTGAGAGGTGCATATACAGGGTGAAGATGGATTCTCCGTGATCGATTACGATCAAACCGCCTTCGAAGTACATGTCGCGAACGATGGCGGCGCGCCCGGAGTTGGCGGCTTTGATCTCGGTGCCCATCGGGGCCGAATAGTCGAGACCGTGGTGAGTACTCTGCGTGCTGCCGTTGTAGATGCGGCGCACGCCGAACGACGAGGTGTAACGGGTCTTGGCCGGTGCGGTGAAGGCACCTTGCCAAAGACGCTCGGGAGGCGAGGATTTGAACACCGCGCGCTTGAGCGCCACCTCTGCATCGATTCTGGCCTGAACCTCTTTGGGCGGCTGCACGAACTTGGGCGGAACTTTGATGGTGGAGGACGGATAGAAGTGCGCCTTTACCGCGATCTCGATGGTCTGGCCATTGAAGACCAGAGGGTAACGGCCGGGCGCGAGATCCAGACCGGCGCCTGCGAGAGCCGAGAAGGAGCCGTCGCCAGCAGACCGGAACTCGATGTTCTTGTCCAGCCAAGTTGCAGAGCCGGCACACGCCGTCGTCTTAAATAGGATCGGGGCGCCGACGAAGACAGGCAAAGGAGTCCAGTCGACCAGCAGCGGGCGATCAGGGGCCGCAGCCGTAGCGGAGGCAGGCGTGGCTAAGGCAAGGAGCAGTGCGCGCCTCCGAGTCATTGCGTCCGGGCTGTCGGGGATCGTCACGGGCGTTCGATTTATTATCGTATTCTCCGTCAGGCGCCCGCAGTTTGCCGCCGATTCGATGTGCGCCTGTGGATCCAAATTTCGGTCAACGTCCCGTTTCCCGACGATCCGACCGGAGCGGGTCAGATCGGGTTGGGCCGCCGCGTAGCGCCACTGTGGCCAATTGTCATTGGCATGGATTGATGTCGCCAGCATTTGCAGCGTTCTTTTGTTCGATGCCATAATGAGCGAGACATTGTCTTTTGTCATCCGGGAGCGCTTGCCTTTCCGGGCGACCGCGTCAGCGGATTGCATCGTTTCTATCTCAAGCAAGAGGATTCCATGCGCCTACTACACAAGTTAATCATGCAGCTTTGTATTCTGATCCTCGCTGCGACCGCCGCCTTGGCTCAAGGCAAGGACGTTGAAGGCGGCCAGGACCATCCGCTGGTTTCGCGGTATCCCGGTTCGATCATCGATAAATACCAGTTTGCTGAGTTTGACGAGGTTTCCCTTCCGCTGGGGAAATCTAATGGCGGCAAACTCGAAAAGTTGCAGCGGCTGGAAGGCAAGATCACGCACATCTCCTACGCAGTCCCAGCCGGACGTTCAATCTTGGAGGTGTATCGAAACTACGAAGGTGCTCTCCGCAAAGCCGGTTTCCAGATATTGTTCAGCTGCGTTAATAATGACGGCTGTGGCAGCAGTGGTCCGGCGATATGGGCGCCAGCCGGCAATGAGGACTGGAGTTGGGGTGCAGGCCAGCGGTACCTTTCGGCCAAGCTAGCCCGGGCCGCAGGGGATGTCTATGTGAGCCTGCATATCGGCCAGTGGTCTTCCACCGAGAGAGGATCCGCGGTCTACCTCTACGTGATCGAATCCAAACCCATGGAAGGTGATCTCATCAAAGTAGACGCCGCGGCACTCGGTGGCGATATCAGCAGCTCCGGACACGTCGCCGTGTATGGTATCTATTTCGATACTGGAAAAGCCGACGTCAAGCCGGAATCGGATGCCGCGCTTTCCGAAATCGCCAAACTCCTTCAGCAGGACTCCAAACTCAAGCTGCTGGTGGTAGGACACACCGACAACGTCGGCACGCTCGCTGCGAATATGGATCTCTCCAAACGCCGGGCAGACGCGGTGGTCCAAATTCTGACGACGAAACACGGCGTAGCGGCTGCGCGCCTCATCGGGCAAGGTGCCGGCCCGTTGGCGCCCGTCGCTTCGAATAGCACGGAGGATGGGCGCGCGAAGAACCGGAGGGTGGAATTGGTTCAGCAATGAAAGTCTGCCGGGTAATTCGCAACTCCTACGTGATCGATGTAGACCCGATATTTCTTCTGGAGTGCCGATCCCTTGCCGGCAAGTTGGACGATCTGCTCCGCCACCTCTCTTGGAATCACGGCGAGGACATCGAGGTCCGCAGTCTCTCTCCCCAATCCGTAGTGCTGGCTGACGACGAAGCCACCGATGCAATGGAAATCGACCGGCGCGTCCTCCGGAGCAAAAGGTCGGTGGTTCGAATCCACTCGGGCGTACCATTTAAATCAACAATATACAGATATTTGACGCAGAAATAGCCCACCCAGTTACCCACCGACTTCGAGTTGCTCGGTGAATCGAAGGTGCGTATACTGCGGCCATGGCGGTATGCCGGGATGGGAATTCGTGCCTGCCGTTCACGGGTGAATATGGCTCGAACAAGAAGCGCTCGGCAAATCCTGCTTGTGCTCACGCTCTGTTCCTCACGGGCGGCCGGGTTCATAGGCCAGCCAGCCTGCAAACAGGACAGAGGAGGGCACTCTGCCTGACGTCCTACTGGGAGTGGTGGGCGTCGTGGCCGGAGGCTGGTTGTACTATGCGTTCGGCCCCCCGGTGTCAACACCGGGACGCCATCTTTTGATCTGGCGATTCGGCACATGGCGATCCTGCACGCACTTTCGGGGCTTTCCACCGGAATGGAACGGGCATCAGTCTAGCCCATACAGTCCGATTTCCGTGAATATACTCGCAATCGAGTATTCCCCGCGGCCGGGTGCGCTCCCTATGCTGGCTGTTGGGGGGGCACTTGACTGGAGACCACGAGCACGCGCTGCCATCGCAAATCTTGGAAGCCATCCGGCAATTCGACACATGCAACATCGCCAACGCCATCGAAAAGTTCGGTGTCCGGCTTCGCAATGAGGGCTATACCCGACCCGGTTTGCAGTGTGTCACCGGCGGTTTTCCGCGCTTGCTAGGCTATGCAGCTACCGCTAGAATCCGTTCCTCCGACCCGCCGATGACGGGACGCTCCTACTTGGATCGCACCGATTGGTGGGTTGGCATCCAAAGTCTTCCCGCACCGCGGATTGCCGTCATCCAGGATCTCCACGCGGAATCCGGCCTGGGGTCCGTAGTCGGCGAAGTACATGCCGCCGTTCTCAAGGCCCTGCAGTGTCAAGGAGTGATCACCAACGGAACGGTGCGCGATATCCCTGCCGTCGCTCGCATGCAGTTTCCCATGTTCGCCCGCTCGGCCGCCGTGTCGCACGGCTACACCCACATCATCGACTACGGACAACCCGTCCGGATCTTCGGACTCGAAATCCGCCCTGGCGACTTGCTCTTCGCCGATTGCCACGGCGTGGTCTCCATACCGCACGAAATCGCGGCGCAACTCCCGGCGGTGGCCGCTCGCATCCAGGTCCAGGAGCAGCGCATCATCGACCTTTGCCAGTCCCCGGATTTCTCAACCGAAAGACTCCTGGAAGCTATCCGGACCGCGGATCAAGGAAACTGAATGCGCAAATCGACGGCTCCGATCCTTCCCTTGCTGCTCGCTGCATTGGGGGCGTTTCTGCTCTCTTCCTGTGGCAACAACAAAGACGTGCGGGCCAGCGCCTCGGCCGCCTCTGAAATCCCCACCGTCGCCGTCGCTAAGGTCGCCACCGCGGACCTCTCGCGCGATCTCGTCCTCACCGCCGAGTTCAAGCCGTTTCAGGAAGTCGACGTGATGGCGAAGGTCTCCGGTTACGTCAAGGAGATCCGCGTGGACGTGGGGGACCGCGTGAGGGAGGGCGACCTGCTGGCCACCCTGGAAGTCCCCGAAATGGCCGATGACCTCAGAAAGTCCCAAGCCGGCGTGAGGCACAGCCAATCCGAAGTAGCGCGCGCCCAGGATGAGATTGCACGAGCCAAATCGGCCCACGATATCGCTCACCTTTCTTATAACCGGCTCCTCCAGGCATCGCAGAAGAGACCCGGCCTGATTGCCCAACAGGAGATCGACGACGCCCAAAGCAAAGACCTGGTCGCCGAAGCCCAGCTCTCCGCAGCCAACTCCTCGCTCGCCGCCGCCGGACAACAGGTGGATGTCGACCAGTCTTCCACCGCCAGAGTTCAGACCATGATCGACTATCAACGCGTCACCGCTCCCTTCACCGGCGTAGTAACCAAGCGCTATGCCGACAAGGGCTCCATGATCCAGGCCGGCACCGCCTCGCAGACCCAGGCCATGCCCGTGGTCCGCCTCTCCCAGAACGGGCTGCTGCGCCTCATCCTTCCCGTTCCCGAATCCGTCGTCCCCACCGTTCACATCGGCCAGCAGGTGGAGGTGCGCGTCCCCACCCTGGACCGCACGTTCCCCGGCAAAGTCGCCCGCTTCTCCGACAAGTTGTCTTACCAGACCCGCACCATGGATACCGAAGTCGACGTGCCCAACCCCAGCCTGGTGCTGATCCCCGGCATGTACGCCGAAGCGACCCTGCACCTCGATCAGAAGGACCATGCCGTCGCAGTGCCGCTCCAGGCAGTGGGCCACGACGGTACGCAGACAACGGTGGATGTCGTCGGCGCCGACGGAAAAATCGAGGTCCGCCATGTCGCGCTCGGCATTCAAACGGCGAACGACGCCGAAGTGCTGTCCGGGCTCCACGTCGGCGAACTGGTCGTTGTCGGCGACCGCGGCGGTTTGAAGCCCGGCCAGACGGTCCGGACCCAGATCGTCGAACTGATGTCTCACGACGACACCGCGTCGAAGTAACGGGAAGGTACTGAGGATGCCGCGTTTTTCGATTCGCAACCCCTATTTCATCATCGTCATCTGTCTGGCGCTGGTCGTCATCGGGTCGACCAGCCTGGTGCGGATGCCGGTCGATCTCTTTCCCGTCATCAATCTGCCGGAGGTCGTGGTCGCGACGTTCTACTCAGGCATGCCGCCGGAGGATATCGAGACCGACATCACCAACCCGCTCGAGCGCTTCTTCACGCAGGCGAGCGGCATGGATCACATGGAGTCGCGCTCGCTGACCGGGGTCAGCCTGATCAA
>PLDO01000569.1 GCA_003136215.1 Bryobacterales bacterium
CGTCGATGCGGGCCTGCGTCGACCAGCCCATCTTCACCAGATCGGGAACCGGAATGCCGGCCACCGCCGAATAGCGCGTCAGCGGCACCATGGTGTCGCCGTGTCCACCCATGACCACGCCGGTGACGTTCTCCACCGAGACATTGAGTTCCTGCGCAATAAAGGTGCGGAAACGCGCGCTATCCAGCACACCCGCCATGCCGACGACGCGGTTCTTGCTGAACCCGGAGATCTGGAACGCCGCCTGTGCCATGGCGTCCAGCGGATTGGTCACCACAATGATGATGCAGTTCGGCGAGTGCTTCGCCACCTGCTCCGTGGCCGTTTTGATCACTTCAAAATTGGCCAGCAGCAAGTCGTCGCGGCTCATCCCCGGCTTGCGGGGGAACCCGGCGGTAATGATGGCGATATCGGAATTCGCCGTCGGCGCATAATCGTTGGCGCCGGTGATGTTGACATCGTAGCCCTGAACCGGGCCGGATTGGAGCAGATCGAGCCCCTTGCCTTGCGGAACTCCCTCCACCACGTCCACCAGGACGACATCGGCGAGTTCCTTATCGGCAATGCGCACCGCGCAATTCGCGCCGACATTGCCGGCGCCCACAACCGTGACTTTCTTTCGCAAAACAGACTCCTTTAATCTTGGGGGATTCCCCACTGATTATAACGTGGTGCCGGGGGTGCTCAACGTTACGTTGCCTGCTCCCGCCGGTCCCCGAATCCCTTGTACAAGATTCCGAACACGCGCATACTCATGCTGTCCGATGGTTTCGGGTTCCTTGCTGGGCGGGGCCAGTGTACTGTACTTCACCTACCTATATGTCCCCGTGTGCGGGATCCCGTAAGTGAGCCCCTGCCAGAAATCCGAAATCATCCCACGCGCTAGGGAGAAAACAGATGGCGCACAACCACGGTAATGAATATCAGATCAGAATTGTTCACGAGGACGGAACCGAGGAACTGAGCGGGTGGATGAGGATAGAGGAGCAGTTGGCTCAGGCGATCGCTGTGGTCCATAAGCGCCCAGGCAAAGCCTACTGGCTTCGGGAACGAAACGTCCTCTGTGCCGACTGCGTCGATCAGGAACAGATCATCATAATGGAATGTCCCATTACGGGTATCGCGTCTCCACGATACCGTCCCCATGATTCCCGTTATCTGGTGGCAGTGGCGTCGAGGAACCGGTACGATGTGCTTGAGGTAGCCACTGGGAGCGGACGTTGAGCAGAATCTGCTGTTCAGCGATCGCCGCTCACTTCAGCTTTTCCAGTTTCTTGCGGATCTCGTCGGCAATCTTCGAATCGCCCGCCAGCGACAGGTATTTCGTGTAGGCGGCGCGCGTCGCTTTGTGGTCCTTCAGCTTTTCATTGGCTTCGCCCAGTCGCAGCCAGGCCTCCGGCTCTCCGCTGTTCCACTTGGTGGCTTCCTCGAAGCGTCCCGCCGCCGCGCGGTAGGCGCCCTTCTTGAAATACTGGTTACCGACGTTGATTTCCTTCTGCGCCTGCAGCGGATTGAAGCCGTACACGGGCACCGCAATCGACTTGTCTTCCTCGGGCGGCAACCCGTCCTTATCGACAGCCTGCGGTTTGGTGGTGTCGCCTCGCCTTTTGAGCTGCGGATCCTCCTGCGCGAACATGGGCGACACCGCCAACAGCACCAGTGCCGCAAACCAGCGTGACATAATCAGATTTTACCCCACTGGCAACGGCTTACGCGCCGTCCGCCCGCATCCAAAGGACTTAAGGTTTCAGAGAGCCGCTTTCCAGTGCGGGATTATTGCGAGATGGGGCGAAAATCTGCTCCAAGTCCCCCCGTCCTCAGCAGACCGCGCTGCAGGTCTGTACTGTTTTGGACAGCACTGAGCCGGAAACTAGTGTACCCTCCAAACCAGGACTTGCCTTACGGGTCCCCGAAGTCACTTCAGCTGTCAGCTGGGAGACGTCTTCAGAAAGGTTGGTGGCAGTTAAATGGCGCGCTTGGATCACAGGTTTCTAAAGGCTCTGATCGTCTCCATCACGCTTGCGGCGTCAAGCGGCGTGGCAGGAACGATTGGGTACACTGGCCTGCAAACCACTTACACAATACCTACGACAGGCACTTACTACATTCTGGCCGCTGGCGCGGCCGGTGGTTCGGGTGCTGGCGCCTCTGGCGGTAGCGGCACGGAAATTGAAGGCTCTGCTGTCCTGGCCGCCGGTACGACGCTAAATGTCGTTGTCGGCGGCATCGGCTCGACAGGTAACTTTGGCAGCAGTTGGGGCGGCGGCGGCGGCGGCGGCACGTTTATTTGGGTGCTGGGCAGCAGCACGCCCCTCATCATCGCCGGTGGTGGCGGTGCAGCCTCTTATAACGGCGCGGGTGGAGTCGCAGCTTCGTACTACACCACAGCAGGCGCCGACGGCTTCGGTCCTGGCGGCGGTCCTGGCGGTACGAACGGCTCTGGCGGCGCTGGCGGCACCGGCGAGGGCGGCCAATATAACGGCGGCGGTGGCGCCGGGTGGTTTAGTGCGGGCGGCAATGGGTTGGGAACCCCCATCTCCGCTGGTACTGGCTCGGCGGGCGAGGGGGGCTTCGGCCCTCCCACTTTCGCCGGCGGACTCGGCGGCTGCGACACGGGTCTCTGCACAAGTGGCCCATTCGCCAACGGTGGTTTCGGCGGCGGCGGCGGCGGTGGATGGCAAGGCGGCGGCGGAGGCGGTGGGTATTCCGGTGGCGGCGGTGGCGACGGCATTGGTTATGCTGGCGGCGCGGGTGGATCGTACCTCGATGCGTCGCTCATGGGTGCCGGGTTCCTCCCTGGCGGCAACGACATTGACGGGTACGTCACAATCAGTACAGAGCAAATTAACATCGATTCCACTTCTCCCGAGCCCAGCACGATCGCCCTCTTCGGACTGGGGTTGGCGGGTATCGGATTAGTCCGGCGCAGAAAGTAGCATCTCACTTCTGGATCTCGGCTCGGATGTCCCTGTGGGCAATGGCACCGGCGTACTTTGAACGCTATTGGCGTCGCCCTGGGGCGTGCGCGGTCGATCATCGTCGCGCTTGTTCGACATAAACTCGGCCTCCCAGCAGCGCCTCGCGGCCGATCCGACAGTCGCCAGCCGCGGCGCCTGCCCGCCGACCGGAGGTTAAGGCCAACTGTGACAGCGAGACTTTTTCAGTTCCAGATAGCTTGATTCGGAGATTTAGACCCGAAATCCGCGACCCCACCCACCCCCGGGGTACACCAGATCAACGTCTGTAAGATAATCAGATTATAACTTCCCCCGATGGAACTCCGTGACAAGGTAGGCCAGCTCCCCTTCTCGCCTGGCGTGTATCTATACAAAGACGCCGGCGGCCGGGTGATCTACGTGGGCAAGGCCAAGAGCCTGCGCAACCGGGTGCGCAGCTACTTTTCCGAGGACAAGCTGGCCGACGTCAAGACCGGCACCCTGATCGGCGAAGCGCGCGATATCGACTACATCCTGGTCGATAACGAGAAGGAAGCCCTCGCGCTGGAAAACAACCTGATCAAGCAGTACAAGCCGCGCTTCAACATCCTG
>PLDO01000046.1 GCA_003136215.1 Bryobacterales bacterium
CCTCCAAACGAGGAGCCGGCAGCTGGCCGACCGACGGCTCGCGGAATTGATACGAGACCTCGACGCCCAACTTGCCAGCGAGCCTGAAATGGGGGACGCCTCTGAGTCGGGAAACCTGTCGGCAGCAGCCACGCTCACGGTCTCGGCGGCCGCGGACCGCTTCCTGAAGACCCACGGTGAGATCGGCCCAGATGGAAAGTACCGCGGAGATTCAGAACGCGGGACTTGGAAGAAGTATCGCTGTGCCCTTCGGCTCCTGGTGGCATTCTGTGAACGTTCGGGTGTCAAAGCGGTCGCAGATGTCACTGCTGAAGCCTTGGAGGGTTTTCGGGGGACCCGGGGCATTGGTAAAGTGACGTGGAAGGTAGAGCGGCAAATGCTGATCACCTTCTTCGGCTTCTGCGCGCGCCGAAAGTGGATTCCGACCAATCCGGCAAAGGAACTGAAGGCGCCGCGTAATCTCAAGCCGAACGAAGTGGTGCCCTACACGCTTCCGGAAGAGAGTCGAATCCTGGCGGCATGCGATCAGATCGGGGGCGGAAAGTACCACCGCAGCGGCGCGCGCTACGAGCAGCTTCGCGCGCGGGCAATGATCATGCTGCTCCGCCACACGGCGCTTCGGGTGTCGGACGTCTGCACACTTCGCAAAGGTGCGGTGTCCTGGGACGCCGATGAGAACACCTGGCGAGTCTTTCTGTACACCCAAAAGACGGGCGATCCGGTGTTCCTTCCGATCCCGGAGAGCGTGAAGCTGGTGCTTGATGCGCTACCGCTGCCGCGGAACGCCCCTCAGGACTGCCCCTACTATTTCTGGAGCGGCCAGACGTCGCGCCGGGCCGTGGTCGGGATCGCCGAACGAACGCTTGCAGCCGTGTTCAAAAAATCAGGGGTGAAGGGCGCCCATGCTCATCGGTATCGGCATACGCTGGCCACCCGCCTACTGGATCAGGGCGCCACGTTCGAACAAGTGGCGGACATCCTGGGGAACAGCCCGGCCGTCGTCCGGAAGCATTACGGCAAGTGGTCCAAGGGGCGTCAGGCGAACATCGACCGGCTCATGTTCGCGCATTTTGAGAGCACAGCCGTTACAAACCCAGTCACAAAAAAGTCACACGAAAAACTGGGGGCCGTAAACTAATGAAACCAAAAGACATTTTGTGGTGCGGAGAGGGGGACTTGAACCCCCACGAGATTGCTCCCGCTAGCACCTCAAGCGCATTTCGCGTTCAACTTGTTGATTTATCGTCAGCGGCCGGTCCAGTGCGGCCCCGCCCGGCCGGGGGCGTAAGGTCCCAATAAGGTCCAAGACAGATATGCGGGCCTGTAACAAATGTCGTCTCCCCAAGCTAGACGTCGCCGGTTCGAATTCTCACCCGCTCCATCTTTTCACGAAACGCAGGCCCACAGCGAGCGTTCGACCCGGCCCCTACTTCTGGGGTCCCGGGAGATGGACAGCGGCCGCCGCGGGCGTGGCTTTTCCGCGAAGTAGCTGGGTACCAGGCGGCAGAAGGTCATGGTTCTTGGCGCGCTGTTCGAAGAGTTGGGCGTCCGTCACTACGGCATCCTTCACACTGGCGAGCAGAGAGGCTGCTTCTTCCTTGGCGTCCGCCGCAAACACTGGCCTCACCGAATACAGATACTTCACGCCGGCGGCGGCGGTCCGGTCCACGAACTCGCTCTTCTTAGTCCGCCGGACGATCAACGTGGCGCCCGAGGGTCCCCGCCGGAGCACCTCATAACCGAGGACTCGCTGCAAGGGAATTCGCGACCAGCTCACCTGAACTCCTCCATTGCCAGGTACCGCCTGAACTTGCGGGACGGTGAGGCGGGTGATCAGAGTCGGCTTCAGGGCGTCGAGCTCGCCCGTAGGAGACAACTCCCGGCGGATCGTTTCTCCACCGCCAACAACGGGCGGCGTCCAATAAACAAGGTTGCTCCAGTCGTCGTAGCCGTGAAGCGCACCTAAGCACCCATCGCCGTTGACATCCTGCGCGAAGGTCTCCGGCTGGATATCGGACGGGAGCGGACATAGATCCGTTCCATTGGTGATGCCGGCGCACTTCCAGTCGACAGGACAATTAAGCTGCCAGACCAGGTTATAAGCGGGCGTGCTGTAAGTCTGGCTGCCGCACGCGGGCGGCGCGCCCCTGGTGCACACATGCGCCGTGCCATAGGTGATCTGGCTGGCATTCTGGCTTAATCCCACGTTGTTGCGAAGCGCGTTTTCATCCACATCTTCCAGCGCGAACCGCGAATAATCGAAGTGTCCGTAGATGGAGAAATTGGCCACCCCCACGCGCTGGAACATGTAATTCATCACGCTCAGATAGTTGGGCTTGTATCCGATATCGTCGAAGCCGCCATGGTTCAGGCCCAGATTATGGCCGAGCTCGTGCATGAACGTGCCGCACTGATCGTCAACGTCTCCGACCTTATTGGCAAGGGCTCCGAGAGATACCAGGAACTCATCGCCCGGCACGGTCTTCGAAAGGCCCGTGTTGGTCAAGCCCTTCATCTGGTGGATGAAGGCGGCGTAATGCACCCCGTGTCCGAACAGACCCGGCGGAAACCGGCTGGCCTGAATGGCATCGAAAGCGGTCCAGTCGTAATGCAGGAATCCATCCGCGCCGAGGATTGTCCCTCCCAAACCCTGCTGCTCGGGAATGGGAGTGAAGGGCATGTTCGGCCAGGGAACCTGGTCGGCCCAGATCAGCGCGAGCGTTGTCCCTTTACCGCCGTCTGCACCGGAGCCGGCAAAGGCGCGGACGACTCGCTGCAGCGGCTTGTCTTCGATCGCGTGCGGCGTGCCGACCGTTCCCGCCGGTACCGGTTGTTTGTCGGAGGAAGGAACAGGCTTGTGAGTATGGTCCGGGGCGGCCATCCAGTCAACCCAGACGATCACGGCTTTGGTGCCCTTCCGGACGCCGAGCGTCGCGAGGTCGATGCGCGCCATCTGGCCATTCAGGGTGACGTCGAGGTAGCCGTTGGTCTTCCAGATATCCGGCACTCCGTCGCCATCCGAAGAGTTAAGGGCTTGGGCGGCGGCCAGACTCGCAGCCACAAGCAGGATCGAGATTGCCTTTGCAGTGCGCATGCGCATTTGTCACTTGCCCGATGCTGGAGCCGGCTTGGTCTGACCGGCCGGGTTCGGCGTTGCGGTCGTGCTAGTGGTGGCACTGCTGCCGCTGAGCTTGCTGAAGTCCGGCGTCTGGAACGTAATGGCGAAGGCGAAGCGGCCGGTCCAGCGGTTCACCGCGGTCGGGGTGGCTATGCTGGTCGGCACGGCAGTTCCGGGGGCGAAGCCCGCGGGAAAATCCGCGAACTGTCCGAAATGGAAGCCGGGCGTTATATACAACCGATGCCAAAGATGGGCCGAGATGCCCGTGAAGAATCCCAGCGTCGATATGTTCGCGCTGGCGCTGCCGAACGTAATCACCGGTCCGGCGGAGAGGGCCAGCCCGGCAGAGTAGCCGTCTGCATGGGGAATTGCGTAGTTCAACAGCGCTACCGCACCCGGACGGATGCGTGAGTTGTTATTCACCACCAGAACCGGCGATGTCTGGCCCGGAACGTTGGTGGATGTGTACGTCCGCGCCGCAAGCGTGGTGCCCATGAATCCCGCCGACAACGTTAGAACGCTCGACGAGGGCGTGATGGTAAAAGTCTGTCCGCTGGCGGTTGTCACCTGTGTGGCTGGCGTCGAGCCGAGGGCAGCCGGGGGGGTGTAGTATTCGTTAACCGTGATGGTGCATTGCTGGCCAGGCTGCAGGACACAGGTTTGGGGAGCGGTTTTGTGAACGCTCGAATTCACCCGCGCGTCCACGCCGGCGATCCAGTCATGCAGGTCCTGGTTCTTGCAATTTGCGGGACTGTTGTTTTCTAAGTCCGTAAGCGTCTTCAGCGGGCCGATCTTGTTCCATGCCGCGATGGAGTCCTTCAGTGCGACGCTCGCATAAGAACTTCCGGAAAGAGTCGGTTTGAGAGACTTGTCGTCCTGGATGGCTTTTTCGAGGCTGGCCAGACCTGTCTTGAAACCGGAACAAGGGTCATCCCCGGCGATCTTGACAGGGGCAGTCACGAGTGAAAGCAGATTCGCCAGATCGTTGGTAGGAGCGGTGGTGACGGAGGTGTTCACGGTGTATTGGTAGAGCACGTCGTTGACGTTGGTGACGACAACGGAAAGCGTGACTTTGCCGTTGATCTGGGATGGCGCTCCGACGGGCGTTGGCGGAGAGCTCGACCAATCGATCGATACGGGTATTTGAGCCAGAGCGGCGTGCGCGAAGGCGAGAGCCATCAGCGCCGCGTTCGGAAATGCCTTCGTTGTTAGTTGCATGAGTTCCCTCTCCTGAAGTTCGGTCCCGGGCACCGGCCTTTGTACGGGCCCGGGTTCTTACAACTGGACAAGCGCCAACGGCTCTCGATAGCGGACATGTTATTTTTCCGCGCCAGGCTGATTTCAGCGGCGGGGCGGGATTTTGGCGTTTTGATTGGGGTTTGGGCGGCTGAAGAGGTCGCGGGGATTGTCGTGACGGCAGGTTCGGATCGCGCAAAATGGCCGGCCGCGGACAAGCGCGGCCGGCCGTCGGAAGGGGTCAGGCTTTCGGTGTCGGTTAGTGAGTCATGTTTGGTCCGAACCCCCTAATAATCTGAGTCAGTAGTGGATTCGGAGGAGTGGACGAATCGTTCACGAGCACTGCCGCGAGGTAAAGGCCGCGCCGCGCGAGGTCGTTGAAGTAGCGGTCGACGGTGACGGTGGAGGCACGACAGTTGCCGGAGCCAGGCCATGTCACGCTCACATGTGCTGTGAAGACCGCGTTGTCCCGGTGATTGTTCAGGTCGTCCTGAGAGGGCTTTGGACCGCCTCCCACGAGAAAGGGCGACAATTGGGCCAAGGTTTCCTTTGGCAGGCGGTTCGCGACCTGGAAGAAAGCGGAATTGTTCGTCTCCGCGCCGTGGCAATTGGAGCATTGCTGGAGGGAGAGCACATTTCTGGCGAGCGCCATCAGACCCTCTGGACCGGCGGCCTGATCGGTGGCGCAAACGCCGCTCGGCCCATCCATTCCGGGATCGGCGGCGAAATAGCATTGGGTCTTAGCCAGCAACTGACTCGACTCTACTCCCATCGTCAAGCCGGGGTGGGCGGCAAATTGGTTGTACATGGGCCTGTAGTCCCGGCACGAAGCCGGTGGTGCCTGCGGGCAACCTTGCTGCTTATACGGGTTCTTTCCGTCCGACCGGGTACACTGGCGGAAGATTTCATCCGTCAGGGGAGCCTGCTGGAGCTTTCCCTGGGATAGTTCCCACTGGGCGAGGAACCAGGGCGCCGACCCGCCTCCGGCCATCGAGTTGGTACGGATGCGCACCCGCGAGCAGGACGAGGGCTCATCGGCCACAGGACTCCACGGCTGCCCGAGCAGAGTCTTCAACTGCGCGGCGAACGCAGCTCCCTGCAGCTTGCGCAGATTGTGCCAGGCACCGGCGAGGGTTCGAAAGTCCTTCCAGGAAAGGTCTGGAAGCACGAATTCGACGATGGCGGAAAAAGGTTCCGGGCTCAAATGGGGTATTGGCATTCTGGCCCCGTAGACGAAGCGTAGTTCGGCCCCGCCCCACTGGTTGTTCCCAGTGGGTGCCGCGAAGTCCAGCCGGTTGACGACAGCGAGGAGCTGAAACTGATCCGCAGGGCTGCCAGTCCAGGGTTTGACGTGATCCTGGTAATGCGGCACCACACTGGCGAGGCTGTCGTACCAGGCCTTGTGTGCGGTATCGGGTTGGGACATAGCTGTGCTGCGGGCCGCCTGCCCGACGATTCTGCCGAAGGAGAAAAACGGGTCCTCGCAGAATCCGTTGCAGTCGTTAATCAAAAGGCTCTTTTGCGGAGTCACGTCGCCGTAAATCAGATCGATAGAGGAATCGAACGGGCTGGTGAGCAGTACGTCCATCGTGGGGAAGACGAACAGGCTTCTGGGCGCGATGTTCAGCGCGCCGATGCGCGTGGTGAACAGGTTCAGAAATGCGCTCTTATCGGCAGGCGTCAAGGGTTCGCGGCCGACAAAGATGGTGCGATTCGTGATGTTCTGGGCCTGCCCGGCGACGAGCGCGAAGAGAGCCAGGCAGGCCGCGCGTTTAATTGACAGCACGTTTGAACCCGTCGTAAAAGATGAAGTCTTCGAGGCAGGGAGCGTCAGTCCAGCAAGCGGCGCTCATCAAGGTTGCCTGCGCGGCATTGAAATCGGGATCGTTCAGCCAGGTCTGAAGCGTCTTCAATTCGGCGGGCTGAAGCCCGAATTCCGCGGTGAGCGCTAAGTTATCGCCGGGAAGCGGCAGCCCGCCCGCCCGGAAAGCAGTCGCTACCTGCCCGTCGAGAAGGCTGATGCCCATGGCGGTCAACATCGCGACGGAACTGGTCTTGAGTCCACCGGCTTTGACGAAAGCCCCGTTTGCGAGGGTAAAGACACTAGAGAACCTGTCGAGAGTATGCCAAAGCTGACAAAACTTGGCGGCTGTGTAGAGCGAGATCACCGGCGCGGGCTGCGCAAGCTTGGCCACATAGTCGCGAAAGGCGCGGCGGAGCGCGGTGGTCGAGTCTCCATCGAGATAGCCGGCCGCCCTGCGTGAGGCCGACACGCCGTTCTCGCTAACCTGCATACTGATGAGCGTGAATTTGGGATTCACCTTCGCGATGACGGGGAAGAATCCGGGATCGGCGACCATTGCGCCGAATGTGTACCAAATGTCTGTCATGTTTCCTTCTCCTTCTTTCCTTTTTGAGTGAACTTCTATCTAGCGATTGCGCGTGCGGCCTCGGCGACCGCAGTACGCGGGTTCCTGATGCCCCAGGGTTCCAGAACTTTCTTGGCCCATTGCCTGGCGGCCTGATTATCGCCGCGGCGCTGGGCGGTGACTGCCTGATGCAGGCGGATGAGAATCACGGTGCCGGTGAACCAGCGGCGCAGTATGATGCCGCGGCGAGCCTCCAACTGCTGCCAGTTGTCGCGCGCGAGGTCGAGACGGGAGAACGCGAGGTAAAAGGCGGCGAGGTCGAACAGAGTCCAGACGGTGAAGGCGGACCCCATCGATTCGAGGAGCAGTGTTTCGGCGCTATCGAACGAATTCCGGCGGGCGGCCACGAGGGCTTCGGCGTGTTTGGCCACAGCCTGGGTAAGCGCGTTGGGCCACCGCGCTGCGATCTCGGCCGTGCGGGCCCTGGCCGTATCGAGCGCATCGTCGCGGCGCAGGCGCGCGGCCCATGAGGCGGTGCACTGCCACTGGCGGGCATAGGGCGGGTAGACCGGAAGGCCGAGCATGGCGTCGAGAGACTCGGCGGCGAGTTTCCGGTTATCCAAAAGGTAATAGGAGCCGCAGAGGAATTCGGCCGCCTGATGTTGGTTGGCGGCATTGCCTTCGACAGCCTCGTGGGCGGCTTGTTGACGCAGTGCGACGATGGCGCTTTCGACCTCGCCCGAAAGGATGCGCGCACCCTGTATGAGGATCATAGGATTGGCGGCCGGCGGGCTTTGATGGAAGCAAAGCTCGGCTTCCTGGTATCTTTCGAGTCCCAGCAGAGCCAGGCCGTGACCGGTCTCGATAAAGGGATTGCCGTTGCCCCCGGCGCGCGCGGTTTCGTAGGTTCTGAGGGCTTCCGCAAAGTCGCCGTTCTCGCAGAGCGCTTCGGCGAGAACGTCGGGATACAGCTCATTGTGCGGGGCCAGTTCGATCGCTTTACGGATGGGCTCGATTGCTTCGCCAGTGGAACCGATGCGTCCCAACTGCTGGCCGAGAACACGAAGGAACCGCGGCTCATCGGGATAGAAACCGGCGTTATCCCGGGCGAACCGGGTTGCGAGGATGGGATCTTCGACGAGCGAATAATAGCTGGTTTCGATCCAGCTTTTTTCGTTCTTTGGGAGGGCTCCGGCGAGTTGCTTCGCCAGGGTCAGGCGCTCGAACGCCTCGGCATAGCGGTGAAGGGAGTGGAGACACATACCTAGGACGTTGTGGGCCTGGGCGAAGGCCGGATCGAGACGAACGGCCTCTTCGAGAAAGGGTATGGCCTCGGCCATCTTGCCTCTCGAATACTGTTCCATCCCTTCGTAATATTTCTGCAGCGCCTCGGGGACGGAAGAAGTGTACGTGGGCACGGAGGCGGGATTCGCGGAAAGCGATTTTTCGGATTCTCCCGCCAGGCGGCGGATCCAGACGGCGGCCTGGGCGGCGAGGACGGGGAGGGCGGACGCATCCTGGAAGGCAGCCTCCGCGAGCATGAGGCTGTCGGAGGCCCGGAGCAGGCTTACGGCGAGGGACTCCCGGCCATTTCTCTCAGTAAGGACTCCATCGATCCAGTACTTCGCATTCTGCAGCGTTACAAGGCGGTGCAGAGAATCGCCTGTCAGCGGTAAGTCGCTGTCGGGGGCAATGGAGCGGATGACAGGCCAGAGATCCTGATCGGCGATGGGACGGACGCGTGAAGACTGCTGCAAAGCGGTGAGCAGCAGCGCACGAACGAATTTCGCGCGGGAGAGATTTTCGGCGGCAGATTGAAAGCCGTTGACGAGCAGGCGGGACCCCGCTTTGATCGCGGGGGAAAGGGTCTTGCCGGAAAAAAGAGCGTAGCCAACGGTCCCGGCGGCGGCGGCGAGGGTTCCGCCGATCCAGTATCGCCTGGATAAGTCGCGCTTGAAATGCAAGATGACGGGCTCGAGGGAAGTGAGCCGATGACCGGGGTGCGGCTTGGCGCAGTCCTCCCAGATGGCGAGTCCGGGGAGGAGTTTCTGGCCGACTTTCCCGAAGGCGTAGATATCGCTCTGCACAGACAGCGGAGAGCCGCTCAACAACTCTGGCGCCATATAATGGGGGGTCCCGGCGGCCACTGCCGACTGCGCGGCAAGGGGCACAGGAGCATTAGAGAGGACGCGGGCTAGGCCGAAATCCATGATCACGGCGCGCGGCGAATCGCCCGGGACGACGACGACATTGGACAGTTTGAAATCGCCGTGGACGACTCCTTTGCAGTGGGCGGCATGCAGGCCTTCGGCGAGTTGGCGCGCTAAATCGGCAGCGGCTCTCTTTGTGCATTCGGGGCTGGAGATCCAGTCCGACAACAGTGCGCCATCTACATACTCCATGGCGAAGAAAGTGGTCTCGCCGTATTCGAAGAGCTCATGGATCCGGCACACGTTGGGATGAGTTACGCGACGGGCGCTCTGGACTTCGGCGATAAAGCGAAGCCGGATGGAGTCGGAAGAGGCGAGACCGCGAGCGATAGTTTTCAGCGCGACAGGTTCGGCCAGCTTGCGGTCCTGGGCCAGGTATACTTCTCCCATGCCGCCGTGGCCCAGGCTACGGCGAATCTCGAACCGGTCGAGCAGAAGCTGGCCGGGTTCGAAGACCGGAAGGATTTCGAATGCGACGGGCTTTTCGAGAAAGTCCTCGCGGCCCGCCGAAAGGTGATGGTGCCAGAGACCGGCAGCGGCTTCGCGAACGGCGGCGTCGGCTTCGCGGGACAGCAGGCCGGCGGGGTCGTCGCTATCGAGGAGCTTGTCAAACAGGCTGTTCACCTTTGCCATACGAAGCACTTCCTCGTCGGTCATGCGGCTGCCAGCGGCATCGTCGCCCATCGTCAATCCTGGTGAAACTGCTGATGAAGCCAGGCGCGAGCTTTGAGCCAGTCGCGCCGGACGGTACGCTCATCGACGCCGAGGGAAACAGCGATATCGTCTTCCTGCAATCCGGCAAAGAAGCGCATTTCGACGACCTGGGCCTGGCGCGGACTCACCTGGGCGAGTTTGCGAAGGAGATCGTCGACCTCAATCGCATTACCAAGGTCGACATCCGACACGACGAAAGATTCGTCCAGCAAGGCGGGAGTGACGCCGGAGCCGCGGCGCTGGGCGTTGCGGCGGCGGGCATAGTCGATCAGGATGCGCCGCATCAATTGGGCGGCGAGACGAAAGAAATGAGCGCGATCCCGATAGTTGCCGCCGCCGGAGGCGCAGAGCCGAAGGTAGACCTCGTGGACGAGGGCAGTGGGCTGGAGGGTGTGTCCCGGGCGTTCGGAGCGCATGCGGGTGGCGGCCTGCCGATGCAATTCCGCATAAACGAGCGGCAGCAGTGCATTCTCGGCAGAACGGTCGCCGCCCGAGATGCGGGCGAGGAGTTCGGTGACTTCGCCTCCGCTCTCTTGCATCCTTGAACGTCCAGGTATTATACCGAAAACCAGCTGTCTATGATGAGTTTCCGGGATGTTGGGAGCTAGTTGCTGCATTCCATAACCCCTCCTGAGGATATAAGCGCAAGGGAATACAGACAGAGGACAAGAGCGGTGGAGACTTCTTTGACTGCGCCGACGCTGCCACATCGTCAGACTACAAAAATGGGTTTCGAAGTCGGCGATGAATTCTCGGATTGCGGCTTTGGTGGTCGGGGGTGGCCCGATTTCGGGCGGCGGCACCTCTAGGTCGGCCTTTAAGGCAGCCAGGGCTCGGGTCGAGAACTCGAGGTCGCCGGCGCGGAAGGGAAGAACTGACCCAGCACTTGATGATTGGGGCACGGGCCTTTTGGCGTGGATTAATTTGTCCGCACTAGTCTACGCTAGTCGTGATCGCCAACATCGGCGTTGGGAGGGATGGTCGGCAGCCGAAGTGCCTTCGTTTTCTTCAGCGACACTCGATCAGGTGCACCGGTCCGGAGAGGCTTGGCCCCACGATAAGGTCCAAAATCGAATTCGCTAGGCAAATAGGGTCCGACATGGAGCCATTAAGTCTTTTAAAATGTGGTGCGGAGAGGGGGACTTGAACTCTCGCAGCCCACTGAAAACACGTAAGTTATACACGACACAAAGTCCTCAAAATACCAGAAGTGCCAGAAGCACGCCGCCAAGTCACACGACAAGTCACACGACACGCGGCGGCAAACGCAGAATCTGCTGTAAGTCCCTTTGTGTCAGGCGTTTAGCGCCGACTGCTAGATTCTCGTGGTCCGGCCTCGCAACAGTGACAAAGTAACGCCTGCCCAAGCGGCTCCTACCACTCTGAAATGTCAGCCCGCTCGCCTGCTTGCTGCTTGCTCGATCAGCGCCATATAAGAGGACGGGAATCCTCGAGCCCGCAGACAACTATGGTCGTTTGGGGACTGGCCGGCCTGCCGCCCGCACCACCTCGATCTTCTGCACCGTATGCTTCCATTCCACGACTGCGAACGGCTCGCTGTCCTGGTTTACGAACAGCTCCTGACGATAAGCTCGCCAATACTCGCGCCACTGCGACCGCGACGCGTCGCGTTCTGGTCCAGCCACATCACTTTCGTTATAGCCAAAGGCCTGGATGTCCGTACCCACGCCCCGCGCCAACCTTTGCTCTCGCTCGTAAGGAGCCCGCTCAGCCAGACCGGGCGTCTGTGACAGCACCGTCACCACCTCCCGGAAAGTGGTTGCCTGCGGGATATCTCGCCGCCGCGGCTGGAACCGGTAAGTCGCCGAGGCTACGGCCCCTACAAACCGCTCCACGCAGGAGCGGGAATCCCTGTCGCCCGAATAACACAGTTGCTTCCCTGGCTCCGCGCTGTTCAGGAAGTCTAGCCTCCCTCCGAGGTACGGCGGGTAAAACGCGACCGTCATCTCGATCCGATAGTCAGCCGTGTCGAGCCGGTAGACCTCTTTTCGCTCCTTGGCGGCACAAGCTACTACTAACACACACATCAGCGGAGAGATCCATGCGATACATGATTTGTGGAACATTGGCGCAGTATGCGCGGGCAATGAGTGAGCTTCCATGGATGGCGTCTGAATTCCGGGTGTACTGATCGTGAACCGGCTGTACAATGGGAGCGGTCGAATCAGCGGACATGAACGGAGGCAAACAGGCCCAGACACCCCGAATCGTTCGTTTTGGGGCTTTCGAGGCAGATCTGGAGAGCGGCGAGGTGCGGTCGGAGGGCCGGCCTGTCAAGCTTCAAGGCAAACCCTTTCGTCTGCTCGCTTTTCTGCTCGAACGCCCCGGCACAGTGGTTACCCGCGAAGAACTGCACGCCGCGCTTTGGCCCAACGGCACTTTCGTCGACTTCGAATATGGGGTCAACACAGCTATCAAGAAGATTCGTGCGGCATTAGGAGATCCGGCCGATAACCCACGCTTCATCCAGACCCTTCCGCGGAAAGGCTATCGATTCATCGCGCCGGTAACGCCTGCGGCCACGCCGCCCGTGGAAGGGAACAGCGCACTGCCGGCTGAGCCGTTCCCACCCCGGCGTATGGTTGAGTCCGTGGCCGGTGAGGAGGACGACGAGCCACTGCAGCCGGGATCCCTGCTCGGGGAATACCGCATCGAGGAGCGCATTACTGCCGGCGCTCTGGCCGAGGTCTACCGCGCCACCGACATGCGCCTCCACCGAACGGTGGCGCTCAAGGTGCTGCCTTCTCTCTACGCACAAGACCCCAAGTGGCTGCTCCACTTCCAGCGCGAAGCACGTGTGCTGGCGGCGTTGAACCATCCTCATATCGCCACGCTCTATGACGTCGGTGAATACGAAGGCCTGCCTTACCTCGTCATGGAGTTCGTCGAGGGTGTGCCGCTGGAGGGGCCGCGGCCGTTGAAAGATGTGGTCCGGTGCGGCATCCAGATCGCCGATGCCCTGGCGGCGGCGCATGCGGCAAGGATCGTACACCAGGACCTGAAGCCTCACAACGTCCTGGTCACGACCAAGGGCCTGATCAAGGTGTTGGACTTCGGGCTAGCCAAGCTGATCGGACAAGCAGAGGAGGCTGCCACGACTATGAACGGGGCGGTCTCCGGGACGCCCGGATACATCTCCCCCGAACAGTCACAGCACAAGGCGGCGGATTCGCGCAGCGACATTTTTGCCTTCGGGTGTATTCTGTACGAGCTCGCCAGCGGGCGGCGGGCATTTCCGGCAGAGGGCGCCGCGGCTATGGCGGCGACGGCCAGCCTGGAACCCGAGCCGCTGAAGGGCGTGCCGCAGGAGTTCGAAAAGCTCATCCGCCGCTGCCTGCGCAAGGACCCGGAGCGGCGCATCCAGCACATGGGCGATGTCCGGATCGCGCTCGAAGAAATACGCGACGAATCCGAGACATACGGTCCGGCACCAGTGGGCGATGCCAAGCTCCGGCCGGCGGCGCTCGTCCGTGCTGTCCGCGCGTGGCAGGCGGTGGCCGGATTATGCCTGATGCTGGCCGCGGCAATGGCATTTCTCTGGCAGCGTTATGCGGCGCCGGAAGCGCGGGCCATGGAGTTCGAAGTCGTCGCTCCCCTGAACAGCGCGTTCCGGAATTATCAAAGGGCCGGGGCAGTGTCACCCGACGGCCGGTGGATCGTCTTCCGCGCCCAGACCAGCGGTGCTCCGGCCGCCACTCTGTGGCTGCGCCCGCTGGATTCGCCCGTCGCGCGGCCGCTGGCGGGGACCGATGGCGGCGACACTCCCTTTTGGTCGCCGGATAGCAAGTCGCTGGCCTTCTATGCAACCGCGAAGTTGAAGCGGATCGATATCGCCGGCGGACCCCCGGTGACGCTGTGCGATGCGCTGGGAGAGTACGGTGGTTCGTGGAGCAGCCAAGATGTGATTCTCTTCGCCAGTGGCCGCAACCTAATCCGCATCCCGGCTTCGGGCGGCACGCCGGTGATCGTGACCGAAACCGACCCCTCGCGGAACGAGAGCCGTCACTTGTTTCCGCAGTTTCTGCCGGACGGCAGGCATTTTCTATTCCTGATCAAAAGCTCGGACCCGAACACCCGGGGGGTCTACGTCGGCTCGCTCGACCGTCCGCGGGAGCGCCGCCGCCTGGTGGCGTCGAGCTACAAAGGCATCTATACCGCTCCCCATGACGGCCACCCCGGCAGTTTGTTATTCCTGCGACATCTGACGCTCATGGCGCAGACCTTTGATGCCGGCAGCCTGCGGCTGATCGGCGACGCGGTGGCCATCGTGGAGAACGTGGGGGTCAACCGGCACGACAACGCGGCTTTCTGGGCGTCGGATGCCGGGATCCTGGCGTACCGTGCCGGCAGCAATAATTCGCGGCTGATCTGGATGAGCCGGGAAGGCAAACGATTGGAGGAGGTGGAACCCGGGGACCGGTACGACGCCCTGGCGCTTTCCCCGGATGACCAGCGAGTGGCGCTCTGCCGCGCCGATGCCAACAACGACAGCGATATCTGGATCTACGAATTCGGCCGGAAGGCCATGATCCGGTTAACGCACGGTTCGGGTCCCGTCGACTCCCCCATATGGTCCCCGGATGGCCGGCAAATCGCTTTTTCCTCGGGTCGAACCGGGACCTTCCAGATCTACCGCACGAACGCAGACGGGAGTGGCAGCGAGGAAAAGCTTACAGATGGGCCGGACGAGAAATATCCCTCGGGCTGGAGCCGGGATGGCAAATACCTGCTCTACCTCGATGGGGCGCAAGTTCGAGAAATATCTAACCGCCCAAAGGCGGCTGATGTCTGGCTGTTGCCGTTGGAAGGCGGACGCAAGGCGATCCCACTGTTGCAGGCACCGTTCGACGAGGAACTGGCGACATTTTCCCCCGATGCGAAGTGGATTGCGTACATGTCGACCGAATCGGGTCCGTGGGACGTCTACGTGCGGGCGTTCTCCGGGCCGTCCCTGGGTCCCGGCGGCAAGGTCCCGATATCAACTGACGGGGGGTGGCCGCGTTGGCGCGGCGAAGGGAAGGAAATCTTTTACCACCGTTTCATCAACCACCCCGCGATAATGGCGGCACGGGTACGGGTTGGGAATGGCGGAATCAAAGCGGAGGCCCCCGTCGAGTTGTTCTCCTTCGGGGGTAACGCTTCTGTGACTGCTCACACGTGGGACGTGACCGCCGACGGCCAGCGTTTGCTGATCTCGGAGCTCATCGGATTATCCTCCGTCGCCAACCGGCTCAACGTCGTGGTGAACTGGCAGGCACGGCTGAAAAAATAGCCCTTTCGCGGCGCCCAGAAAGGGCCGCAGTCCTCGCGTCGTTGTATATGGGGAGGCATATCACCTCGTTGGATGGTGCGTCCGAGACCTGGAGGAAGCGGCTTGCGTGAAGTGTTTTCCTGGGCTGGCGAATTTCCAATAACCCCAGGTAAACGGCGTCATCGTACACTGGCCCGCTACGGCGAACAGTACTGAGATCCCGAATCCGCGGCCCGAACGGAGGCGGGGTTGTGGGGCCGCATCTGCGGGCGCCTTCGAGCTGGCAACATCACTACCGATATCAGGTCTTAACGCCGCTCTTTCCGAATCGCGCGTGATCCGGCCGGAGCAACACAAGCGTGTTCTTGCGGCAATCTCCGTTGGGCAGAGTTCGATCAATTTAGCCGGGTCCCACCGTCGGCTAGACCGTGCGGAACACGCTCGATGATAGGGTATCGCTAACGTATCTCGGAGTTCCATTTGGTCCCAGGGCTGATTTGGAGCCAAATTGTGTTCTCAGGTCACTGCTGTCCAAGACGGGA
>PLDO01000173.1:0-205 GCA_003136215.1 Bryobacterales bacterium
TTCGGGTCGTCCTCGGGCAGGGCTTGGAAAACGATCGCCGATTTGCAGCCGGTCATGCGGCGGATCTGATCGGCGAACTCGAGTATCGTCATCTCGCGGGGATTTCCCAGGTTGACCGGATATCGTTCCTCCGAGAGCATGAGGCGATAGAGGCCATCCACCAGATCGCTGACGTAGCAGAAGCTGCGGGTTTGCGAGCCGTCGC
>PLDO01000173.1:274-5580 GCA_003136215.1 Bryobacterales bacterium
TTCACGTTGCCCCAATACGTCTCCACCTGCGGATGCACCAGGGGGTCGCCATAGCATTCGCTGGTCGAGGTCAGCAGGAAGCGCGCGTTCTTTTCGAACGCCAGTTCCAGCATGCGGCGGGTGCCGAGGGAGCCCACGTCGAGCGTCTCGATGGGGTGCTCCAGGTAGTCCTTGGGGCTGGCGGGCGACGCCATATTGACCACGCAATCCACCGCGCCTTCGACCGTGAAGGGCGCGGTGATGTCCTGGGCAACGAAGCGGAAGGCGGGGTTGCCCGAGAGGTGGGCGAGGTTGCCGGGCGTGCCGGTCAGATAATTATCCAGCGCGACTACGCTATGACCTTCCCCCAGAAGACGGTCGCACATGTGCGACCCGACAAACCCGGCGGCGCCGGAAACGACTATTCGCAAAGACCCTCCATAGATTTCATTCTAACCAAGCCGAGGTAGGGCCCACATGCTACATTCAAAAACGGACTGTATATGACCGACGCATCTTGGATGGAACGGGCAGTACTTGTCGTAATGCTCCTCACTTCCCTGGGCCTATTCTGGTGGCGTTTCCACAAGGTTCTGAAGGTGATCCGCGGTTCGCGGGTCACCACGGATTTCGAGGTGTCGCCGCTGGGGCCGAGGATCAGGCAGTTCCTGTGGGAAGTCATGCTACAGGGAAAGGTGATTGAGCAGCGCCCGCTGCCCGGCCTGGCTCACGCCTTCGTTTACTGGGGATTTCTGGCCTTCGGACTGGTCACCGTCAACCACATTGCATCGGCATTCGGCGGCCGGTTCCTGACGCCCGATACGGGTTTCGGCAGCTTCTATTTAGGGTTCGTGGCGCTGTGGGCGGTGGCGGTAGCCATCTCGATTGCCGGGCTATTCGTGCGGCGCTTCGTGGTGCGGCCGGTGTGGTTGGGTAAGGTGGCGCCGGAATCGGGGTTCATCGCATTCCTGATCTTCACGTTGATGGCGACGTATCTGGCCGGACTCCGGATGGACGAGGAATCGGCGGCCGGGCAGGCTATCTGGTGGCTGCACACGCTGGCGCTGGTGATTTTCCTGCCGTTGATTCCCCACACCAAGCATCTGCACCTGGTGCTGAGCCCGGCCACGGTGTTCCTCAAGCGGCAGGGGTTCAGCCGGATTCCGCCGCTGTCCGGCGACGAGGATTTCGGCCTCGATACCGGCAAGGACGTGACGCGCATCGACGCGTTGCAGGCCTTCTCGTGCGTGGAGTGCGGGCGCTGCACGGAGCACTGTCCGGCGGCCAATACAGGGAAGATTCTCAACCCGAAGGAGATCATCCTGGGGATGCGCGGTTACCTCAAGGAATTCGGCCCGGGAAACGAAGCGCCGCTGTTGGGCAAGCACATCAGTGAAGAAGCGGCGTTCCAGTGCACCACGTGCGGGGCCTGCGAGTTCCAGTGCCCGGTGGGCATACAGCATCTGCCCATCATCATCGGGTTGCGGCGCGGCGCGGTGAACACCGGCAAGTGGGAAGACGATTACGGCACCAAGCTGTTCCTGAACCTGGAACGCAACGGCAACGCGATGGGTTTCGCCAGCAGCGATCGGCAGAAGTTCATCGAGAAGAACGGCCTGCCGATTTACGACGGGGGGCAGGAATACTGCCTGTGGCTGGGCTGCATGGGGGCATACGATCCGCAGGGGCGGGAGATCGTGCTGGCGCTGGTGCGGGTGCTGCGCCATGCGGGCGTTACGTTCGGCGTGCTGCGGAAAGAGAAATGCACGGGCGACCCGGCGCGCCGTTTGGGCAACGACCTGGCGTTCACGCAGGTGGCGGAGAGCAACATCGAAGCGCTACAGGCGGCCAAGGTCAAGAAGATGGTGTCGATTTGCCCGCATTGCGTGCGGACCATCGGGACGGATTGGCGGGAGGCCGGCGCCACCTTCGAGATTGAGCATCACAGCGAGTTACTGGCGCGGCTGAAGGACCGGCTCCCCGTCGCAGCGGCCGGGGCGGCGCGCGAGACGGTGGCCTACCACGACCCGTGCTATCTGGGCCGGTACCGCGATAAATACGACGAGCCGCGGGCGGTGATCTCGCAGACCGCCGAAGTCGTGGAGCCGGGGCGCGCGCGCGAGCGTTCCTTCTGCTGCGGGGCGGGCGGCGGCCAGATGTTCCTGGGCGAAGAGAAGGGTAAGCGGGTGAACCTCGAGCGCGTGGAGGAACTGGTGGGGACGGGCGCGGATGTCATCGGCACGGCCTGCCCGTTCTGCCAGACGATGTTCCGCGATGCTTTGGGCACGCTTACGGCGCCGGCGCCGAGGCTGCTGGACATCGCACAGATTGCCGCCGCGTCGCTGCCGGCCGGGCAATCGGCAGCGGTGGAGTGACAACGGCGCGGGAGATGTTATACTGATTTTTGGCGAGGCGAGAGTCGCGCCAGCTGCAAGGAACTTCCCTAGCGGGCGCGTAGCTCAATTGGCAGAGCAACTGACTCTTAATCAGTAGGTTGTAGGTTCGATTCCTACCGCGCTCACCACTAAAATCAGTAGTTTGCCGCGGTTTCGGCTCATACTTGCGGTGCGCTAGTGTGCCAAACTTGGCGACTCGGGCTATTTCTTCCGCTGTCGGCCCATCAGCAACTTTCCCACCTTCGCGGCGGCGGAATCCTGCATGTGGGGCAGCAGGTGGGGGTACACATCCAAGGTGAACGCTGCGCTCGCAGGGGCGCCCAATCGCCAGCTCCTCAATACCCGCTGTATGATAGGCCATAGCCGTTCTGTCAGTGTTGTTCATCGCTGTTGCTGGATGCAACTGGTTGGAGCGGAAGTTCATATCAAAATGCGGTGCAGTCCAATTCTGCTCGACGAGCCTGAGATCTATTCGGCATAGATGCTGCGGACGAAGCCCGCGATTGCTCAAAGACGATGTCGGGCGTGCGGAGCGTGGCGCCTGCCAGGAGGTCCTTGAATTGTGCCGAGCGGCCGGCGAACAGGTCGATCATCTCCCGGCCGTGTAATTCCATTTCGCGCTGCTGGACGGCGTTGCGAATCAGGATCGTGCCGCTTGGAAGGCCGGCGTCCCCTGCGGCGTGCTCGGGATGGAAGTGTGTTGTTGTCAGGAAGAGCTTCTGATTGCCGGGCGCGAGCCTGGCCGCCGCCCGGGCGACGGTAGCGCCATTGCGCGGTCCAAGGCCGGTATCGACGACGAGGGTCGCCCGGCTGCCGACAATAATGGCGATGTTGGGCCACCCCATGACTGCCCAAACATGGTCCGAAACCTTGACTGTGTCCTCCCCGAGCACCGGCTGATTTTGGGCGGTGAGGACGGCGACGGCAAGTGCACCCAGGAGCAATACATTGGCTTGCCTAATCCTTCTCTTGTATCACGCGATGGGCGACGCCGTTCGCCTTGACCACAGACATCTAAGCCGCTAGTATTTACAGCAGCCATGCCGCACATCAATCGTAGAGTCTTCCTTGCCGCCGCCGGCGGCGCCGCGACTAGCTTGAGGCCTCTGTTCGCTGCGGGCGATACAGCCGGTGTAGATGAAACGCTCCGTTCCGGGATTGTCCGTCGCGGGATCCCTGACGTGGTGGGGATGGTCGCCAGCGGAGACAAGACTCTATACGCGGGCGCGTTCGGCAAACGCGATGCCTCTGGAGTGCCGGTGCGTGTCGATAGCATTTTCGCAATTGCATCTATGACAAAGGCCATCACCACCGTCGCCGCGCTACAGTTGGTGGAGCAGGGGAAAGTAGATCTCGCCGAGCCGGTTGCGGGCCGCCTTCCGCAACTCGCCAATCTCGACGTTCTGGAGGGATTCGACGCTGCCGGCAAGCCTTCGCTCCGCCCCGCCAAAACACCGCTCACGTTGCGCCATTTGTTGACCCATACCTCCGGTCTTTGTTACGACACCTGGGATGGGAACATGTTCCGCTACTCATCGGCGACTCCCGCGACCGACCCTGCCAAACCCGGCCCCCTGATGTTCGAGCCGGGAACGCGATGGCAGTACGGGCAGGGCGTGGATTGGGCCGGCCGACTGGTGGAAGCGGTCAGCGGTGCCACGTTGGAGAACTATTTCCAGGAAAAGATCTTCCGGCCATTGGGAATGCAGGACACCAGCTACATTCTTCCGGCGGCGAAGTTCGACCGCATGGTGAGCCGCTACCACCGCGATGAGGGCGGCGATCTGACGCAGGACGAGCGCAAGATGCCGACCCCCCCGACGGCATTCAATGGTGGCGGAGGACTGTATTCCACCGCAGGCGACTATGTGCGATTCATGCAGATGATCCTCAACCAAGGCATGGGAACCAACAAGGCGCGGATTCTCCAGCCCAAGACGGTGGAGAGTATGCTGGCCAATCAGATCGGTGAACTGACCGCCGGAAAGATGAAGAGCTTCAGACCCAACACGTCCGCAGATGTCGATATCCAGCCGGGCCACACCGAGAAATGGGGCCTGGGTTTCCTGATAAACACCACCGCCTATGCCGGCGGGCGATCTACGGGCAGCCTTGCTTGGGCGGGAGTCTACAACACCTTCTTTTGGATCGACCCAAAGCGGCGTCGGTGCGCAGTGATCCTGATGCAGTACCTGCCATTTGTGGATAAGGAAGCGGTTGGGCTATTAAACGATTTCGAGCGGGTGGTTTACCGCAACTGGTGAGGCAGCACCCGGCTTGGCGCCTGCGGCCGTCTGGAACTTGCGGACGCGGAAGACGGAGTCGCATTGTGCCTACACGGCCGTCGTGCCGGAGGGCATCCCCGGGGCCAGCGCCGGAACCAGCCTGATGGACCTCGTGGACAACTACCGTCTGCTCGCGCCCGCCCTCGACCAGATCGCCGCGTGGCAAGGCACCGGTAAACTCCGTTCCGCCCTACCTGACCTCCCCCAGCCAGGGGTGGCTCCCGGAGTTGGGCATTGAACGTTAGCGGAAACGGGCGAAGCAACCCAAGGAACGGCTTCCTCGTGGCGCGGAAGTCGGCTAAACTGAAGCGAGTGAAGCAGGAACACGCGGCGGCATGACAGGCCATCGACTCAACCCAGCCGAATCCAGGCAATTCCCTTCACTGTAAGTTACGCAGCAATGCGGATGTGGCGAAATTGGCAGACGCGCTGGATTTAGGTTCCAGTTCCCGCGAGGGAGTGAAGGTTCAAGTCCTTTCATCCGCACCAAGGAACTTGAGTAGCCTCCGACGAGAAAACCGTGAGAAAACCGTGACGGGCTACGACAGCCCCGGATCGCTCGGCCGGGCGGCGGTTGGGGGTTTCGTAGCCTGTCCCCGAAATACCCCTTCTTGAAATCGCCCACCAATTCCTTCTTCTTGGTATC
>PLDO01000445.1 GCA_003136215.1 Bryobacterales bacterium
ATGATGAATTCAGCTACCTGCTGGCCGCGGACACGTTTCTGCACGGGCGGCTGGCGAATCCGACGCATCCGCTGTGGACCCATTTCGAAACCATGCAGCAGGAGCATCAGCCGGCGTACGCGTCGATGTATCCGCCTGCGCAAGGGCTGGTGCTGGCGGCGGGGATTCTGCTAAGCGGGGCGGCCTTCACGGGCGTGCTGTTGAGCTTGGGCGCAATGTGCGGGGCGCTGTGGTGGGCGTTGCGCGGCTGGTTCCCGCCCGGGTGGGCCTTGTTTGGGGCGGCGCTGGCGGCGGTGCGGCTGGGGATGTTCAGCTATTGGGCGGACAGCTACTGGGGCGGAGCAGTGGCGGCCACGGGTGGCGCGCTGGTTTTCGGGGCGCTGCCGCGGCTGGTGCGGGCGGACCGGGCGCGGGATGCCGCGCTGGGCGCCTTGGGAATCGCGATTCTGATAAATTCGCGGCCCTACGAGGGGGCGGTGTTTGCGGTGTCGGCGGGGGTGGCGCTGATTGTCTTGCGGAAGGCGGCGGGCAGGCGAGCCGCCAGCCCCATCTTGATTGGGACGCTGTGCGCGGTGCTGCTCCCGGCAGGGGCTCTGATGGGGTATTACAACTGGCGCGCGTTCGGAAGTCCGGCGGCCATGCCATACAGCGTGAATCGCAGCACATACGGGGCGGCGCAGATTTTTGTGTGGCAGGCGCCGCGCGTACCGCCGCCGCCGTACCGCCACCAGGCGATGCGCGATTTCTACATGGGTTTCGAGCTGAAGCATTTTCTGCTGGCGCGGACACCGGGCGGATATCTGCGGATCATGCTGGCGAAGCTGTGGACATTCTGGGGTTTCTATGTGGGACCGGTATTGACGCTGCCACTGGCGGCCGCGGCCTGGACACAGCGCCAAAGGAGGACGCGCGTATTTCTGTGGCTGATCGCCGCGATGGCCGCCGCGGCGGCGGCGACGCCCTGGTTCGCTCCGCACTATGTCGCGCCGATTACGGCGGTATTGTGGGCGCTCGTGACGCAAGGGATGCGCGCGCTCAGCGTGTGGCGGCCGGGAGCGGCGCGGGCAGTCGCCCTGGTCTGCGCGACGATGGTGGTGGTGCGGGTGGCGATGGCGGTCTCACCCGTGCCTTTCGTTCTGACTTATCCGATGACGTGGGCGACCACGTGGACCGTGCAACTCGGGCGCGAACAGATGATGGCGCGGTTGCAGCAGGTGGGCGGGCGTCACCTCGTGATCGTGCGCTATGACGCGGGCCACGATCCGTTGCGCGAGTACGTCTTCAACGCGGCGGATATCGATGGATCGGAGGTGGTGTGGGCGCGCGACATGGGGCCGGAGCAAAACCGCGAGCTGATCCGCTACTTCGCAACACGCCAGGTCTGGCTGCTGGAAGCGGACCACAAGCCGCCGAAACTGATGCCTTATCTCACCGGCGCAGCGTCGCCGTAGTGCGCCGCCCCACCAGCGAGCACTGATCGGTGGGGCTGATCGCGCCGATGGGCGTGGATGCCGAGACCGGCGTGTTCATGGCCGTACGGGGAGATCCAACAGTTAACACCGTCCGTGGGAAGGGCTCATATACTGTCCTATAAGGACAGCAGTAACTGGAAACTGGGTAAAGACGTGGCGTTCACCTTGAAGCGAAGCATCACCGAATCCACTTGCAACCAGCTCTGGCTGGAAATCGAAAAAAAGAACGGGAGAATCCAATGAAAAAGACGATTGCAGTTGTTTTCGCGGCGGCCGCCATGGCCTTCGCCGCCGGTCCGCAGACCTTCACCGGCATCATCACGGACGACATGTGCGCCAATGGCGACCACAAAGACATGAAGGCGGCCTCCGATGCCAAGTGCGTGGTGGACTGCGTCAAAGGCATGAACGGCAAGTATGTGCTGTACGACGCCAAAGCAAAAAAGTCGTATGTGCTCAGCGACCAGAAGACGCCGGAGAAATTCGCCGCCAAAAAGGTGACCGTGGTGGGCACGCTCGACGACGCCGGCAAGAATTTGAAGGTCGATTCCATCGCCGCAGCCAAGTAGTTATCCGGGCGGGGCCACGTCCCGCCCATTGCCACCCCATGGAAACAGCGGAATTCTACTGTCCCACCTGCGCCAAGCCGGCCCCCGACCCTTTGGTGTGCGGCGATTGCCACGCCGTCATCTGCCGGACCTGCGGCACGCCGCTGGAGCGGATCGACGATCTGGGAATCGGGTGAAGCGAAGTGTTATCATGGAGACACTTGGTGATAACATGATCCGTACCCAAATCAGCCTGGATGAACGGGAGTACGCCTTGGTCAAGAAGGAGGCCGCGGCGCTGGGCATCTCCACTGCCGAACTGGTGCGCCGTGCGCTGCGACAGGCCCTTCCCGCAAACGAGCAGGCACCCTGGATGCGGTTTGCCGGCCTGGTCGAGTCCGGCGATCCGAATTCCAGCCAGTCGATCGACGAAATCGTTTATGGCTCGAAAGACTGAGTGCTACGTCGATACGTCTGCCTGGATTGCGTTTCTGGATCGCTCCGATAGCTACCACAGCCTCTTCCGGAAGCTGTTCTCGGACCCGCCTCCCCTGGTGACATCGGCCTTGGTAGTCGCCGAAGGGCATGGGTGGTTTCTGCGCCGCTACGACCAGCATCGCGCGGTTCAGTTTTTGAATTTCCTGGATGTGGTGCCCGGCCTCACGATCCGCTCATTCGATTCCGATGAACTCGTCAAGGTCTCGCAAATGGTCAAGAAATATGCCGACCAGAAACTCACTCTCGCGGACGCGCACGGTCTGACCCTCATGCGGGAACGGCGCACCACTACTTGTTGGTCGACAGACCGTCACTTGGGACTGACCGGGGTGCGGCTGGCGATTTAGTGGCGGGGCGGGCGCGAAACGGGAGCCTGCCTCGTGCCCGTCACGCGCCCAATCCCAGCGCCGCTGTCCGCGCCCCGGTCACTCCTGGCATGCGGACCAGATTGCCTGCAACTGGGTCAGATCTTCCCGGCTGAATAGATTTCCCGATAAGAACCGGCGGATTTTCTTTTGCCAGCGAGCCTTGTCGAACACAATGACAAAGCTCATCATGTAGATCAGGGAAAGTAGCGCGTATTTATGCGACATGGTTTGATTCTCCTATCCCGAATGGGCGCCTTGCTAAGCCGATGCGGGCACTGTAATGGGGAAACGCGAGGGAGTCTCCTCCCGTCCGGCTGACATGGCAGCGGGGAACGTCCAGGCTGCGCGGTACTTCAAGCCGAAAAGCGCAAGTTCGAAACGATCTTTGACCCCAAGCTTCAGGAAAAGCCGCGACAAAAAGACCTTCACCGATCCCTCACCAATCGACATCGCGGCGGCAATCTCTTTGTTCTTCAAACCTTGTATGAGCAGGTCGAGGAGCTGGCTTTCGCGCGGCGTCAACGCCGGGCGGCGTCCTGCCAGAATGCCGTCGGTGAAGGTTTTCTCGAACCACAGTTCGCCCGCCTGCACCTTCGTCAGACACTTCACCTGAAGGTCGATTGGCAGAGCCTTGCGTAAGATACCCCGGATTCCCAGTTCCAAGGCTCGAACCGCCGTCTCCGCGGAGATGGCATTCGCCCACAGCACGATTTTCATGTTTGGCTGCGTGCGCTTGAGTTCGCTCAAAAGCGCGCACGTAACGTCCTTCGTCAGGTCGAGCAGCAGCAGGTCTGGCGCACGGCCCTCCAGTTGTTTCATCAAGCCGGGAACGGTTCGGCACGATGGCTCCGACTCGAACCCTTCAACCCGGCTAAACACTTCTTCGATTCCTCTCGCGAGAATCGGTTCGTCGCTGCAGAGGAGAATGCGCGTCTTCATCTCGGCCTCCTTAGAAGATCACTGGTGCGATTTGTCGCTACCGATGGGACCTGCTGATTACTATGAGCGCAGCCGGGAGCCGGGAACAGTCCGGGGAGTACAGGGTTAGTAATGGTTAACAGTTAGCCGCCGATTCCCCACGAAAGATAACAAGCCGCGCCTTGTTCGGCCTCCAGAGCCTTCGGCCGGTCCTCAGGCGACCAGTTCGAGCCCCTGCCCGGGCACCCACGTTCGCAGGAACCGCGACGCCCCATCCGCCGTGATCGCCGCCGGTTCGCCCTCATCCGGCAGCAGCCACACCTCGCCCCCGTGAAACGTTTCGGCGCCGATCTTGCCGCTTCCCTCGAGGCAGATCCAAAGCTGGCATTTCTCCGGCGCCGGCACGATTCGTTCGCCCGCCTTCAGGCGCACCAGTTCCGTCACAAAGTGTTTAGAGCGTGCCACTTCCACGCGCCGTTCGTCCACCGGCACGGCGCGCGAGGCCCCGGGATGCACGCCGAGATCGCAGAGGGGCACCGCCTTTTCCACGTGGAGTTCGCGCGGCCGCCCGTAGTCCCACAGGCGGTAGGTCACGTCCGAATTCTGCTGGATCTCGCAGAGCACGATGCCAGCGCCAATGGCATGCACGGTGTGTGCCGGAATGAGATACGTCTCGCCCGCCTTCACCGGCACCCAGCGCAGCAGCTGCTCCAAATCGCCCGTACGAGTGGCGTCCCATAACCGCTGGCGGGTAATGGGCTCGCGGAACCCCATGGCGATGGTCGCGCCCGGCGCCGCCTCCAGGATGTGCCACATCTCGTTCTTGCCGCGCGGCCCGTCTTCGCCGTCGTCGGGATGCACCTGCACCGATAGCCGCTGGCCGGTGAAAATCAACTTCACCAGCAGGGGCAATTCGCGTGGGCCCAAAAACCACGACTCGCCGATGGGCGTTGCCGAATCCCGATACCACGGCGACAGGTGGGTCTTGCCCCATACCTTCTCGCGGAGGGAGGGGGAGAGGCGGACCGGCTTTTCCATATCTACGAGTTTTTCACAATGAACTGATGGAGGCGATCGACGCCGCGCTCCAGTTCCCCCATCGACGTCGCATAGGAGATGCGAATATGCCGGTCGGTGCCGAACGCTTCGCCCGGCACCACTGCCACATGGGCTTCCGCCAGCAGGCGCTCGGAGAATTCGAGCGTATTGGCGATGCCGTTCTTGCCGATGGCCACGCTCACGTTGGGGTACACGTAAAACGCGCCCTGTGGCAGGTTGCACAGGACACCGGGAATGCCGCGCAGCCGCGCCACCACGAAATCGCGGCGCCTGCGATACTCCGCCAGCATGATGCCCACCGATTCCTGCGGACCGCGCAAGGCTTCCACGGCTGCTTTCTGCGAGATGGAACACGGATTCGAGGTCGAGTGGCTCTGCAATTTCGTCATCGCCTGCACGATCGGGGGCGGCACCAGGCCGAACCCGATGCGCCATCCGGTCATGGCGTAGGTCTTGGAAAGCGAACCGGCCACCAGCACCGTCTCCTTCGCCCCCGGCAGCGACGCGATGGAGTACGGCTCGCTGTCATACAGGAACTTGCAGTAACACTCGTCGGTCATCAGGTAGATGCCGCGCGCCGAGGTCAGCCGGAAGATCTTTTCGAACTCGTCGCGCGCCACCACCGCCCCGCTGGGGTTGGAGGGCGAATTGATAATGACCAGCTTGGTGCGCGCCGTCAGATGCGGTTCCAGCATCGCCGCCGTCAACCTGAACCCCTGCGCTTCGTCGGTGGGCACGAACACGCACTTTCCGCCCGCGTAGTTGACCACGTCCTGGTAGGTCACCCAATACGGCACCGGGATCACTACTTCATCCCCCGGATTCACCAGCGCCTGCATCAGGTTGAAGATCACATGCTTGCCCCCCACCGTGATCATGCACTCGTTGGGCTTGTAATCCGTGCCGAAATCCCGCGCGTGCGACTCGCAAACGGCCTTCTTCAGTTCGAGGGTGCCGCCCGCCGCCGTATACTTGGTGAAATTCTGCTCCATGGCGCGGACTGCCGCCTGCTTGATGTTGTCCGGCGTGGGGAAATCCGGCTCGCCGGCCCCAAAATCGACCACGTCCGCACCCTCGCCGCGAAGGCGGTCCGCTTCGGCGGACACCCTCATCGTGGATGACACGCTGATGGACGAGATTCGTTCGGCGATCGGGTTGATTGCTGCTTGCATTGCTGACTATACCCCTTTAATTTTGGATTTCGATAATCGGGCTTGCAGCCGGCTTTCCACCGACGGCGGCACCAGCCCTGTGATATTTCCGCCCAGGCCAAAGACCTCCTTCACCAGCCGGGAACTGATGAAAGAATAGGCCTCGTGGGCCATCATGAACACCGTTTCGATCTGCGGGCTCAGCCGCCGGTTCATGAGCGCCATCNNTCCACGAGAAGCCCGTCGAACGAATCGACCTCCACGTTGGGGTAGACGTGGAGCACCTCGTTTAACATTTCGGTGCGCTCTTCGACGCTGAAGAGCGGCTCTTTGGCGTCATTCCGCAGGATCGAAACAATCAGCCGGTCAAACATACGCGAGCCCCGCTGGATCAGGTCGAGGTGACCGTTGGTAATCGGGTCGAACGATCCCGGGTAGATAGCAATGACGTGCGGCGGCTTTCGCGACAAACGATTCATCCTGGAATGACGGTCTTTTAATTCTAGCGGAACTGGCCCCGGGCCGGGAGGCGGCGATCCCTAGCGCTTCTTCCCGGCGATCTGCCACTCCGTGAACGGCGATCGCGCCCCCCGAATCTTCACGTTCAGGCAGTAGGGCGCGCGCGACGCAAGCGCCCGCCCGAGAGCCGGCCCCACCTCCTGGGGCCGCTCGATGGTCTCGCCGCCGCCGCCGAATGCCTTCATCACCAGGTCGTATCGCGACGCTTGCAGTTCGCACGCCACGGTGGGCGCGCCGCGCGTCCCCCACGATTGCAGTTCCCGCTCCAGTCCCCAACCCGCGTCATTGCCTACAATCAGCACGATGGGCAGCCCGAACCGCGCCGCCGTGTCCATCTCCGCCAGGTAGAACCCCAGCGCGCCATCGCCCGTGATGGCCACCACACGCCGCCCGGGGTGCGCCAGTTGCAGCGCGATGGCATTGGGCAACGACGACCCGATGGTGCCCAGCGGACCCAGCCGCAGCCATCCCCCGGCGTGCCGCGCCGGCAGAAGCGCCCGCCCCCAGTGCGCGAAATCCCCGCCGTCCCAGGAGAAAAGCACGTCCTCGGGCAGCGCCTCGCGCAGCGCCCGGAAGAACACCGCCGCATCCGCCTCCGCCGCGTCCAGACGCGCGGCCGATTCCGCGCGCAATTCGCGCACCCGCTGGAGCCACTCCGTGCGCACGGGACCAGCGTCCGGAATGGCATCCAGCGCCGCCCGCGCGTCCCCGCACACCGCCGCGTCGAGCGTGCGGTTCATCCCCAATTCCGGCGGGTGAATGTCGATCTGAATGAACTTCGCCTCCGCCGGAAAGAGCCGTGCGCCGCCCAGCGACAGCCGGTAGTCGATCCGCTTACCTACCACCAGAAACAGGTCCGCCTCGCGAAACACCGTAGGCACCGCGTAGTTCAGCGCCGGATCCGCATACCCCATGGAGAGCGGATGGTCGTCCGGCACCGTGCCGCGCGCCATGGTGATGGTGTATAGGGGAATCTGCGTGCGCTCGATGAACTCGCGCAGCGCCTCCTCCGCCCCGCTCCACCACACCCCGCTTCCCGCGATCGCGACGGGCCGCTTCGCCGCGCGCAACAACTCGGTCGCCGGTTTGAGATCCGGACAGGGTAGGGCCGAGGCCGGCCCCCCAACGCGAACGGCCGTACCTGCCGCACTTTCGGTGAAAACATCCACCGGGATCGTCAGATGCGCGGCCCCGCGCCTTCCCGAATTCGCCTCCGCGCACGCCCGGGCCAGATAGAACGGAATCTCCCCCGCCGACGGCACTTCCGCCGCCCACTTGACCGCCGGGCGCGCCATCCCCACCTGATCGATATCCTGGAACGCCTGCCGGTCGGCCAGGCCGCGCGCCCGGCTGCCGCTCACCGCAATCAGCGGACTTCCCGCCAGATTGGCCGTCGCCATGCCGGTCAGCGAATTGGTGTGCCCCGGACCGCCGGTCACCAGGGAAAGCGCCGGCCGCCGGTGAATCCGCGCCCAGGCATCGGCGGCGTGCGTCACCCCCGATTCGTGCCGCATATCCACCACACGCATTCCGGCCCGCGCCGCCGCGGCCAGCGCTTCGTTGAGGTGATCGCCCACCAGCGTGAAGATCGGGCTCAACCCCAGTTGGGTGGCGGCCTGCACAAACAGCTCGGCTCCATTTGGCATAGAACCGTCATGCTACTACAATCGAGTTCATACCCTGTGACTCCACGAAGAATTCTCGTTACCGGCGGGGCCGGCTATATCGGCTCCCACACCGTCCGTCTGCTGCTCCGGCAGGGCCACGACGTCACCGTTGTCGACAACCTCTCCAAGGGATATCGCCACAACGTGCCGGCCGGCCGTCTGCATGAGCTAGACCTCTCCGACACCGCGGCGCTCATCCGCCTCATGAAGGAGAAGCAGTGCGACGCCGTCATCCACTTCGCCGCCTTCATTGCCGTCGGCGAATCCATGCGCCAGCCAGCCCGCTACTTCACCAACAACGTCGCCGGTTCGCTTTCCCTGCTCGACGCCATGGTGCAGGCCGGCGTGAAGCACCTCGTTTTCTCTTCCACCGCGGCGGTCTACGGCGACCCGCACACCTCGCCGATTCTGGAGACCTTCCCCATCCAGGCGGTCAACCCATACGGCGAATCCAAGGTGATGGTGGAAACCCTGCTCCGCTGGTTCGACCGGATTCATCAGCTAACCAGCGTTAGCCTGCGTTACTTCAATGCCTCAGGCGCCGATCCCGAAGGCGCCCTCGGCGAAGAGCACGAACCCGAGACGCACCTGATCCCGCTCGTCCTCCGCGCCGTCAGGACCGGCGAGCCCATCACGGTCTTCGGCGACGATTATGCCACCCCGGACGGCACCTGCATCCGCGATTACATCCACGTCTACGATCTGGCCCAGGCGCACATACTCGCCGTCGAGTACCTGCTCGACGGCGGCCCCAGCGACCAGTTCAATGTCGGCACCGGCGCCGGCAGCAGCGTGCTGGAGATAATCCGTACGGTGGAGGATGTCACCGGCAAGAAAGTTCCCTACGTGGTGGGCCCGCGCCGCGACGGCGACCCTCCGGCCCTGGTTGCCAGCAGTCAGAAACTCCGCGGCCGTTTGGGCTGGTCGCCGCAATACGCCGACTTGCGCACCATCGTCGCCCACGCCTGGAATTTCGCCAACCGTTGAGTTCGCACATTTCCTGGAGAACCCCGGAGACGACAGGATACTATTCCTCAGGAGCAGATGGCCTTCACCCGCAGACACCTCCCTCACTGGATTCCAGAGGAGACCGCCGTTTTCGTTACCTGGCGCCTTGCCGGCTCCCTTCCGCCCGACCAGGGGTGGGACAGGCCATCGCCTTTTGTGGCCTGTCATGCCTCGCCTAAACGATCGTCTATCCTGCCGCGCCTTCCGAAAGACGAGCGGTTCGACGGCGAGCGGTCCGGTCCCCTCTGGTTGCAGGATTCGCGAGTCGCCGCCGTGGTTGCAAATGCTCTCCTTTTTGGCGAGACGGTGCGCCGGTTCTACGATCTCCACGCGTGGGTGGTCATGCCCAATCACGTCCACGCAATCTTCGAACCGCGTACCGCAATGCCCACAATCATGCGGTGGCTCAAAGGGAGAACCAGTCGCGTGGCTAACCGCATTCTGGAACACACCGGGACACCCTTCTGGCAAGACGAGGTTTTCGACCATTGGGTGCGATCGGCGGAAGAACTCCAGGGTTTGATCGAATACGTGGAAAACAACCCGGTGAAAGCCGGTCTGGTCAAAGCCAAAGAGCAATGGTGTTGGTCAAGCGCAGGCTGGGTGACAGACGACACAAAACGATCGTCTGTCCCACTCTTGACGTGACCTCACCCCACGCTCAAAGAGCATTTAGCGTTCCCGCTTAGGTGCTCAAAGTGAGCCGCCTGCCCTGTCGTGCCAGTTTTGTGGGGTCTCACGGGATCATGGCACTCAATGCACCGCCCTCCACTCCAGCGATTCAAGCGCCGCATTTCCAGAGCCGCAGCGATGCTGACCACCTTCCATCCGTCGGCACCTGGGATTTCGCAGGACGTGCTCTTTGGCCCGCGAGCCGTAGGCGTTGCAGCGGCAAGCTCGCGAGCGCGCGCTCGAATCGCTTCAAGTGGGTCATTAGCGTTTGTCATCACGGCAATCATTCTGCAATGACGCGCCAAGAAGAAGCCCGCCAATGCTTGAGTTACCGCCCGCCATTCACCACGTCGGTGTAATACCTTTCATACTGCGGAATGACGCGGTCCGTGCAGAACCGCTCGCCGGCATTCCAGCGTCCCGCCTTCGCCATGCGCCAGTGCAGCGCGTCGTCACTCAATAGCGCCACCACCCGCGCGGCCTGCGCCGCGATATCGCCGACCGCCTCCAGATAGCCGTCTTCGCCGTCGGTAATCAGCTCCCCAACCCCGCCCACGCGCGTCGCCACCGGCACCACACCGCACGCCATCGCCTCCAGCGCCGCCAGCCCGAAGGATTCCATCTCGCTCGGCATCAGCAGCACGTGCGCCAGCGGAATCAGCCGCTCTACGTGATTCTGCTTGCCCAGAAACAGCACGTGCTGGTCCACCTTCAGGGTGCGCGCCAGGTGCTCCGCCGGCCCGCGCTCGGGGCCGTCCCCGGCCATCAGCAGCCGCGCCGGCACGCTTTTGCGCACCTCCGCCAGAATGCGGATGCAATCCAGCACGCGCTTCACCGGCCGGAAATTCGACAGGTGAATCAGCAGTTTCTCGCCGCCCGGAGCGTACGCCGCGGCGCCCTTCTTCTCGTTGTCCGGATGGTACAACTCGCAATTCACGAAATTCTTGATCACCCGGATCTCGTTCGGCACCGCGAAGATTTCCACCGTCTGCTCGCGCAGATTGTCGCTGATGGCCGTGATCCCGTCCGATTTCTCGATGGAGAACTTGGTGATCCCAAAATACGAAGGGTCCGCGCCCACCAGCGTGATATCGGTGCCGTGCAGCGTGGTGATGTACGGCAGACGCCGCGCGCCCGCCACCATCTGCTGCGCCAGCAGGGCCGCGATCGAATGGGGAATCGCGTAGTGCACGTGAAGCACGTCCAGACCGTAGCTCTCCGCCACTTCCGCCATCCGCCCCGCCAGCGCCAGGCAGTACGGCGGGTACTGAAACAGAGGGTAGTTGGAGACCTCCACTTCGTGATAGTGGATGCGCGGCGTATCCGGATCCAGGCGAATCGGATTCGCGTAGGTAATGAAATGGACCTCGTGCCCGCGCGCCGCGAGTTCCATTCCCAGCTCGGTGGCGACAATGCCGCTGCCGCCGTAGGTTGGATAGCAAGTGATACCGACGTTCACCTGGCCAGCGTAGCAAAGCCGATCTGCCCGTGCAGGTTCTCATCCGGCGATGCCACGTCCCCGCCGCCGAACCACACCAGGATCCGGCCGCCATCCACCACCACCGTCGGGTCGCAGATCACCTTGGAGTTCCATGCCTCGGTGCCCTTGTAGCGCACCGCGAGCTTCGTCCAGCGCACCCCATCCGTGGAACGCGCCAGCCGCAGATAGCGGTTCTCGGCAAAATCGCGGACCGTGTACAACATCCAGTAAAAGCCGTCCGACTGCCACACCGCTGGCTCGCCAATCCCCGCCTCTTCCTCATCCATCTCCACCACCGGATTGGCCCGCAGCTTCTCCCAGTAGATGCCGTCGCCGCTCCGCGCCACGCCGAGGCGCTGCCGCGCCGCGCGATCCTGACCCAGGTAGTACATGTAGAAATACGGTTCGATGCGGATCACGTACGGGTCGGCCACCGCGCGTTCGTCCCACGATCCCGCTGGGCCGGCGTCGAGAACGGGGGCGGGTTCCGCCCGCCACGCGCGAGCATCCGCCGACCGTGCCAGCGAAATCCGCACCCGGTCCTTCGCCCCCGTCTCGTACCAATACCAGACTTGCCCAGCGTAAGACACCGCGCTGCCGTTGGCCGCGATGTAGTTGCCTGCCGCCGCGCGCAGCACAATGCCTTCTTTCCGCCAGTGCACGCCGTCCGCGCTCGTCGCCAGCGCGGTATGCCACTGGCCGTCGTACACCGAATAGAGATTCAACCGCCCCGCCACCGATGGATTCAACGCATCGTTGAACGGCTCGCGCGTGATCACCGGCTCCGGTTCCGCCACAAACCGGAACACCAATGAGGTATCTCCGCCACGCATCTCGGGCAGCGTGAAGTTGGCGTACCTGCCGCAGCCTGCCGAAAAAGACAATAGGGCCACGGATGAACACAGATAAACACAGATAAGCAGTCTTGTTTTATCCGTGTTCATCTGTGTTCATCTGTGGCCACTATTTCTTTGGCCCTTCACGTTAACGGAATCCGGAACTTGATTCCCGACCCGCTCCCCGGCCGCGATTCCAGCAGCAGGTCCGCATTCAGCGACCGCGCCCGCCGTTTGAGGCTGGCCGGACCCAGCCGCAGCAGTTCCAATTCCTCCAGCGAGTACGACCCCGCGAACCCGAACCCATGTCCGTTGTCATCCACCGAAATCTCCAGGGCGCGATCCGTCTTCTCCATGGCCACCGCCACCCGCGTCGCCCCCGCGTGCTTCTGCACGTTGTGCAGCGCCTCGCGCACCATTTGCAGCACTTCCTGCGTCATCTCCGCCGGCAGACCCACCGGCGAGTTAGTCCCCAGGAACGTCACCGGAATCCCGCTCTCTTTCTGAAAGCTCTCCGCCGCGCGCCGCGCCGTGGCCACCAGGTTGGCCCCATCCACGTCCACCGGCCGCATGCTGTGCAGGAACGTTCGCAGGTCCCGCACCTGAGTTTGCGCCAGGGCCTGTAATTGCTTCAGGTCGGCCAAACCGGCATTCATGTCCCGGTCCATCAACTTCCGCAAGATCTCCAGCCGCATCTGCAAGCTGATAAAGCTTTGCAGGGGCCCATCGTGGAAATCGCTTGCGATGCGCACACGCTCCAGTTCGCGCGCCTTTTCCGCCGCTTTCTCCGCCTCCAGCAGTTTCTCGCGCAGCCGCTCGATTTCCAGTCCCTGCCGGCGCTTGTTTATGGCGAACGCGCAAGCCAAAACGCCGGCCACGATCACGGTCCGTTCCAGCACCAGCGCGCCATACGGCAACACCGCGCAAAACACCGCGCACACCGCCACAATCACGACCACTTCCACCGTGCTGTAAGAAGCTATGGCTTCGCCCAGCAGGAACAAGTAGAATGCGCTGGCCAGCCACAACATCCGGTCGGCTCCGTAGCTGGCCATGATCAGGAAGAAAACCGTGTCTCCGAACAGCGCCAGCAACCCCAGCATGCCGGTGTGGCTCCGCCCGCGCAGCGCCACCACCAGGGCGTAAGCCAGGTAAAGCGCCATCAGGCCGTAGAACATGGGCGCGACACCGCTCGGCAGGAGAAGATAGCTGGCCGCCGGGGCAACGGTCGCTAGCAGGACCCGGAGCCAGCCGACATAGCGCGGCCACGCTGATTGTGGTGAAAATAGCACGTTTACTTCCGGTATAGATACAAAGTGTGGCTCCGGCCTTCACCGTCGTCGGCGATGTTCTCCACCTTCTCCGGCGTCCAGTTTCGAAAATCGAAGTCCTTAGCCACAATCCGCGCGCCCTTCTTCAGTTGCTTGTCCAGGAGCGGTTGTACTTTGTTGTTCACCGCGTCCGGCAACAGGTACACGGTCACCAGATCGGCGGAACTGTAGTTCTGTTTCAGCAGATCTCCGTTGACGATGTGCGCGTTCTTGTCCAAGCCCAGTTTGAGGATCTTCGCCGCGCTTTGCTTGCAGAGGTCCTTGTCCAACTCCACCCCTACCGCCTCGGCATGGAACTTCTGGGCAGCCACGATGACGATGCGCCCATCGCCGCTCCCCAGGTCGTACATCTTCTCCCCGGCCTTCAGTCCGCCGAGACGCAGCATCCTGTCGACAATGGTCTCGGGCGTGGGGTAATAGGGTGCGAGCTTCTCCGCATCCCCGGTCTGCGCGCTCAGGGCGGTACAACCAATCACCAGCAGCCAACAGGCTCTCCGCATCTCCCCTCAATCGTACCCTAAACTCCTTTGGCGGCGGCGGAATTCAGGCTTTTCCACCGTTCGGTGGAAAAGCCTGTGGAAATCCATCTGCGATTTACCCCGTAAACTCTGAAATAGTTAACGTTCCGTGACATTCTGCACATAGATTCAGCAGGCTCCGCTATCCCTGATGTAAGCCGATTTAAGACATGTACTTACGGGATTCCGACGAGGTATTTGCCCAACGACTTTGTTCCATTATGGAACATCGCGCCGGCGGCGCACGGTGGGCGTCCCTAAATCCAGACTTTCTCCAGCGGCACGCCCCGTTTGCACATTTCGCAGTGCGCCGCGTCGGCGTAATATCGCGCGTCCAGCTTCGCCAGATAGTACAAAGGCAGATTGCCGAAATCGAGCGTGTCCGGGGTCGGCTGATAAATCACCACCGCCAGCCCGACCACCGTCGCCCCGCGCGATTCCAGCAGCCTCTTCAACTCATCCAGTTTCTTTCCGGTCCGCAGGATGTCGTCCACCAGCACCACCTGCTCGCCCGGTTGCTGCTCCAGATATTGCCGGAAGTGCAGCTCTTCCTTGTCGTGCTCCCGCTCCGCCCAGTACACCTGTTTGGCGCGCAGCGCTTCGGTAACCCCGTACGCCACGGGCAGCCCGCCCGTCATCGGAACCACAATCGAAAGCTCCGGCACGATTGCGCGGATTTCCGGGTTGGCCCGCAGCAACCGGCTCAGGCCAACACTCAGCATGCGCTGATACTGGTAATAGCGCATGGCCAGCGGCACCTGCAGGTACTCGTTGGAGTGCAGTCCGCTGGGATACTCGAAGTGTCCGTCGCGCAGCGCGCCGGTCTCCCGCAGCACCGCGACCACTTCTTCTTGCGTCGGAATGATATGCATCGTCTGTCTCCACCCTGGTCAATTCGCCCCACGGCCGCTCAGCACGCGGGGAATGGTCTGCAACAGAATCTTCCAGTCTAGCGCCAACGACCAGTTGTCGATGTACTGCATATCCATCTTCATCCAGGTCTCGAAATCCACCTGGTCGCGCCCGCAAATCGCCCACAGGCAGGTCAGGCCCGGCCGCATCCGCAGCCGCCTCCGTTGCCACCGCCGATACTGATCCACCTCGCTCTGCACGGCCGGCCGCGGACCCACCAGCGACATATCGCCCCGCAGCACGTTCCACAACTGCGGCCATTCGTCGATGGAGAACTTGCGCAGGTACCGCCCCAGCGCCGTCAGCCGCGGGTCGTGTGGAATCTTGAACACGATCTCGTCGCGCGTGTTCAGGTGCGCCAGGCCCAGCTTCAGATCCTCCGCGTTTTCCACCATCGAGCGGAATTTATAGAACAGGAACAACCGCCCGTTCAACCCGCAGCGC
>PLDO01000395.1 GCA_003136215.1 Bryobacterales bacterium
CAGAAGGAGCACGAGCAGATCTATCCCCAGCCCGGCTGGGTGGAGCACGACGCCAATGAAATCTGGCGGCGCACGCGCGAGGTCATCTCTCTCGCCCTGGAGGAGCGCGCCCTCGTAGCCAGTGACCTTGCCGCCATCGGCATCACCAACCAGCGCGAAACCACCGTCGTGTGGGACCGCCACAGCGGCGCCCCCGTATATAACGCCCTGGTCTGGCAGGATACCCGCACCGCCGGCGCGGTGGCGGAGCTGGCGCGCGACGGCGGTCCCGGCCGCTTCCGCGCCAAGACCGGCCTGCCCCTGGCCACCTATTTCAGCGCCCTCAAAATCCGCTGGATTCTGGACAACGTCCCCGGCGCCCGTGCCCGCGCCGAAGGCGGCGACCTGCTGTTCGGCAACATCGATACCTTCGTCCTGTGGAATCTCACCGGTGGGCTGCATCTCACCGATTGCACCAATGCCAGCCGCACCCAGTTGATGAACCTGGAGACCCTGGACTGGGACGACGAGCTGCTCGCCGCCTTCCGCATTCCGCGCTCAATCCTGCCGCGCATCGCATCGAGCAGCGAGGTTTATGGCCAGGCATCCCTCGACTGCGTGAAGGGCGTCCCCGTCGCCGGCATCCTGGGCGATCAGCAGGCGGCGCTGGTGGGCCAGACCTGCTTCCATCCGGGCGAGGCCAAGAATACCTACGGCACCGGCTGTTTCCTGCTCATGAACACCGGAACCAAACCGGTGCCCTCGCAGCACGGCATGTTGACCACTGTGGCGTACCGCTTCGACGGGCAGCCCGCGGTGTATGCGCTGGAAGGCAGCGTGGCCATTACCGGAGCCCTGGTACAGTGGATCCGCGACAACTTCGGGCTGATCGAAAAGAGCAGCGATATCGAGGTGCTGGCGCGCACCGTGAAGGATAACGGCGGGGTCTATTTCGTGCCCGCCTTCAGCGGCCTCTACGCGCCTTATTGGAAGGACAACGCGCGCGGCGTCATCGCCGGCCTCACGCGCTACACCAACAAAGGCCACCTGGCCCGCGCCGTCCTCGAAGCGACCGCCTTTCAGACGCGCGAGGTGGTGGACGCCATGGAGAAGGATTCCGGTATCCCGCTCGATGTTCTGCGCACCGATGGCGGCATGGTGTCCAACGATCTGCTCATGCAGTTCCAGGCGGACATCCTGGACCGTCCCGTAGTGCGGCCCGCCGTGCAGGAAACCACCGCGCTCGGCGCCGCCTACGCCGCCGGACTCGCTGTCGGATTCTTCGCGGGATTCGACGATCTGCGCGCCCGCTGGAGCGTGGATCATACCTGGAAGCCGCAAATGGAATCGGCCCGGCGCCAGGAATTGTACGCGTTCTGGAAGAAAGCGGTCACCCGGTCGTTCGACTGGCTGTAAACACACGAGGAGCCAATGGCATCGAGATTCTTCGGGGAGTTCATGGGGACGATGATCCTCATTCTGATGGGCAACGGCGTGGTGGCCAATGTGTTGCTGAAGCGCAGCAAGGCCGAAGGCGCCGGCTGGCTGGCCATCACCGCGGGATGGGCCTTCGCGGTGATGACGGGCGTCTTCACCGCCATCGCTTGCGGCAGTCCGGACGCGCACCTCAACCCCGCCGTCACGCTGGGGTTAGCCGTCAAGACCGGCGATTTCTCGCTTCTCGCGCCCTTCGTGGTGGCGCAAATGCTTGGCGCCATGGCCGGCGCCGTCCTGGTCTGGCTGAATTTCCTGCCGCATTGGGCGGTCACGCCCGATACCGACGCCAAGTTCGCGTGCTTCGGCACCGCCCCCGCCATCGATAGCCGCGGTCCCAACCTGTTCTCCGAAGCGCTCGGCGCCTTCGTCCTGATTCTGGTGGTGTCGGCGATCGGCTCCAAAGCCACCGGCACGGTGCCGCCCGGTCTCGGACCCTATCTGGTGGGCATGCTGGTGTGGGCCATCGGTCTCTCGCTCGGCGGCACCACCGGGTATGCCATCAATCCCGCGCGCGATCTGGGCCCGCGCATCATGCACGCCGTCCTGCCGATTGCCACCAAAGGCGCCACTAACTGGAGCTACGCTCCGGTCCCCGTCATCGGCCCCCTGGTCGGCGGAGCCGTGGCGGGTCTGCTTTCCAGAGTGGTGGGGTTGTAGGAATGCTTTATGCCGCGATCCGGTTGGCCGGCGCCAGCGACGAGTTCAGCGCCCAACGTACCTGGCGGGCTTCGAACGGGGTGCCGCAATAATCCGCCGCTCCCTGTTCCAACGCATGCAGCCAGGCGCTGACCTCCGGCACACGGCTGACGACGATCACGGGCACCCCGGGGTGGCTCCGCTGGGCGCCAATCAGGTCTGTCTCGGGCGCGAAGATGAGTTGGATTTCGGCGGAGTCGTCCGCGACGGTGCCCTGGTCGGCACACTTCACGCTTTGTCCCAGTTGAAGCAAAACCCTGCTGAGTTCGTCGGCCATGGTAGTGTCCAGGCCGGCAAGGAGAATGGTCGCCATAGTGCACCTCTTTGCGGGGGAATTCGAAAGGGCAACAAGGCCAATCTGGTCCTAATAGTACTGTATTCTGGCCGATTATTCCAATCAGTATTTTTGATGGCGCGTATTATCGAACACGGTTTCGCCTCCCGGCCTACCACTCCACCGGCTTGCCGGGTTCCAGCGGCCACACCGCCGTTTCCAGGCCGAGGATGCGCTCCCGCAGGTCGTCGGGCCGTCCGGTGAGCGGCGGAAACGTGCCGAAGTGCATGGGAATTACCTTCTTCGGGCGCAGCAACCGGCACGCCAGCGCCGCCTCGCGCGGACCCATCGTGAAGAGGTCTCCGATCGGCAGGAAGACCAGTTCCGGGTGGTAAAGCTGCTCGATCAGCGCCATATCGGAAAAAACGTTCGTGTCGCCCGCGAAATAAAGCGCGCGATTGTCGGGCAGGCGCAGCACGTAGCCCGCCGCCTCCCCGCCGTACACGATCTTGCCTTCGTCCAGGATGCCGCAACTGTGGATGGCGTGCGTCATGGTCACCGTGACCTCGCCCACTTTCTGCGACCCGCCCTTGTTCATGGCGCGGGTATTCTTGACGCCCTTCGATTCCAGCCAGGCGGCGGTTTCATAAATCGCCACCACCTCGGGCGCGAATCGCGCAGCCAGCGGCACGGCGTCGTGGATGTGGTCGAAGTGCCCGTGCGAGATGCAAATCGTATCCACCCGCGGGATCTTGTGTCCCTTCGGGTATGCCGGGTTCCCCTCGATCCAGGGATCCATGACGATGACTTGTCCGGAGGGCAGCCGGAACTGAAAAGTACCATGACCGAGCCAGGTGATTTCCATATCTGAATTATGCCGTGATTTCCGGTGCGCTGGAGGTGTGCCCGCGCTATGCAACGTCGCTGGGCTGAATCGCCGTGATACCCTGGTAACGGCGGAAGTCATTGGGGTTGTAGGTGAGGATGCGATCGATCCCGTGAACTCTCATCGCGGCGACAAGTCTGGCGTCGTGAACCTGTACTCCCTTCACGTCGTGCTGCACGACCAGCTGTCGCCATTCAGAATAGACATCTGGCGTATCGTGCAAGAGGGTGAGGATGGCTTCGAGGCCGCTCAATCGCCGGGCTGTCTCCTCGACTCGAAGCCCCAGGCCATTCCTATCCGCGGGGCGCGTGCAAACATTCCAAAACTCCGCGATATTTTGAAGAAATATGCACACCGGCTCTTCCGCGGCCAGGAAGAACTCCAGTGCCCTGATGGATTCCTCATGCCCAGGATGGCTCTGCTGAACGCTGAAGATCAGTACGTTGCTGTCGACGAGAACGGACACGCGTCAGTCTCGCCGATACAGGTTCTCACGGCTCACGTCCTGAAGAGTGAGGACCGGCAAGTCAGCCGGAAAGCTGCTTGCCCAATTACGAAAAGCCTTCGCTTTTTCGCTGCCCGTTAATGGGTGAGGAGCATTCGTCGTGGCAGAGCGGGCCTCGCGTTCCAGAACATCCTCGATGAAGCGCTGTACTGGCACGCCGATAGCGCGCGCGTGAGCGGCCAGTTTCGCTTCAAGTTCGGGCCTGATGTCCATGTTCATACCGGCAACGCCCCTACGTGATCCATGATAACAGGGTCAGGGTAGAGCGAAGCGGGTCACCTGTGCTTCCCGGACTTGTAGATGTCCCTGGCCGCCTTGTGCATCTGTTTCCATTTCCGTTTGCGCTCCAGCGCCAGCAAAGGATTGGCCAGCGCCTCGTGGCGTTGCGCTTCGCCACGCAGTTTGCGGTAGCTCTCCCACCGCTCGGGTGCCAGCGTCCCGTCACTCAGCGCGCTCTCCACCGCGCACCCCGGCTCGCCGGTGTGCGAACAATCGCGGTAACGGCACTCTTCAGCCAGACTGGCGACCTCATCGAAAGCTTGGTCCACGGCACTCTCGCTCGCCCAAAGCTGCAATTCGCGCATTCCCGGAGTGTCGATCAGCGCTCCTCCCGCGGGCAGCGGGATGAGTTCCCGGTGCGTAGTAGTATGGCGTCCGCGGCTGTCCGTTTCACGCACCTCCGCGGTGCGCAGGCGTTCCTCGCCCGTCAGGCAGTTCACCAGCGACGATTTGCCCACGCCGCTCGATCCCACAAGCGCCACGGTGCGGCCGTCGGCCAGATACGGGAGCAGCGCGCTCAGGCCCTCGGCGTTTCGCGTGTGTGCCGCCACCACGGGCGTGGCGCCGGCCACCGCCGCGGTTTCGGCCAGCCGCCCGGCCACGTCGGCGCAGAGGTCGCTCTTATTCAGCACCACGACGGATTCGGCGCCGCTTTCCACGGCCAGCGTCAGGTAGCGCTCCAGCCTTCGCAGGTTGAAATCGCCATCCAGCCCGCATACCAGAAAAAGCAGATCGATGTTGGCGGCGATGGGTTGCTGGTCTTCGCGCCGCCCCGGCGCGCGCCGGGCGAACAGGGTGCGCCGCGGCAGGACGGCTTCGACCGTCGCCTGCTGCGCGTCGATCACCCGCGCGGCCACCCAATCGCCCACTACCGGCATGGCGGCGCGGGTGGCCGCGTGGTACCAGAGCGAGCCGCTCGGTTCGGCGTCGAGGTCGCCCGCTTCCACGATCAGGCGGTATTGATCGCGATGTGAAAAAGTGACGCGCGCCAGCGTGAGGCCGGGCGCGAGAGAGGCGCGCAGTTCCGCGGTCGCGCCGAGACGTTCGAGATTCATGACTGTGACTCCAGGAGTTGCGGTGGACGGTGGGACGCCGCATCCGGAGAACGCACTACTCCCGCGAATCGCGCTGCGCGCAGCGGCGGGTCACGGCACGTTCACCCGGAACTGGATTATCGGACAGTCATAGGCAGTGGAATCAAGATAGCATAGAACTCATGCGCATCAATACGACCAGGGAACGGCTCGCCAAAGGCGAGGTAGTGTACGGCTGCGGGCTGCAAGTGTACCGGGCGCCCGAGATTCCCCGCGCCTTCGCGGCGGCGGGCTTCGACTACGTGTTCATCGATATGGAGCACGGCTCATTCAACCTGGAAACCGCCCACGACATGATCACTGCCTGCAAGCTGGCCGGCATCACGCCCATCGTGCGCGTCGGCGAGGTGCAGTATACGCTCTGCGCCCGCCTGCTCGACCAGGGCGCGCAGGGCATTATTCTACCGCGCGTGGAAGATCCCCAGGCGCTCGAAGAGGCTCTCAGCTGGCTGCGCTTTCCGCCGCTCGGAATCCGAGGCTTCGGGATCAATCCCACCATGGTGGATTACGAAGCGCGCAGCATGCCCGAGATCATCGAGCATCAGAACCGCGAGACCCTTTCCGTGGTGCAGTTTGAAACTGTGCGCGCCGTGGAACGCGCCGACGAGTTGCTCTCGTTGAAGGGCCTGGACGTGGTCATGATCGGCCCGGCCGATCTCTCCATCTCTCTCGGAATTCCCGGCCAGTTCGATAACCCGCTGCTCATCCGGACGGTGGACAAGGTGATCGAACGCTGCAACGCGCACGGCGTGGTGCCGGGCATCCAGACGCGCGGCATCGCCATGGCGAAAATGTGGGTGGAGCGTGGCATGCGCTTTGTAGGCGTGGCGGCGGAGCACGTGTTCCTGCTGGAGAAGTGCAAGGAAGCCATCGCGACACTGCGGGGTGGCAAGTAAGGAGGGTTATGGACCGGTTTCCGCTGGGCTACAACACGTATTCCATTCGCGCGCTGCGCTGGAACGACCTGCAGTTGATCGAGTATGCCGGCACCCTGAAACTGGACGCGATTTTCCTGCAGGACTCCATCGACCCGGGTAGCGAAGATCCGGCCCACTGGAAGGCTGTGAAGGACGCGGCGGCGCGCGCCGGACTGTGGCTGGGCACCGGCGGCGGCGCCGTGCTGCCGAAGGATACCAGCGAATTCTCCCGCTCCGTGAAACTGCTGAGCGGCTCCGTGAAGCGCGCCGCCGGCATGGGGTCGCCCGTAGTGCGCATGCTGCTGGCCGGCGATCGCGAGCATTTGCCGCCTGGTCCGCCGGCGCAGCACATCGAGACGATGATCAAGGTCCTGCGCGCGGTGCGTAGCCAAGCCGTGGACGCCGGCGTCAGGTTCGCCATCGAGAATCACAAGGATCTGCTGTGCTGGGAGACGCGCCAAGTCATCGACGGGGCGGGGAAGGAGTTCGTCGGCTCGTACCTCGATACCGGGAACCCGGTTTTCGTCATGGAAGACCCCATGCAAACCGTGGAGACGCTCGGTCCGGTGGCGGTGATGCTGCATTTGCGGGATTCGGTGGTCTACGAATCACGCGGCGGGATTGCCGTGCAGTGGGTGCCGCTTGGCGAAGGCGTAGTCGATTTCAAGGCGATCCTTGCCAAGGCGCGCGAGATCTGCCCGCCGCTCGCCGTCTTCAACAAACCGATTACCGGCCGTCCCCCGGCAATTCTGCCGGTGTGGGACCCCGAGTTCATGAAGAAGTATACCGACGTGCGCGCGGCGGACTTCGCGCGCTTCCTGGCGCTGGCCAAAAAGGGCGGCCCCTACGAGCGCCACATGGTCATCGAGGATGTGCCCGGCAAAGCCGCCGAACCATTGACCGCCGCCCTTATCTACCAGCAGCGCGAGCACATGGAAAGGGGCGTCGAGTACTGCAGGAAAGTCCTCGACCTCGGCATCCGCTGGCGCGCGGCATAACCCGGCGGCGCGTTATCTGCGCCCTGCCAGGCTAGTGCCAGTGTCCTTCCACTAAGACCCAGCCTTGCCTTTGGTGTACATAGTGATGCGATACCCAGTGGGCATGTTCGCGCGGAGGCTGTTCCCACCGTCCTTGATTCCAGTTGTAAGCGTGCCCGTCCCAACGGTGGTACCCGGATTGCCACACATACCCGCGGTTGGGCGGCGGTCCCCGCCTCTCGTATACCGCATGCGGTGGCCCGACGCGGATATATACCGCGGCCGCCGAGGCGCTGAACGCCAGCGCGCCTGCAAAAACCAATCCTAACAACCGCTTCATCAGCATAATAAGTTCTCCTTTACCGAAAATAAGACAAGCGTATTAGAACGCTCTTCTCCGTCTTAGGGCGTGATAGAGCACAAGTAGAATTACCGAGCCGGTCACCGCCACGAAGAGACTGTAGATGTTGAGTCCCCTTACGCCGGGGGCGCCGAAGATGTGGAACAGCCATCCGCCGGCAAAGGCTCCCACTACACCCAGCAGGATGTCCATCAGGAAGCCTTCACCTCTGCGGTTTACCAGCTTGCTGGCAATGAACCCGGCCACCAGGCCTAGGACAATCCAAGCCAAAAATGACATGGTGTCTCCCTCTTTTCCCGTCAACGAACGAAATGAAGAAGAGGTGCGGCCGTAGGCGTCGCTTGCCCATGCGGAACAGAGCGCAAGCGCAAGGAAGGTGCGAAGTTTTCCTGTTTGGTTCATATGGTTGTCCACTCTCGGGAATTGTATGTGCACGTGCGTGGCCGTAGGCAAAACGCTGCCAATCCTCCGGCCGCGTAGGGGAGCCATCAGTTTGTATACGGTAAAACTTGCCGTTCAGCGAGTGCCGGCACGCTTGTGTATCATGCCGTCCACTTACTTGCCCTTCAGCACGGTGAGCAGCGCCTGGCCGCTCGGACTGCCCAAACCCGTGCACGCGTCCCATCCAGGCCCGGCTTGATAGGCGCCGTTGTTTCCCGTCGTGATATCGTGCAAGCCGCTCGCCCCTTTCGCATAGAGCGTGGTGTTCAGGAAGCCCACGGGCTTTCCGAGTTGCTCGTTGAGCAACGCAATCAGCGCCGCCCACAAGGGCGCCACCGCGCTCGTGCCTCCAAAAACGGCGTCCTGGCCGTCCACGTGAATCTGGTATCCGGTGGCGGGGTCGGCGTCGCCCGCGATATCCGGCACCCCGCGCCCTTTGAAGTGGGCAGGATTGACGGATACCGGCACATTCTCAGTGGCCTGATAGACAGGCAGCGGAAAGTGATCGCTGACTCCGCCTCCACCGGCGCCGTTGCCGGCGCCCTGGTTCCACACCACCTCGCGCGAAATCTTCCCGCCCGACGACTCCAGCCGTGTGCCGCCGCACGCCAGCACATTGGGGCTCGACGCCGGAAAATCGACGTGAGCCGCGCCATCGGTGACATTGTCCGTGGAGCCATCGTCGCCGGAAGCGCAGCACACCGTGACGCCCAGCAGGCCCGCATCCTGGAACGCCTGGTCGTAAGCGGTCAAAGACTGCGCCGTCCAGGTGGATTCGGCGCCGCCCCAACTGATCGACACGACCGATGGATTCCGCAAATTGTCGTGCACCGCGGTGGTGATGGCATCCAGGAAGCCCTGGTCGGTATTGGGCGCAAAGTAGACCGCGATATTCGCCAGGGGCGCGATGGCGCCGACCACCTCGATGTCGAGCAGCACCTCGCCGTCGGCACTGTTGGGATCGCCCACCGGAAGGTTGCCGGCGCCATCCACGGAGACCGCGGTCACGCCCGGCGCCGGACTGATTTTCAGCCCGCTGAAATAAGTGCTCAGGTCCGAGGCGCTGTATCCTCCTCCCAGTTCGACGATGGCGACCGTCTGCCCGGATCCGCTACCGGCCGTCGGGAAACCGTACAGCTTGGCGACCGCGGGGGGCGTGTAGGAAGTGTCGCCGGCCGCCTTCGGTCCGATGCCTTCGAGGTGCCGCCGGAATCGTACGTTGGCCTGCGGGCGCGCGTCCAGGCCGAACACGCCCACCACAATGTCCACCAGGTGGCTCGGCAGGAACAACTCGCCGGTGCGGCCGCGGTAGGTGCCGTCGGGAGACTGGAAAATGCGCAATTGAGTCCCGAACGCCTCGTTCATGCGGGCAGCCGTTCCCAAGACCGCGATACTGCGCCGTGACAGGTCCACCTGGCCGACAGTCAGATCGTACTGCGCGGCGAACCGCTCGATCTGCGCCACATCGGCCGGGTCGGCGCCATAAAGCTCGGCGAACTTTTGGCGGGCGACCGGGTGCCGCCCCGGAGGCGGCAACTCTTCGGTCTTCCGGCGCACCACAATCGTCACGTTGATTTCTTCATTTGGATCCGCCATGCCGATCACGGTGGAATCCTTCGGCAATTGGCGATCACTGCCGCGAACGGCTGCTCTTTCAGTCGGCATACACCCTCCGTTGGTTCACGCGAACCAAGTTACCACGCGCACGGCGCGGGAATCGTCCCCTCCCGCGAGGCCGAGCTGCCGGGAATGTGCGCTAACACACGGCGGCGCGCCCTACTCGAAGTTCACGTTAATGATGCAGTCCTCGCCCGCCTTCACCATCACCCTGGCGTGAACGTTTCTCTGCCTGGCATCGTAGAACCACGTGCGGTCCGTCAAGTCGCCCGATTGCCCCACTTCCCGGTACTTGCGATCCTCAAACTCCACGCTCGACGGGCGCTCCACATGGTGCACCACCCACTGGTAATCGCGATCCTTCTTCGACTCGATTTCCAGGCGCATGAAGTCCAGCGCCGGCGAGGCGTGCACCTGCGAGTATTCGGCGATGTCGCCCTCCAGCAGGAAAAACTCGCCGCCCAGTTTCGGGAAGTAGTGCAGCGCCATGCCCGCCGCGCCGTCCAGCGGCACAATCGCTCCGTTGCGCGCGAAGACGGGCAGGCTCTTGGTTTCCACCGTGATGGTGCGCGGTCCCGGGGTGGCTTCGTTGGTTTCGAGGTTGGTCCACGTGCCGCGCGGAAGATAGACGCTGCGCTTGTCGCCGGGTTCGTAGAACGGCGCCACCAGCATCTCGTCGCCCAACAGGAATTCGTCCGTGTGCAACGCGCCCTCGCGGTCGTCGGGTATCTGGAAGGGCAGCGGATGCCACACTGGAAAGCCCCTGTCCTGCAACTCGGCGATGTAACTGCCGAAAAACGTGTCGAGTTGATTGCGCAAGCCGCTCAGCCCCACCGTCCCGGGTTGTACGCGCGCCACCAGCGACCCGAGTTGCCGCGCCCGCGTCTGTAGTTCGGGGGGCGCCGTGTTGTAGGCCGCCAGGTTGAACATGGGCGCGACGGCGGCCGACATGGAGCCGTGGACGATGCGCAGCAGCGACGCCTTCAGCGTGGCCCAACTGCCGAACCGCTCGCTCGCCACGCTCCACGGCTCCAGGCGGTTGCCTTGCAGGTTGTGTTCTTCGAATATTTCCTTCGGGGTGGGACCGTAATAGAAGTAGTAATCGATCTCCGGACCCTGTATCCGGTAGCGTTTTTCGTCCGTGAAGTCGAAGTGGTACGTGCCCGCGCCGGGGTGATATTCGCCGTAGCCGGCGGTGGAGACCAGAAACGGCACTTCGGCGCGGACGCTCTTGCCGCGCAGGTCGAAACCCGCATCCGTGCGCGGGCCGAGGCCGTAGAAAGCCGCGCCCGGCGGCGCTTCGCGCTCCCACACCACGCCGCCGGCTTCGGAGCGCGCTTCGCTGAGATCGAGCATCAGCGGCGTGCCATCCAGCCGGTGGACAGTGAGCTTGAGACCCAGCTTCTCGATGGCGACCTCAATCAGCCGCGAGCGCAGGCGCACCGCGCCGCCGGAATCCCCGGTGGTCACGACGACCGGTTCGTGCGCCGCCTCCGCGCTGGGATGCAGCGGACCGTTGAGCACCCTGCGGAAATGAAACGTGCTCGGCGTGATCCAGATCAGCTCGGCGTTGCCGCGGTCGAGCTGCAGCTCGATCCGGTTGCCGTGCGGCAAAATGGCCAGCAGCGTCGCTGCCGCGGCCAGCGCCTGCGGGGGCATTACAGCAGGACCATTTCGCGCTGCATCTCGCCCGTCACCCGCGCCTCGGTGTCTCCGATGAACATGTTGATTTCCGAGCGCACCCCGAAGCTCGGCAGATAGATCCCGGGCTCCACTGAGAAGCAGCTCCACGGCATCACGCGCCGCTCGTCGTGCGTCTCGAAATTGTCCATGTTGGCGCCGTTGCCGTGCACTTCCACGCCGATCGAGTGCCCCGTGCGATGCGTGAAGTACTCCGCGTAGCCGGCCTTGACGATCACCGCGCGGCAGGCGTCGTCTACCTCGAACCCGCGCAGCGTCTCGCCCTTCGAAATGGCGCTCTTTACCCGGTCGATGGCCGCATCGCGCGCATCGCGCACCGTGGTGAACACGCGGCGCATCTCTTCGCTCGGGTGGTCGCCGCAGAAGGCAGTCCACGTAATGTCGTAGTAGACCGCGCCCGGCTGATCCAGCTTGGCCCACATATCGAGCAGCACCCAATCGCCGGTTTTAATCGGCGACGTCGCCTCGGCGCTGGGCTCGTAGTGCGGATTGCTGGCGTTGGCGTTGCAGCCCACGATGGGGCCGCTGTCGGTCACCAGGCCGGCGCGGGCAAAGCCCTCGCGCACGAAGTCTTTCACCTCCACTTCTTGCAGCGGCGCGCCGTTGCGCGTGCGCTCGCGGATCAGTTCGAAGGCGGCGGCGCGCACTTTGTCCACCCGCCGGCCGGCCTCGAGATGGGTTTCCAGCGCAGCCGGAGTCCAGCGCGCCTCGAAAATCTGGATCAATTCCGCGGCGGTCACTACCTCTACGCCCAGGCTGCGCACCAGTTCCACCGTGCCGGCGTCCACAATGGCGACGTAAGGCACGGCGCACATCGGCGAATAGGCCATGGCCACACGCTTCATCCCTGCGGTGAGCTTGCCGAGCGCCGCGACCTGCTCGGTCCAGCTGGAATAGGCGATCTTTTCGCCCGGCAGGCCGGCAAGGGTGTTGCGCTCGATGCGGTGTTCCATGCCCTTGGGATTGCCCTCGGCGGGGATCATGTAATACCAGCGGCGCGTGACCTTGGCGGCAGGCAGTCCCAGAATCCGGTAGGCCAGCGGATCGCGCATGTGGTGATCGAAGAACAGCCACCCGTCCAGTTTCTGCTTGCGAAGTTCCTGTTGAATGTCAGCGAGGTTCATAGTGTATCGCTCAAACGCCTTTCCAGATCTTCCTGAGGGACTCCCTCAATCTCTACGACCTTGAGGCGGCTTGTCAAGCCCACGACGATGCGCACCCGCGAACGCGGGACTCCGGCGAACTCCGCGAAGAACCGCACGCACTCGTCATTGGCCTTGCCGTCCACCGGCGGGGCGGCCAGCGCCAGCTTCCAGGCGTCGCCCAGGCGGCCTGCCAGGGCGGAGCGCCGGGCGCGCGGATGCACCTTTACCGTGAGACGCGCCATGCCACTTTGGCCCTCAGGTTCGCCACCCCCGCCGCCACGCGGGTGTCCACTACGTCGAAAGCAATGGTGTCGTCCAGCCAGTCGTGGCTCGAACCATCGGCATTCTGCGTGGCCACGGTCAGCGTATATTGCTGCGGCGTCAACCAGCAGGCCAGCTGGAAATCCACTTCCAGTTCGTCCCCCGCCTGCAAATCGCCCAGCGGCATCTTCTCGATCCGCGTGTTGGTGCCGTAGACGTCCATGCCGATGCGCGTGCGCAGCAGGATGCCCACCATCGGGTCGTGCGTGGCCGCATGGAAACGCGAACGCACGCGGATGGTGATGGGCTCGCCGCTCGCCAGGGAAGTGACCGGCTCGCCCCGCGCATTGAGGATCTCCGCGCTCAGAATTTCGCTGGTGCCATCGCCGTGCCGGAAGCTGCCGCGGACGCGGTCTTCCTTCTTGTTGCGCGCCTGCTGCCGCTCCAGCACCAGCCCGATGTAGCGGTTGATCACGTCGTTGGGCGTGCCTTGCGCTTCAATGCGGCCGTGGAGCAGCAGGATGGCGCGGTCGCTGAGCGCTTTCACCAGCCCCAGATCGTGGGATACGAACAGCACCGTAATCTTGCGGGCGCGCAGTTCCTCGAACTTGCGCACGCAGCGATTGGCGAACACGGCATCGCCCACTGCCAGGGCTTCATCCACAATCAGAATTTCGGGATCGACGTGAATCGCCGTGGAGAACGCCAGGCGCACGTACATGCCGCTGGAGTATTCCTTGACCGGGCGCTCGATGAACTCGCCGATTTCGGCAAAGGCTTCGATGGAAGGCATCGCCTTGTCGATCTCGCCGCGGCTCAGCCCCATGATTTCGCCGTTGAGGTAGACGTTCTCCCGGCCCGAGAATTCCGGATTGAAGCCGGCGCCGAGCTCCAGCAGCGCGGCGATGCGCCCGCGCGTCACCACCCGCCCCGTGGTGGGCTGCAGGATCCCGCTGACGATTTGCAGCAGCGTGCTCTTGCCGCATCCGTTGGGGCCCACCAGGCTCAGCACCTCGCCCTTTTCCACCTCGAAGCCGATATCCTTAAGCGCCCAGAAATCGCTGTGGCGGGCGCCGGCGCCGGGCAGCATTTCGCGCAAGCGGTCGCTGGGACGGCGGTATAAACGGTACAGCTTGGAGACGTTCTGAACCAGGACCAACCTTCAGTGTAGCCCGTGGCATAAGGCTCCGCCTTGTGCATCCGAGCGAAGCTCGGACATTTTTCGCTTGACAAATTCTATAGTTCAATTATTATTGAAATATGGAACAAGCGCGACAGTGGAGCCTGCTCGATGAATTCGAAGAGGACGCGCCCATCTCTGAAGAAGCGGCCCAAAGGGTGCGCGCCCACGCCCCTGCCGGCTGCCTCATCTGTGCCTTCGAAGAGGCGGAAGGCGAGTGGGACGACGAATGAAGAAAGACCCGGAGCAGATTACGCGCTACGCCGACATGTTCGCCGCCATGGGAACGGAGTCGCGCCTGCGCATCATGCAACTTCTGCTTTCCGCCCATCCCGACGGCATGGTGGTGGGGGAGATCCAGGAAGAACTGGGAGTTTCGGCCTCTAACCTGTCGCACCATCTGGACAAACTCAAGAACGAGGAACTGATCGCCGTGGAGCGCCAGGGCACCTTTCTGCGCTGCACGGCAAACACCCGGACGTTGCAGGAGTTGCTCGGCTTCCTCTATGCCGAATGTTGCACGCGGAATCAGGCAGTCAAACCGGAAACCATCGTGACCGTCAAGCAATCATCGAAGAATAAGGAGTAAGTCATCATGCCAACCGAAAGCATCACCGACGTTGTAAAAGAAAAGTACGGACAGGCCGCGTTGCGCGTCGTCGCCGGAGGCTCCAGTTCCTGTTGCGGAGGCGCTCCCGCCGACGCCCACTGCGCCGACCCGATCACCGGTAACCTGTACGGCGCGGAACTCGGCGAGCTGCCCGACACCGCGGTCCTCGCCAGCCTGGGCTGCGGCAACCCGACCGCCCTGGCCCAATTGAATCCCGGCGAAACGGTTCTCGATCTCGGTTCCGGCGGTGGCATCGACGTGCTGCTGTCGGCGCGCCGCGTCGGCCCCACCGGCATGGCCTACGGCCTCGACATGACCGACGAGATGCTGGCCCTCGCCAATTCCAACAAAGCCAAGGCCGGCGTGGAAAACGTGCAGTTCCTGAAGGGACAGATCGAGAGCATTCCGCTGCCCGACGCCTCCGTCGATGTCATCATCTCCAACTGCGTCATTAACCTCTCGGCCGATAAGGACCGCGTCCTGGCCGAAGCCTTCCGCGTGCTCAAGCCCGGCGGGCGCTTCGCCGTCTCGGACGTAGTGACCCGCGGCGAAATTCCCGCCGAGATCCGCCAGCATGTGCTTCTCTGGGTGGGCTGTCTGGCCGGCGCCCTCGACGAAGCCGACTACCGCGCCAAATTGTCCGCGGCCGGCTTTGAAGGCGTCGATGTCGAGCCGACCCGCATCTATCGCGTCGCCGATGCGCGCGCCTTCCTGTCCGGCAAAGGGCTGGACGTGGACGCGATTGCGCCGCTGGTGGACGAGAAGTTCTTCAGTGCCTTTATCCGCGCCCGCAAACCCGCCACGGCTTGAGGCTCACCAGGACCTATTCAAGCGGTGGGCGTGGCTGGTACTGCCTGCGCCGCGCTCCCCGCGGCGCTTGCTTGGCAATTTGGAGCCCCGCGAATACCACATAGCGGTGAGAGCACCGGTGGCAGCGGCAGAGGGGCAAACCCCACCTCTCCACCATCGCTTCGAACCGCGAGCGGGCGCGCGAAGCGTAAATCGCGGTGCTATCGCACTTCGGGCACTTGCCGCCGGCGGGCTGCGCTTCGGCCCTTGGCTTAGGCTCGGGATGGCCGAAGCTGTCCGGCCCCAGCGGGATTACCGGCGCCGCGCCGCTCTCACCGGCTGGAAGGCTTTCCTCGATGCCTGCTTCCGCCGGCTCGTTCGGGAGACCGGCATCGGGAGTCTCGGGAGGCGAGTCCTGGGAATCTGCCATCGGCGCCGCCGCTACCGGCGGCGGCGTCTGTACCAGGAAGGGCGTACGCGGCCCGGCAGCCTTCTGCCCGGACGGAGGGTTCGCTTGATACTGCCGCAGCAGCAAGCCGAGCAGGCGGATCTCCGTTGCTACCTGCTGCATGGTTAGCGCGGTTCCCTCCGCGCGGCAGTGGAGTGCCAGCTTGATGGCTGCCGGCCGCAGGCGCGGAGGCCCGGTGAGCGCTCCGCATAGCCGGTTATCCGCCGCCCCCGGCGACGCGGGCGGCGCCTCCAGCATTAACATCTCGTAAAACATGGCGCCGAAGGCCCGCGTGTCGGCCTCTGGCGCGGCATCGTCCCGGTTCTGCAACGGCGCCAGGTGAGCGCCCGATTCCGTCATGAGGACGCTGCCGGCGGTCAGTTTTCCGTAGGCGAGGTTTTGCTGATGGAGATCCCACAGTTCCGTTGCAACTTCGTTTGCGCAACGCAGCACTTCCGGCAGCGAAAGAGGTCCAGAAGCCAACAAGTCGGCCAGCGTTCCCGGCTGGCCACCGTCTCCGGATCGTGGGGCTCTCTCTGTCAATCGTTACGCCACCTTCCTGGTGGGCGCTGGCATTACTTGCTTCCCCGCGCCGGCGTCCGCCTTAGTTGACCGCAAGACTCGAGCGGTCGCCGGCTTCGGCCTGATCGAGCACTGCCGTTTGCAGCGATTCCAACGCTTCCACCACCCGCTCTACCAGATCGTCCGTCTGCGACATCGCCGTCCTCGCCGATTCGATCGACGTGCCTTGCGTCTTGACGTTCTGTTCCAGATCCACCAGGTCCGCGGCGATGTTGTTCTCGAACTGCGCGCTGTGCCGGCGGATCTCTTCCACCGTCCGCTCGATCCCCGCGATCCGCGCGTTCAGCACTTCGAAGCCTCGGTCCACCCGCGCGAATATCGCCTCGGTGGCAGCTTCGTCGAGCGCGCCCCCCGTGCGTTCCATGGCCTGCTGGTGATTCGCCGCCAGTTCGCTCTGCATGGCCGCTACCAGCAGCTTCAGGGAACTCAACCCTTCGTTTGCCAAGCGGTTGATTTCAGATGTACTCGTCTCCTGGCTTCGCTGCCGCGCCTCCATCCGTGCCTCCATCTGCTGCATTTCCGCCCGCACCGCCCCATCCGCCGCGCTCGCCGAGCGGAGCATTTCCGTAACGCTCGTCTCCTGGTCGCGCAGCCGCGCCCCCATCCGTGCCTCAATCTGCTGCATTTCCGCCTGCACAGCCGCCGCATCCGCCGCGTTTGCCGAGCGGTGCATTTCCGCAACGCTTGTCTCCTGGTCGCGCAGGCGTGCCTCCATCCGTGCCTCAATCTGCTGCAGTTCCGCCCGGATGGCCGCCGTATCCGCCGCTGCGTCGCGCCGTGGCGCCACCGGCGCACCCGCGTCGGAGCGCCGCATCGCCACGCTCAGCAGCTTCAACTCCATCATGATTTTTTGCATGCGCTGGCTGCGCGCTTCCGGGTTCTTGTTCAGGCACGGACCCACCAGCCGGTCCACCGTCGGGCTCCCCGACGCGGGCGCCGGCGTCTCCTGGAGGTTGGCCGCCAGCGTGATGCGGCTGTCGCCCTCGAAGGCCCTACGTCCGGTGATCATCTCAAACAGTATGGCGCCGAAGCCAAAGACGTCGCTCCTGGCGTCGGCCGCGCGCCCCTGCACCACTTCCGGAGCCGTGTACGGCGTAATGGCACCGCTCGATCCCTCGGGAGCGGGCAGCAACTCCACGCCTCCCGCCACCAACACGAGGTTTGACGGAGTGACCGCCCCATGCGCCTTTCCCGCATCGTGCAGTTTGCCCAGGCATTCCGCTAACTGCATCGCATACCGCAATGCCTCCGCTATCGGCAGCCGCCCTTCGGCCAGTCGCTGGGCCAGCGTCTGTTTATCGCTCGCTATCATGGTTTCGTCGCTCATCAGGCAGTCCTCTCGAACTGATTCGAGTAGATCAACTCCCTACTCCCTGGAGCAAGTACACTGTAGACAACCGGGTTCCATACCAGTACGGGGCGTACTTTGGATCTATCCAAGGTTACTGCCCCGTCACTTCCCGGAAGAACTCCAGCGATTTGGCCGCGCACGCTTCCCAACGGAATCCCCCCGCCCGCTCCCGCCCGGCAAGGCCCAGCGCCTTCCGCAGGTCCGGCGTTCCCAAGAGCCGCAGCAACGCCGCCCGCAGTTCGCTCTGGCTCCGTGGGTCCACCAATAGTGCCGCGGTTCCAGTCACTTCCGGCAGCGATGAGAGGTTCGAGGTGATCACCGCAACACCTGCCGCCATGGCCTGTGCCACGGGAAAACCAAAGCCCTCGTACAACGACGGGTACACGAATACATCGGCCGCGGCGGTCAACGGTGCCAGATCCGGCTCCGGGATATACCCTAGATACCGCACATTTCCTAAATCGCGCGCGTTCCGAAGCCGTGCCATGGTGGTCTCCGCCGCCCAGCCCTCCGGGCCTGCCACCACCAGGTCCCAGTGGTCCCGCATGGCCAGAGGCAACGATTCGAACGCATCCAGCAGCAGATCGACGTTCTTCCGCGGCTCAATCGTGCCCACGAAAAGGACAAACGGCCGCTGCAATCCGTAGCGCAACCGGACCAGATTCACCAGCGCCGCCGGAACATCGAAAAACGCGTCGTCCACCCCGGAGTGAATCGTGCAGATCTTCTCCGGCGCAATCCCCAGCGTGCGCACCGCGTCCTGCCGCGTGCACTCTGACACCGCGATCAGCCGGTCCGCCCGCCGCGCCAGCTGTGCGAAACTCTGCTCCGCCACCAGGTTGGACCACGGATGCAGTTCCGGCATCAGAAAACCCGTCAAATCGTGCACCGTCGCCGTCAGGCGCACCTTCGAGGGCGGGTGCCGCACCAGCACGCTGGCGTGGAAGACGTCCGCGCCCCGCGTCAACCAATCCAGTAACGGCATCCCGGAGTAGTTGGAGATGGCCAGCGCCCCCAGGCCGCAGATTGTGCGCAGCGGGTCCGCCACCGATGCCTCGTGGGTCAGCGCCCGAACCCGCTCCAGCCGCGGGAAAGTGCTCACCGTCGCCCCGCCGGCCAACCGTCGCAGGTGCCGGATCCAGTAATAAAGGTAGTTCTTAACGCCCGCGCTGCGCACCAGCAGCGGTGTGGCGTCAATCACAACGCGCATTCCCATTCAGTCTGACATGAATAGTAGAACACGCCATCGCCATCTGCAGGCTGTCTTGCCGCGACATCCGCTATCATGCTAGTGCCATGCGCGCCACCCGCTGGATTCTCGCCATTTGGTTCTGCTTCCTCGTCCGCGCATTTTTTTATTGCGCCGCGCTCCCTCTCTGGGAAGGCTACGACGAGTGGTCCCACTTCGCCGTCGTGCAGCGCATGGCTTTTCGCGGCGAACCCCTCGTTTCCCGCTTCAGCCAGATTCCCCGCGACGTCGCCGCCTCCCTCGAACTCGCGCCCGTGTCCTGGGAGTGCCGCTACCTCCCGCCCCCCTCCGCCACCTACGACCAGTTCTGGCGTCTCCCGCCGGCCGAACGCGCCCGCCGCGAATCCGCGTTCCGCGCCATTCCCTCCGCCTGGGCGCTTCAGGACTCCACCGGCAACCTCAAAACCTACGAGGGGTTGCAGGCTCCGCTCGCCGCGTGGATGATGACGCCCGTCCTCCTCGCCGCCCGCCATACCGATCTTGCCACCCAGGTCCTCCTTCTGCGTTGCTTCGGGATGGCGATTCTCTCCCTGGTCATCCCGTTGACTTTCCTCACCGCCCGCTCCGTCTTCCGCCACGACGCCACCGCATGCGCCTGCGCCGCCATCGTCGCCGCCATGCCCGGTTTTCTGATCGGCATCGCGCGCGTCTCCAACGAGTGGCTCGCCGTGCTGCTCTTCACCCTCCTCCTCTGGCTTTCCGTGGGACCACTCACCCGTCTGCGCCTCATCGCGCTCGGCGCGGCGCTCGGCCTTGGCCTACTCGCCAAAGCCTACTTCCTCGCCGCCATCCCACCCCTTGCCCTGCTGCTCGTTCTCCAATGCCGCCAGGCGCGGGCCCTGCTCGTGCCGGCCGTCACCCTCGCCGTCGCCGGATGGTGGTACGTGCGCAATCTACTCACCACCGGCACTCTTTCGGGCATGTGGGAATCCGCCGTCCAGCCTGCCGCGACGCTGGCCGACCAGATCCACCAGGCCACCCGTGTCCCCTGGCTCGCCACCATCGATTCCATCCTGTTTTCCCACCTCTGGCTGGGCGCGTGGAGCACCCTCACGGTGCGCAGTTGGATGTACCACGTCTTTTACGTGCTGATCTTTCTCGCCATGCTCGGGCTGGCTTTGCGCCTCTCCACCCGGGCGATTCAGATCCTGGCCGTTTTCGTCCTCACCTTCTGGCTGGGCCAGCTTTACCACGCCAACCTGCTTTCCATGGTCTGGGGGATCGCGACTTCTTTGGGCTGCTACCTTAACGCCGTGGCCGCCGCCGAAGTCACCCTCTGCGTAGCCGGTCTGCGTGCCCTTTCGCCGCGGGCCGCGCGCCGCTTCGTGGCTCCGGCCGGTGTCGCCCTCTTCGCCTTGTTCGACCTGTACACCATCCACATGGTGGCCCTGCCTTATTACGCCGGGCTCATCGCGCACCGCCCCGGCGGCCCCGTGACGAACTTCCACCCCGCCTCCGCCAACTTTGCGGAATTCTTCACGCGTCTCGCCGCTTTCAAGTCGCCCGTTCTCTCCCCGCCCTGGTTCGCCCTTCTATGGGCCTTTTACGCCGCCGCCACCCTCGCGCTGGTAGCCCTCGCGTTCGCCGCCGCTCGCCGGGAATCTTCCTCATGACACATCGCATTGCGGACCGGGTAGACTGAAACTATGTCCGATCTTCCAACTCAATTCAGGCAGGCCCAGCAGGATGTCAACGGCCTTGCCGAACGGCCGGACAACGCTACGTTGCTCCGCCTGTATGGGCTCTACAAACAAGCTACCGCGGGCGACGCCGCCGGCGAGCTGCCTGGCGGCCTGGACTTCGTGCGCCGCGCCAAGTACGAAGCCTGGGACGAACTTAGCGGCATGAGCGCGGACGATGCCATGCGGCAATACATCGACCTCGTGGCGACTTTGACGCATTAGCCCGGCGCGGCCCGCTATAATGGCCGTTCGCATTTGCTCCGGGGGAGTCGCATCCATGAATCTACGTAAGGCCGCAGCCTGCTGCTGGCTGATCGCGCTGGCCGGCGCCGTGACCGCCGCCGCACAGGACCGGGTCGTCCAGCCCGTGGATCGCACCCGGATGACGGCCCTGAAGGGGCACGTCAATCCCAACGCGCTGCCTCAAAACGACTTGGGTCCGGTGGACCCCGCCATGCCCATCCGCCAGGCCACCCTGCTCTTCAAGCCTGCCGCTTCCATCGACGCCTTCCTTGCCGAACAGCAGCTTCCCGGATCTCCCAACTACCACAAGTGGCTGACTCCCGAGCAGTTCGGCGACCGCTTCGGCCTCACCGCCAATGACATTGCCCAGGTTACCGCCTGGCTCGAATCGCAAGGCCTGAAGGTGGACAACGTCGCCCGCGGCCGCCACTGGATCCATTTCAGCGGCACCGCCGAGCAGGCAGCCCGCACCTTCCGCACCGCCTTCCATCGCTACCGCGTCAATGGGGAAACCCACTTCGCCATGGCCGGCGAACCCTCCGTTCCCGCCGCCCTCCAGGACGTGATCGGCGGATTCCTTGGCCTCGACGATTTCAAACTCCGCTCCAACGTCGTCCGTTCGCAATACACCTCCAGCAAGGGCACCCACACCCTCGTGCCCGACGACCTCGCCACCATCTACAACATCGCTCCTCTTTATGCCGCCGGCATCGATGGCGACGGACAGAGGATCGCCATCATCGGCGATTCCTCGCTCGACCTATCCGACATCCGCGCCTTCCGCAAGCAGTTCAACCTGCCGTACAACGATCCCATACAGATCCTGGTGGGCGACGACCCGGGGTACAACAGCGACGTCGTGGAATCCAACCTCGATATCGAATGGTCCAACGCCGTGGCGCGCGGCGCCCAGATTGTCTATGTGTACGGACAAAGTGCTTACAATGCCACGCAGTTCGCGGTGGACGAGAACCTCGCCCCGGTTCTCAGTCTGAGCTTCGGCGGCTGCGAAGCTTACAACCAGGCGTCGTTCCGCGCCGTGGCCCAGCAAGCCAACGCCCAGGGCATCACCTGGCTGGCTTCTTCCGGCGACACCGGCGCTGCCGAGTGCGATCAATCCGCCCCCATCCCACAGGCAGCCAAGGGCTTCGCCGTCGGTTTCCCGGCCAGCATTCCGGAAATCACCGCCGTCGGCGGCACGCAGTTCGACGATGCCAAAGGCAACTACTGGGCCACCACCAACGGCCCCAGCGGTGGGTCCGCCCTCGGTTACATCCCGGAGACGGTCTGGAACGATACCCCGCTGGTCAACGGATTCCACGCCGGCGGCGGCGGCGCCAGTATCCTTTTCCCCAAGCCCTACTGGCAGACGGGACCCGGTGTGCCCAACGATAACGCCCGCGACATTCCCGATATTTCCCTCACCGCCTCCGCCAACCATGTGGGCTACCAGATCTATCTCTACGGCGCCATCTATACGGTGGGCGGTACTTCGGCGGGCGCGCCGGCGCTGGCCGGCGTCGTGGCGCTGCTCAATCACTACCTCACCTCCAAATCCATCCTGGCAAAGCCCGGATTGGGCAACATCAACCCAGCCCTCTACCGCATGGCCCAATCCACCAACAACGTTTTCCACGACATCACCACTGGGAATAACGCCGTCAGCTGCGCCCTCGGCACGCCGGACTGCGTGGAAGGCCTGGTTGGCTACCCGGCCGGTCCGGGATACGATCTGGCCACCGGCCTGGGATCCATCGACGCTTATAACCTGGTCACCCAGTGGAGCGCCGGCACGCCCAGCACCACCACCGTCGCCGCCGATCCAGCCAAAGCCGGGTTGAACGATACCGTGCGCCTCACCGCCACCGTCCGCGGCGGTGCCTCGGGCCCCGCTCCCACTGGAACCGTTTCCTTCCTGATGCAGAACCCGACCTTGCTGGACGCTGTCATCGGCGCCGGCGATTTGACGTCGAATGGCCTCACGGCCACCGCTACGGTCACCGTGCCCGCCACTTCCGTACTCGGCATCGACACGTCCGTCACCGCCATCTATAGCGGTGACAAGGTGTACAACGCCTCCTCCGCCACCGTCACCATCGGCGCCGTCCGTCCCTCCGCCGGATCCATGGTAGTCCCCTTGATCTCGCCTAACCCCGTGTACAAGCAGACACCCTACGGCACGTGGCCCTACACCGTGGTGCTCTCCGAGATGGCCGGCGTGCAGACCAGGCTCACCACATTCACGGTCGACGGCATCAACAACCTGCCGGCCTTCGGCGCCAGCCCCGTCGTTATCCCCGCCAAGGGCACTCTGGCAGCGGGGCTCGCCGGCCACAATCTCACGGTGCCGCTCAACCGCGTTTTCCATTTCGCAGGCAAAGATCTGGACGGCACCGCGTGGTCGCAGGATGTCACCGTCCCGTTCCTCGATGCCATCTATCCGGGAGCCTCCACCGGCATGGCGCTAAGCAGTGCGCCCGCCACCGTGCGGCAGAACCCCAACGCCGCCCCGGCCTGCCAGTTCGCCCACCGCCTCATCCTCCAGGAAACCGGCGGATTCCTCATGCAGATCACCTCCATGAAGCAGGGCACGACCGATATAAGCGCTTCGCTCCAGCAGCTCTTCGGCACCGCCCATCTGGCCCCCTATGGAACGCTCCAGGGCGATATCTGCCTGAATGGCTCCACCACCCTGGGCACCATGACCTACACGGTCAGCGGGATCAGCGAAATTGGCAATACCGTGACCGCCTCCCTCGGCGTGACCCTGGCGGCAGCCTCCTCCGCACCGGCTGCCATGGCGGCGGCGCCTCAGACCGTCACCCTCGGCGTCGCCGATGCCTTCCGCAGCGCGGCTACCGACGTGGCGCTCACCTTCACCAGCGGAGCGCCGCAGTGGACCGCGTCCGTGGTGCCCGGCGCCAACTGGCTCACCGTCAGCCCGCTTTCCGGAACCGGTTCCGCTTCTGTCAGAGTCACGGTGAACGCCGCCGGACTCTCCCGGGGCGCCTACACGGGTTTCTTCACCGTGCAGTCCGGCGACGCCCTTCCGCAAGCCATCACCATCCCCGTCACCTTCGTGGTGGGAACCTCGCAGTCCACCGTGATCCAGGCGGTCGCCAACGGAGCGTCCTACGCCCAGGCATTCGCGCCGGGCATGTTGATGACCGTGTTCGGCACACAGTTATCCCCCGCCACGCTTTCCGCCGCCACTCTGCCGCTGCCGCTGGTGCTCGCCGGAGTTTCCGCCACCGTCAACGGCGTTAGCGCCCCGCTCTACTACATATCGCCGGGACAGCTCAACGTGCAGGTTCCGTATGAAACCGGAGTTGGCCAGGCGGTCTTAGGCGTCAACAACAACGGACAAGTGGCCAGCTTCCCCTTCACGGTGGCGCCCTCCGCCCCCGGCCTCTACACCGCGGCGGATGGTGCGGTGCTCCCCTCGCCCACCGTCCGGCAAGGGCAGGCCGCCGTCGCCTATATCACCGGCGACGGGGATACCACCACGTTCCTGATCACCGGCGCGAGCCCTCCCAGCGGTACCGCGACCAGCCGGCTGCCGCGCACCAAGTTGCCCGTCACCGTCACCGTCGGCGGCATAGCGGCCCCCGTTTCCTTCGCCGGAACTCCGGTAGGCCTGGCCGGCGTTTCGCAAGTCAATTTCACGGTCGCCGCCGCCACGCCGCTGGGTGTGCAGCCCGTGGTAGTCTCTGTCGGTGGCGTCAAGACGCAGACCGGCCATCTCACCGTCACGCAGTAGGTGGCGTAAGGCTTCGCCTTGCGCATCCGTTACGATTATTGCCGGCGCAGGCTGATGGGGGGAAAATAAGCGTCTGGCGAATCGCGCTTCCACCAGTTTGCGGTCTGGCGCCGCTCATCGAAGCTTGTAAAACGATATCGGTAGACCATCGCGCGGATGTATTTGGGTGGCTGGCCCGGGAACGGGTTCTGCTGGATCAGTTGCAGCACGGCAGGCGACCCTTCGAGAAGCCGCGCCATAAAGCGCAGCAGCCACGGGTTTTCACGGTAGGTTCCCAGCGCGGCGAACCACATCTGCCAGTCAAGCCGCGGTTGGAACGGCGCGACCCATCCCGGGGCCCGGTTGAGCGGGCCAGGCTTGTAGGGGAAGATGTAAGGCTGCCATTCGATGGTGTCGTTAGAGCCTTCGATGGCGATCTCGGGACGCGCGATCGTCATTGTGGCAAAGAGGCCATAACTGTTGACGACGCCGAATGGCGACGCCCACGCCAGTGCGCTTCGAACTGAAACGGGAGTGTCGATTCCGAACATCCCGCCGAGCTGTGGCAGCGACAGTACCATCACCAGGGCGAACAGAAGGGCGGAAACATGGCGATTCGAACGGTCCGGTTGGATAGCGCCTGGATGCCGCGGCTTTCGCTGAAGAAGTTTGTTCCCGACGATGCGAGACAGGGACCTGTCGTCAAGCAGGAACAGGCAGAGAGCGATGGTCAGCAGATTGAAGAACGTGTAATTTCCGGTCAGCAGAATGAGTATCTGGAAAAGAATGGTTCCGAACGCCGCGATCTGCTTGCAACGGCGCGGGCCGAACATGAGAAACGGCAATATCAGCTCAACGGAAAAGACCGACGCAGTGGATACTTTCTGCAACCACAACGGCGCTTGCATCATGTACCAGGCGATTGGCGTCGGTAGGGGCTGTGTTTCATAATGCACCGCAAGGGCGGTGAGATTGCGCCACGAAATGTCGCCACTCAAGAGCTTGACCGCGCCCGATTCAAGTATGAGGCGGAAGAGAAGCCAGCGAAACAGCCACACGCGAGTGTATGCGGGCGTGAGGAAGATGGCCAGGAACCCGGCTTCGAGGAGCAGATAATCCCACTGGTAGCCCATGAAGATCTGGCCGCCGGTCACGATAGACAGGTAGAGCACGAACAGGCAGGCGAAGGCGGCCTTCTGGCCGGATGAGTGCGGGCGGATAAAGGCCGCGACACACGCCAGAACTGCTCCGCCCCAGACGATGGCTTCGAGTGCGGATTCGCTGTTGGCCCACCAGCACAGCGTCGGCACCTGCCAGAAACGGGAAGCTCCGAGTTGTTGTGCCGCTTCGGCGAGGAATTCCGTGACGGGGAGTATTCCCTGTCCGCCGATCAAACCCCGGATCTGACGCCCGAAGGAAACGAAGGCGATGCAGTAAATCAGTGCCAGGGCGCGAGCAAATAGCGACGAAGCGATGCGATAAGAAGGTTTTTCAACACTCTTGCCCCATAAGGCGCGGGTGATTGTGTAGCCCGCGTTCCGATGGCCGGCGATCAATGCGTACAGCCATTCCGTGAGCGCCGCAAGGCCGGGGATGTGCCGATAGAGCCAAAGAGTCCAGCGCCAGGCGGGAAGCGATGCCATGAGACGAAAAACGGCTTCCGCCCCGCTGTAGCGCCTGCCATGCTCGAAATACTGCACGGCCATTTGGAAATCGGACCTCGGCACATCGGGGAACCGGCCAGCGGCGGACTGCCACGAGGCGTATTCCACCCGGTCGCCCGTGAGGCCATTCCAGTAACCGACCCACATCCGGCAAAAGGCGCAATCGCCATCGAAGACAAGGAGTGGGCGGTCTGGCACTTTTTGATTACACCACTTGATTGGGCATCCTGATTGGGGCATCTGGGCCTCGGGCACGCGGAGCCATCCGAGCGGCGCGCGGACGAGGTTCGCTACAATTCGACGAGGGTAACGAATCGGATGAAGACACTGGTGGTTTACGCGCTCTGCCTGACCATGGCGGCGCCGGCGATGTGGAGCGCCGATCCCCCTCCCTTGCGCGGATATTCGTCCGGGGCGGCGCGCACCGAACGCGAGTGGGAGGCGAAGTTCCGCGCCATCCCCGATCCGGCGGCGCTGCGCGCCTACATGCAGCGCCTCTCTGCCCGGCCGCATCACGTGGGGTCGGCCTATGACAAGGACAACGCCGAATGGATCGCCGCCAAGGCAAAGGAGTGGGGATTGGATGCGCAGATCGAAACCTTCGACGTGCTCTTCCCGACCCCGAAAGAGCGCGCGCTGGAGATGACCGAGCCCACGCGGGTCACGGCCCGGATCGCCGAACCCGCCGTCCCTGGCGACCCCACCTCCGCGCAGCAGGACGAGCAATTGCCGGTCTATAACGCCTACTCCATCGATGGCGACGTCACCGCGCCCCTAGTGTACGTGAACTACGGCATTCCGGCGGATTACGAAGAACTGGAGCGGCTGGGCATCTCGGTGAAGGGCGCCATCGTGATCGCGCGCTACGGCGGCTCGTGGCGCGGCATCAAGCCCAAGGTGGCCGGCGAGCACGGCGCGGTGGGATGCCTGATCTATTCCGACCCTCGCGATGACGGCTACGCGCAGGGCGACACCTTCCCCAACGGACCCTATCGTCCTTCCGACGGCGCGCAGCGCGGCAGCGTGATGGACATGCCGGTGTATCCGGGCGACCCGCTCACCCCCGGCGTCGGCGCCACCAAGGATGCCAAACGCCTGCCTTTGAGCGAAGTCAAGACGCTGACCACCATCCCCGTGATGCCGGTCTCCTACGGCGACGCCCAGCCCATGCTGGCCGCGCTCAAGGGGCCGGTGGCGCCCGCCGCCTGGCGTGGCGGCCTGCCCATCACCTACCATGTGGGCCCCGGACCCGCCAAGGTTCACCTCAAACTGAAGTTCAACTGGGACCTGAAGACGCTGTACGACGTCATCGTGCGGATTCCGGGAAGCCAGTTCCCCGACGAGTGGATCATCCGCGGCAACCATCACGACGCATGGGTCAACGGGGCGGAGGACCCGGTGTCCGGCGCCGGGCCTCTCATGGAAGAGATGCGCGCCTTGGGGGCGCTCCTCAAGCAGGGGTGGAAGCCCAAGCGCACCATCGTGTACTGCGCCTGGGACGGCGAGGAGCCCGGTCTGCTCGGTTCCACCGAGTGGGCGGAGACACATGCCGCGGAATTGCAGCGCAAAGGGGCGGTCTACATCAATTCGGATGGCAACGGCCGCGGCTTCCTGGCGGTGGAAGGGTCGCACACGCTGGAGAAGTTCATCAACGGCGTGGCCCGGGATATCGACGACCCGGAGACCAAGGCCACGGTGTGGAAGCGCCTGCAAGCCCAGCGGTTGGCGCGCGCCGCGGAAGGCGCGGCGGCCGACCGCCAGGAAGCGCGCACGCGCCCCGACCTGCGCATCGCCGCCCTCGGCTCGGGATCGGATTACACGGCGTTTCTGGATCACCTCGGCATCGCCAGCGTCAATATGGGCTTCGGCGGTGAGGACGGCGGCGGCATCTATCATTCCATCTACGACGATTTCTACTGGTACACGCATTTTGCGGACACCGATTTCGTCTACGGCCGGGCGCTGGCGCAAACCGCCGGCACCAGCGTGATGCGCCTGGCGGACGCGGAATTGCTGCCTCTCGATTTCGATAACTTCACCGACACTCTACGCCGCTATATCGACGAGGTGGAAAAACTGGCGCGCGACAATCGCGAACGGGCCGTGGAGCGCAATCGCCAGATCGATGACGGCGTCTTCGCCCTGATCGACGACCCGCGGCATCCGCGCACCGTTCCCGGCAGGGAGACCGTTCCGCCCTTCCTGAACTTCGCTCCGCTGGAGAACGGGTTCGCCGCCCTACAGCGCACCGGCAGGGCCTACGATGAGGCGCTGGCCGTCGCCTCGGAGAATGGCGGCGATGCCCTGGCGCGCGCCTCGCTGCGCGAGGTCAACGCCCGGCTGATCGCCATCGAACGCGCCATGACGCTCAACGAGGGCTTGCCCAATCGCGACTGGTTCAAGCACCAGATCTACGCGCCGGGGTTCTATACCGGCTACGGCGTGAAGACGCTGCCGGCGGTGCGGGAGAGCATCGAGCAGAAGGATTGGAAGCTGGCCGAAGAACAAATCATCAAGGTCGGCAAAGTGCTGGAGAACACGGGGGAGGCGATTCAGGGCGCCACCGCGGAATTGTCCCGCACGGCGGTGCGCTAGGGTGGCCGCGGCGAGCTGCGCTCGCCGGGCAAGCTAAAGCATGCCCCACCAACGACTTGGTGGCGCAGGCGGTTCCGCCTGCGAAATGGTCCTCGTACCTGGCGGCCTGAAAGGCCACGCTACCGAAGACCTGTGACCAGGTATACCTGGGATAGCACGTTCAACGGGGAAAACGCGTACGAGCGGCAGTCACGGCTGACGCGGATCGGCGTGAGGTCGAGCAAACCCACCAGATCCGGCGGTGTCACCTGCTTCCAGGGCGCCAGGGCGCCCGTCTGGACATCCACCTTCCAAAGCTGTGGCGGCGGCTGGTCGTAGCGGTGCAGTACCAGACGGTTGTCCGGGCACCATTGCAGCGGCGTAAAACCTGGCTCCAGGTTGGGCACCGCACCGGACCGCGCGAGCGCCCCTGGTTCCGTTGGATACAACAGCACGCGCCCGTCGCTCCCCGCGGCCGCCACCATCCGTCCGTCGGGCGACACCACGATGGGACTGCGCCGCTGGTAGAGGATATCCGGGCCGCTGATCGGCTGAGGCTTCCCGCCCTGAAGCGCTTGTACGTAGTAACGCAGGTTCTCCTCCGGGGCTATGCCGGCGAAGACGAAACCCTTTCCATCCGGCAGCCACGCCGCGCCGACGTGATGAATATTGTCCGTGGCCAGCGGCCGGGGATCTCCCGGACCTGCCGGCAGCAAGGTGAGCGGCGCGGGCGATCCGGCCGGATTGGCAATCACCCAGCGCCCGTCCGGCGAGAGCGCGAGCGGCAGTCCGTCTCCTAAATGGACCGCGGGCGACGAGAGGTCTGCCTTCCGAAGGTACGCAGCGTAGTCCTGCCGGGTGGCGTCGCCGCTCTCCGAGAACAAGATGCTCCCGCCGTCCTGGGAGATGTCCCGCACCTGCGATTGGTCGTGCCAGTACAGGTCTTTCGGGTCGCCAGAGCGTGGGACGTGGCGCATGGATTCGGAGAGCGTATGGAGCGAGATCAACACGCGCCGGTCCGGCGAGATGTCCTCCACGCTGATGTACGCCGGGAAGTGAGCCACCAGCCGCTCCCGCCCGGAAGGGCTCACGGCCCACACTGCCATGTTCATGCCTTGCTTCGCCGCCGCGAACCACACTTCGGCGCCATCGGGCGCCCAGGCTAGACCGCGCATGGAGTTGAAGCGGCTGGAGATGGTCCGGTAGTGACCCGCCAGGTCGACGGTCGCCACCCAGCCGGCGGAATCTTCGTGCACCGGATGGTCGAGGAATGCGACGGCATTGCCGCGCGGCGAAACGCGCAGGGCTTCCATGTAGCCACTGGAAAGACGCGACCGGTAAAGCACCCGCCCGATGGGGTACTCGATCTGCGCGCGCTCATTCTCCACCCGCACCACGGCCAGTTTGGAGCCGTCGGGCGACCAGTCGGCCGCCGAAACGCCTTCGGCGCGGTCCAGTACTCCGCCGCCGGAGAGCGGCACCTGGGCCAGGTTACCGGTCATGCCATGCTGGGTCCGGCCGGTCGGCACGCAGAGCGCCAGGACGCTCTTGGATGAGACAGCGAACAGCATGCCATTCGACTGTTCCAGCGGGCGGGACTCGGGGCCTCCGCCGGGGCGCGCGGTATAGAGGCGGAAATCGCCGCCATCCCAGGCCGCGGAGTACACAATGGTGTTGCCGTCGGCGGTGAACCGCGCGGCGGAGACGATGCCGCGGCGAAAGGTGAGCCGCTGGAAAGCGGTCGAAGGGGCGGCGCGAAAGCTGTACGCGGCAAGCAACGTGCCGATGGCGAGGACCGCCGCGGCCACGGTTCCAAGAAGCGCCCGCCGGCCGGGGTTCCGCTTCGGCTTCGGGCCTGCTTGCGCCAGCGTCGACTCGAGCGCGAAAGCCAGATCGCGGGCGGACTCGAAGCGGTCATCGGCTTGCTTCGCCAGGCAGCGCCGGAGAATTCGGTTGAGGGATGCCGGGTCTGCGATGCCGGCCATGCCGGGTGGCAGGTCCGGCGTAGCCTGCCGCAGGACGGCATTGCTTTCATCCACCCAGGTGGCCCCGGCGAAAGGCCGTTTGCCGGTCAACATCTCGTAGAGGATCACGCCCAAACTGAAGATGTCGGAACGTGGGTCGGCGGGTTCGGCCCGGATTTGTTCCGGCGACATATAACCGAAGGTTCCGAGAACCATACCCGGCTCGGTGAGGCATCTGGCGGCGCCCTCGGGCATGGCCGATGGCGGGAGAGGCAATTTGGCCAGGCCGAAGTCCAGGATCTTGAGGGGGCCGCCCCGAACCAGGAAGACGTTTTCGGGCTTGAGGTCGCGGTGTACGATCCCGATGGCGTGCGCCGCGCCCAGGCCACGCGCGATTTGCGCCGCGTACCCCACCGCCTCGGCCGCCGCGATGGGGGATTGCTCCAGACGCTCGCGCAGCGTGGCGCCGCGGAGCAGTTCCGACACCAGATACGGCACCGCGTTCTCGCGTCCAAAATCGTGGACGGTGAGGATATTGGGGTGGTTCAGCGAACCGGCGGCGCGCGCCTCGCGCTCAAATCGCGCCAGGTGCGAAGGGTCGTCGGCGAAGGCGGCGGGCATCAGCTTGATGGCGACTTCGCGGGGGAACCGCGGATCGCGCGCGCGGTAAACTTCTCCCATTCCGCCGGCGCCGATGGCTTCGACGATCTCAAATGGACCAAGATGGCTGCCCGGCTTCAACCGGGCGATAGCCGCCCCCGTCGCCAACGGAGGCGTCTCGAGAAATCCCGCCGCCTTCCCGTCGTGGTCCAGCAGAGACTTCACCTCCGCCTTCAGTTCCGGATCGTCGCGGCAGGCAGTTTCGAGGAATGCGGCTTGCCGGGTTGGGTCGAGCTCCAGCGCGGCTTGAACAATCGACTTGATCTGCCGGTAGCGTTCAGGACTCATGTGCCATCGGGGAACTCAGCTCGCGGTGCAGCCAGGCCCTGGCCATTCGCCAGTCGCGCTTGACCGTAGCCGGCGAGACCCCCAACACCTGGGCTGTCTCCTCAATGTTGAGACCGCCGAAATAGCGCAGTTCGACGATCTGCCGCTGCTGGGTGTCGACCTGCTCCAGCACGTTGAGCGCGTCATCCAGCGCAACCAGGTCCACCTCATGGACGGCGGCCAGTTCCCCGGCGTCTTCCACGCGGATGGGCGTCAACCCGCCGCCGCGCTTGGCCCGGTTGCGGGTGCGCGCATAGTCGATGAGGATCTCGCGCATCAGGTGGGAGGCGACGGCCAGAAACTGAACCTTGCCGTGCCAGCCGGGCTGGCTCTGGGCGGCCATGCGGAGCCAGGCCTCGTTGACGAGCGCGGTCGGTTGGAGGGTGTGGTTTGGCCGCTCGCGGCGCAGACAGCCCGCGGCGAGCCTGCGGAGTTCCTGGTAGAGGAGGGTAACCAGGACCTCGGGTGTCTCTCGCTGTTCCGGAAGCCGGGGGTCCTTGGGCGATGAATTCGTATAAAATCCCCTGAAACACCGCTATTTCCACAGTCAGAATACCACGCCCCCGCGCGGCCAGAGATTTTTTTGCCGCGGTGAGCCACTTCAGAGCCCGTTGTCGCAATTCCAGGTGAGAGCGGAAGATACGACCTCCGCCGCCCCTGACGGCTGACTCACTGCAGGAAAAGGAGCACGAAAATGCGGAACGTAACAGACTCAATGCGACGGGTGCGGATGCTGGCCCTGGCGGGAGCGATTCTGGCGCTCCTTCCCCTGGCGGCGGAAGCAAGAGATGTGATGCATGTCCAATGGAGGGAGTTGTCGATGGTGACCGGCCATACGGTAAGGATCTTCCTGCAGGGAGGCAGCATCACCGGCAAGGCAGGCGCGGTGGAAGCCGATGCGCTGGTGGTGGACGTCCGGAAAACCGGCGATGGGCACCAGTATCCCAAAGGCGAGCTACGAGTGCCTCGCGAGAGACTGCACAGAATCGAAATCGAGACCAAAGGCAAGTTTTTCCGGGTAAGCGGGACCATCGGCGCTGGAATTGTGGCAGTCCCGGTGGGCATCGCCACCTCAATATACGGAATCGACCATTGCGATTTCTGGAGCGGCTATTGCTCCCATGGCCATTCCATCGGCGGCATCGCCGCGGCGGTCGGGATCTCCGCCGCGGGCATTGCCGCTGGCTACTTTGCCGGCAATGCGCTGGACAAGCGTTGGACTGTCATCGAAATCGTGCCATAGCCGCCGCGAGCCACCCCTTCCGAGATTCCCAAGCCGCCACTGGCGGCAGTCCAAACCGAACCAATAGGAGGTTCATATGTCTCACATCGTTCGTGTGTCCAAGGCAGCCGCCGTGCGCCTTGGCATAACCGCTTTGCTGCTCTCCGGCTGGTGTTTCACCGGCTTCGGGGCGGATAGCTCAACTGCAACCGTAACCGTCATGACTCGCAATGTGGATGCCGGAACCGATCTCGGCTACCTCTTTGCGGGCACCGACGAAAACTCCTTCGTTCAAGGCATGGCCGCCACCCTGGCCGAAGTCCAGGCCAGCAATTTCCAGCAGCGCGCGGCACGCCTGGCGGCCGAGATTGGCTCCGCGATGCCCGATCTGATCGCGCTCCAGGAAGTCACGTTGTGGCGGACGGGCCTCATCATGAGTCCGCCGGCGACGACTATCCTGTACGATCAGCTGGACATGATCCTCGCCGAGTTGGGCAAGCGCAACCTGCACTACGGCGTCATCGCCGTTCAATCGGAGCTGGATGCCGAAGCGCCGGTGCCTACCGCCGGCATCGATCTGCGCATGACCGACCGCGACGTCATCCTGGCGCGCCTCGATCTGCCGCAATCGCAGTTCGATCTTTTCAACGCACAGACCCACCGCTACAAATCCGCCTTCACTTTTGGCAATCCGATCCTCGGGCAACTGGCGGTGCCGAGCGGGTGGATGGCGGTCGATGTGGTAGCCACCGGCTCGAAATTCCGCTTCGTCAACACGCATTTGCAGTCGCCGATTGCCGGCATCTCGCAGGCAGACGAGGTGCAGCGGGCGCAAGCGGAGGAACTGCTGGCCAATCTCCGTCTGACCGGCATGCCGATCGTGCTGGCCGGCGATTTCAACGCCAACGCCGAGCCTGGGCCGGAAGATACCGGCACGGCGCGGCGGATCGTGAACGCGGGGTTTCTGGATACCTGGACATCCGCCCACCCCGGCGATCCGGGCTACACCTGGCCGCTGTTCGGCGAGGATCAGAACGGAGGGTCGGCCACGCCGAACGAGCGAATCGATCTCATTTTCGCCGGCGGCACGCTGCAACTCTCTTTCGGCGACACTCCCGCCGTAGTTACGGCTGAGCGGACGGGCACATCGGCGCCGTTCTCTAGCGACCACGCCGGGTTAGTAGTGAAGCTGCGGCTGAAATAAAGGCAGGTGCGTTCCGCGCCGCCCACCAGGCGGTATCAGCGCCGGCGCGCGTTCTGCAGGTGCTGATTCAAATGCCCCAGGCTGGCGAACTGCCCGGCGAACCGGGCAGTCCGCGGCGGCCGGGGCGGGCGGCGCGCGCTGAAATCGCGGCGCCGGAAGAGATCGCTCTTGGAAATCACGGCGGCGCCCATCGGGCGGTATTCGTAAGTGCCCTGCGCCCAGGCTAATTGCTCGTCCACCCAGAGATAGAAACCCATCGGCTTCATCTTACCCCGGCGGTGGTGGCCGGATGCGGGCGGCCATGCCGGCGCCCGCGTCCGAGCTGACGCTCGGATGCACAAGGCGGAGCCTTATGCCACACGGGTTACAATTTGAGGCATGGCTGTGAAACTGACGAATCAGGTGGTACTTGTCATCGGCGCCTCCAGCGGCATCGGGCGCGAGACGGCGATTCTGTTTGCCCGTGAAGGGGCGCGCGTGATGGCGGCGGCGCGGCGCAAGGACCGCCTGCGCGCCCTGCAACAGGAGCTGGCGGCGGAAAACGCCGCCCTCGAGATCGCCGTGGCGGATGCCTCCAGCGTGGAAGATATGGAAGGGCTGGTGAAGCACACGCGCGAGCGGCTGGGCGAAATCGACATTCTGGTGTACAACACCGGGACCAATGTCAAGGATCGCGCCCTTACGCGCCTGACACCCGCCATATGGGACATGATGATTTCGGTCAACCTCAGCGGCGCGTTTTACGCGACGCAGGCGGCTCTTCCCGCCATGCGGCAGCGCGGCGCGGGGCACCTGATTTATGTGGCCTCGATATCGGGCATCGTGCCGGATGTTTCGGGCGCCGCCTACCAGGCGTCGAAGCGCGGCCTGCTGGGGCTGGCGCACGCCGTCCGCGTGGAGGAGAAAGAGAACGGCATCCGCACCTGCGTGATCTGTCCGGGGCTGGTGGATACCGAGATTCTGGAGAACCGGCCGGTGAAGCCTCCGGCGGAGATGCTCGCCAAGGCGTTACAGCCCGGCGACGTGGCCGAAGCTATCCTGGCGGTGGCGAAACTGCCGGTGCGCGCCGTGGTGCCGGAGTTGCAGTTGATGCCCACCTATCTATAGGACTCGCTGTGTTCCTGCCGGCGCCCTACCCCAGCGGATTTTCCGGCCACGCGTGCTTGGGGTAGCGGCGCGAGAGTTCCTTGCGCACCTGCGGGTACAAGCGCTGCCAGAAGCCGGCGAGGTCGCTGGTCATCTGCACCGGGCGCTGGTTGGGCGCCAGTAATCGCACCACGACCGGGACCGCGCCGCGACCCACCGCGGGCGTTTCGCGCATGCCGAAAAAATCCTGCATGCGGGAGGCGATCCAGGGCGGCTGGTCCGGCTCGTAGTGAACCGGCACCTGGCGTCCGCGCGGCAGGCGGATGGACGCCGGCGCGATCTCTTCCAGCAGCCGGCGGGCGGAAGGCGGCATCTGCCGCTCGATGGCGCGCAGCAGTCCGGCGCCGCGGGTGGCGGATTCCAGCTCGGCGAAGCTCTTGAGTCCGGTGGCGAGCGATTCCAGCGCGGCCTCGATGGCGGCGGCATCGAGCGGCTCCACGACGCCCTGCCGCGCCGCAAAATTCACGCGCGATTGGAAGGCGGCGATTTCGTCCATGTCGGCGAAGCGCGCCAACCCCGCCTCCACCGCCTTGTGCGCCAGGAAAATGCCGGTCTGCTCCGCATCCGGCGGCGTGCGGCGCGTTTCGATGGCGATCTGGTCGTACATCAGCGACGTGACCGCTTCCACCCGCTCGCCGGCGCGATTCCATTGGAGCGTGGAGACTTCGCGCAGACGTTCCGGGAACAGGTCGAGCAGCCACTCGGGCTCGATGGCGCTCGCCAGACGCACCAGCGGCGCTTTTCGATCCTTGCGGTCTTCGGCTTCCACGGCCACGAAGAGGTCCGCGCCGGTCACCGTGCTGTTGGGCGCCTGCTGCGCGGCGGCGCCGCTCGCCAGTTGCAGTTCCGCGCCCTGACGGCGCCGCGCCACGCGGTCGGGAAAGGCGGTCAGGATGCTCAGCAAGAGGGCATCTTCGCGTTCCGCAGCCTCACCGGCGGCGTGCGCGGCGTGGTCAAAAGCCCCGCCCAACTGGCGAAACAGGCGCGCGGCGTAAGGCGACCACTCCGCTTCCAGCAGCACCAACAGGTCCGAGCGCGAGGCGTGCGGCGCCGCGGCCGGCAGACGCTCCCCGGCGCTGAGCAGCGCGGCCACCGCGCAGCCGTCTCGAGCCACGCCGCGGCGGCGCGCTTCCACCAGCAGGCGGCTCAATCGCGGATGCAGTGGATAGCGCGCCATTTCCCGCGCCGTGCCGCCGGTGGCGCCGAGCTGGCGCAGCAACTCGTTCGCCTGAGCGATGGCGGCGGCGGGCGGCGCGTCCAGCCAATCGAGCGACGCCAGGTCCAGGTTCATGGCCTGCAAGAGCAGCGCGGTGGGCGCCAGATCTTCGCGCAGAATCTGCGGCACGTCCTGCGCGGGCCGCCGCACGAAATCTTCCAGCGGGTATAGCCGGATGGCG
>PLDO01000405.1 GCA_003136215.1 Bryobacterales bacterium
GATCCGCACTTCTGGACCATGCGCGGTTCCGTGCGCGTGGCGCAGTTGTGCCACGAGTGGGGCCTGACCTGGGGCTCCCACTCCAACAATCACTTTGATGTTTCGCTCGCCATGTTCACGCACGTGGCGGCCGCCGCGCCGGGCAAGATCACGGCCATCGACACCCACTGGATCTGGCAGGACGGTCAGCGGCTCACCAGGGAGCCCTTGCGGATTGTGGGCGGGCGGATTTCCGTCCCCGACACGCCGGGCCTGGGCGTGGAACTCGATATGGCGGAAGTGGAGAAGGCCAACGCGCTGTATCGCGGCATGGGGCTGGGCGCGCGCGATGACGCGCAGGCGATGCAGTACCTGATTCCGGGCTGGAAGTTCGACCCCAAGCGCCCCTGCCTGACCCGGTAAGAATCAGCGCACCGCCATTTCGCCGGCTCGCGCCTTGGCGAGAACGTAAGGACCCTCGGGAATGACCGCGATCTTCGCGCCCGACGGCAGCGTGGAAGCGATGCCCGCGATGCCGGCTCGCAGAGTCGCATACGACTTGCCCCACAATCCGGCGTGGTACTCGGCCGGGAGCCCCGGCACATACCAGCCGACGCTCTGCCGCGTGGTCACCATGGCCAGTTTCTCCAACTGCCACTGATCGACCGTTACCGGAGCGCCCTTGATGCTCTCCAGAAATGCGGCGTCGCTCAATCCGGCGCGCAGCATCCGCGCGAACTCCGGCGCGCCGGCGCCTTCGGTGCACGCCGCGGCGATCAGAATCGATCCTCCCGGCTTCACGATGTGGGATGCCGCCGTCACGCCTTTGATGCACTGGTAATAAGTAAGATCCAGCGGGTAGCCGGCCGAGGACGTGATGGCGGCGTCCACCGGCTCATCCAGTGTCTCCAGCAGCACGTGGGAAACGAACTCGACTCCGCGGCGGTGCGCCGCCACCGGGTCTCCGGCGAACACGGCGGCAATCGACCGGTCGCGAGCCAGCGCCACGTCCACCATAAAATCGTGCCGCGCCATGCGCGCGATCTCCAGCAGTTCGCGATGCAGCGGGTTGTCCTCGATCGAGCCCTCCACGGCGCGCGCGTCCCGCATGAATTTCGGGCTGTGCAGCACCTTGATGGTTTCCTGCGCTGCCAGGCCCGGAGCAATCAGTTTTCTGCCACCGGAGTAGCCGAGCATGAGATGCGGCTCGATGAAACCGAGCGTGATATGGAGCCCGGCTCCGGCAACCGCTCGTCGATGTGCACCGGGGTACCAGATCTGGTCGTGCCGAGATGGCGATGAGACGAGAGATCGCGCGCGTCGTGATTCACTACCCGGTAAGTTGCCGCGATATCTTCTCCGCAGATCTCGCGAATCTCGCCCGCGGTTGCGGCGCGATGCAGGCCGGTGGCAATCAGGATGGTGATTCCCTCCCGCGGGATACCGGCCTGCTCCAGCCGGCGTAGGACCGGAGGCAGGGTGAGCCGGTTCGGAGCCGGCCGGGTGATATCGCAAACGGAAATAGCCGCGCTCGGTTTGCCGCGCGCGAGTTCGGCCAATGGCGGCGCGCCGATGGGGTGATCCAGCGCTGCGTCCAGGGCGGATTGCCAATCGGGCAGCGGCGTCGCCGTGCGGGCCTCCAGAACGCGATAGTGGAACCCCTCGGGCAAGTCGACGGTAATCCCGGTCTTGCCGAATGCGAGATCGATTTTCATTACCGTCATCGTACTACTTACGGCGGGAGGTGGCGCAGCGTGAACTCCAATCTGAGCCGCGACCGTCAGGGAGCGTTCGTATGGCAGGCAACCGCTCCCTCACGGTCGCGGCTCAGATTGGAGCATCGAGGGTATTTGCAGTACACTTCCAGAGGAGGTGAATTTGAATCCCCTCACCCGCAGGTCTCTCCTGAAAACCTCGGCCATGCCACTGGCCGGCATGTTGGGATTGCCGTCGCTTTCGGCAGCCGCGCAGGCCGCCCTTGGTTCCTACCGGCGCCCCAAACTGAAGATCACCGAAATCCGCACCGCCGAGGTCCGCGTCCACGGCTACCAGGTCCACGTGCGCGTCTACACGGATGCGGGGCTAGTCGGCCAGGGCGAATCCACCGATGCGGCGCAAGGTAATGTGCCGCTGATCCAGTCCTTCGCGCGCTTGCTGATTGGCCAGGACCCGTTGAACATCGAGGCGGCCTTTGAACGCATCCGCACGGCGGGCATCTTCGCCGGCGCGCAGTCCGGACAATACGTCACCGCCTTGACGGGCGTCGAAATCGCCCTCTGGGATGTGGCCGGCAAGGCGCTGGGCCTGCCGGTGTATCAACTGCTGGGCGGCAAGGTGCGTGACCGCGTGCGCGTGTACTGCGATTCCGGCGCCCGGGAGATGACGCCCGGCGACGAACGCTCTCTCGCCCGAATCCAAGAGATCCAGAAGATGGGTTTCACCGCCACGAAGATCGATATCGACGATGCCGCCGACCCGGCGCGCTTCGACCGCGTCAACTGGACCGCATCCAACGGCGAGATCGATCACATGCTGGCCAAGATCGCTTTCACGCGCGAGAATTACCCGAAGAACATCGACCTCGCGGTGGACATGCACGGACGCTACGACGCCACCACCGGCAAGCGCGTCGCCAAGGAAGTGGAGAAGTTCAAGCTGCTCTGGCTGGAGGAACCGGTGCCGCCGGAAAACATCGACGCCATGCGCGACATCCGCGCCTCCACCAGCACGCCGATTTGCTGCGGCGAGAACATTTTCCTGCGCCACGGGTTTCGCGAGATCTTCGAGAAGCGCGCCGCCGACATTATCATGCCCGATTTCCAGAAATGCGGCGGCCTGCTGGAAGCGCGCAAGATCGCCGACATGGCGCACACTTACTACGTGCCCGTGGCCCCGCACGCCGTCACCTCGCCCATCGGCATGATGGCGACCGCCCACGTGGGCGCCGCGGTTCCCAATTTCCTGGTGCAGGAGTGGCACTGGATCGATTCGCCGGAACTGTGGCGCAACTGGGTCAAAGAAGGCGAGATCATCGAGAAGGGGCACATCGCTCTTCCCGAACGCGCCGGCCTGGGGGTGGAAATGAACGACGACGGCGCGCGCAAGGCGCAAGTGCCCGGCACGCCGTGGTTCGAGAAAGCGTGATTGCCATGAGCCAAACCTGTTTTCGCAGTCTCGTTGCGGCCGTGCTGCTGGCCGCGCCCGCATTCGCCCAGCCCGGAATTCTCACTCCTGAACAGCTCATCAAATACACGCCGGAGTGGAAGGGCGAGCGCTTCGCCGACGGGCGCCCCAAGGTGCCCGATGCCGTTCTGAAGCGCATGCAGTCGGTCACCCTGGAGGAGGCCTGGGCCGTAATCAAGCAGGCCGCCTACGGCCACCAGTACGACGACAACTGGGGCACCATCATCCATCCCGAAAAAATCCTGGTGGGCCGCGCCCTGACCGCGCAGTGGCTGCCGGGCCGTCCCGATATCCACCGCGTCATCACCGAGCAGGGAAAGACCGACGGGCGCATCGGCGGCCAGAATGCCTGGCCGGTGGACATGCTCCAGCCGGGCGATGTCTACGTCTGCGATCACTTCGGGTTGAAGGAGGATGGGCCGTCCATCGGCGACAATGTCGGCAACGCCATCTATGCCCGCAGCGGCAACGGCATCGTGTACGACGGCGCCGTGCGCGACATCAACGGCCTGAAGGAGCTGGAGAATTTCACTTCCTTCGTCCGTTTCTACGACCCGTCGCACCACCTCAGCAACCTCTCGGCGGGCGACCGCATGAACTCCACCATGATCGGCATCAACATCCCCATCCGCATCGGACACGCCACGGTGATGCCCGGCGACGTGGTTCTCGGCAGGGACGGCGGCGTCATGTTCATCCCGCCGCAGCTTGCCGAGAAGGTGGTGCAGTACTCCGAGATCACGCAGCTACGCGACCACTTCGGCCATCAGCGGCTGCGCGAAAAGAAGTACACCGCCGGCCAGATCGATACGCGCTGGACCGACGCCATCGAAGCCGATTTCACCGCGTGGCTGCGCGAAAACATCGACAAACTGCCGGTCGGGCGCGAGCAGGTGGAAGAGATTCTCAAGGGCCGCGCCAAATAGTGGGATAAGGCTCCGCCTTGTCCATCCGGGCGCAGCTCGGACAACCCGCTTTTCAGAGTAATCTGGTAGGGATGAATCGACGAGTCTTCCTGGCCAGCGCAATTGCCGGCGTGGCCACAGCGCAACAGAACGACGTTCCCGAGCCTATCCGCAAGCTGAAGCCCATGCTGGAAGGCGTCGAGCCGATCTCCGGCGGGGAACGCGCCGCGCGCGTGGAGAAGGCGCGCCGCCTGATGCGCGGCAACCAGATGTCCGCCATCTACCTGGAGAGCGGCACCAGCATGTACTATTTTACCGGCCGGCGCGAGCCCGGCCAGGCGTGGATTCTGCCGGTGAAGGGCGAGGCGGCATGGACCACCGCCGATGGCACGGCGGCGGCGCGCGCCTTGCGCGATCTCGGCATCGCGGCGGGTGTCGTGGGGCTGGAAGAGCAGGTGCGCTTCGCCGCTTTCGACGCCCTGCGGCGGGAAGCGCCGGCGCTGGAAGCAGTGAGCGCCACGCCGGTCACGGCCGGCTGCCGCATGATCAAGTCGCCCGCCGAAATCGCCCTCTTGCAGCGCGCCAACGATATCACCATCGAAGCTTACAAGGCCGCTCTCGCCACCTTGCGTGAGGGCATGACGCAGCGCGATCTGAGCGCCAACATCTCGGCGGCCTTCCGCGCGCTCGGCACTGGCGGAGGGGCCATGGCCATCTTCGGCAAGTACACGGCGTTCCCCCACGGCAGCGTACAGCCGCAGCAACTGCGGGAAGGCGACATGGTGCTGATCGACGACGGGTGCAGCGTGGAGGGATATCAAAGCGACATCACGCGCACCACCGTATTCGGCAAGCCGACGAAGCGGCAGCGCGAAGTGTGGGACGTGGAGCGGCGGGCGCAGGATGCCGCGCTCGCGGCGGCGAAACCCGGAGCCGCCTGCGAGAGCGTGGACGCTGCGGCGCGCAAGGTGATCACGGATGCGGGCTTCGGCCCGGGGTACAAGACGCCCGGACTGCCGCACCGCACCGGCCACGGCATCGGCCTGGACGGGCACGAGTGGACCAACTTCGTGAAGGGCAACACCACCAGGATCGCGCCCGGCATGTGCTTCAGCGACGAGCCCACCATCGCGATCTATGGCGAGTTCGGCGTCCGGCTGGAAGATTGCCTTTACATCACGGAAAGCGGCGCGCGCATGTTTACGAAACAGAGTCCGGCCATCGATCAGCCGTTTGGATAACGCCATGCCACAACAGACCAGCGAAGTTTCCGCCGAAACCTACCGGGCGCGCATCGCCAAATTGCAGGAGGCCATGAAAGAGTTCGGGCTGCGGGCGGTGGTGTTGGAACCAGGCGCGGCCATGATGTACCTGACGGGCGTGCGCTGGGGGCGCAGCGAGCGCACCTTCGCCGCCGTGCTCACCGAGAGCGGCGACCCGGCGTGGGTGCTGCCCGGGTTCGAAGAGATGCGCGCCCGCGAACTCATCAAGGTGGGTGACGACATCCGCGTGTGGCAGGAAGATGAGAGCCCATACCAGCGCATCGCGGGAATCCTGAAAGATCGCGGCGTGGCCTTAGGACGGGTCGGGATGGAGGATTCGGTGCGTTTCTTCGTCTTCGACGGCGTGCGCAAGGCATCGCCGCAGGCGCCGAAGCTGGAGTTCGTCAGCGCGCAACCCACACTTAAGGCGGCGGGGGTGGATCTGACGGCGCCCGCCGGGCGCGGCGGACGCAAGCAGTAGCGTGCAGACGACCTGGCAGCGGGGATCGAGCGTGCCGGGGAACTCGCGGAGCAGTCGGCCGTACTGCCTTCGGTATCCCTTGTTTGCGACGGTGCGCGCGATTACACTGTTATTCAACCAGCTCCCCAGAGGGCAACATTTAGGTTGGCAGATGATGTCTTTGGCGAAATTCGCGGTGCTCTCCCTGGCACTGTTGGCCGTTGTGCCGGCACAGCAGGCGCCGCCCATTGTCATCGATTATCCGGAAGAGGGATCGATTTTCCCGCCCGATTTTGCGCCGCCCACGTTCCTCTGGCGGGATTCGCAGACCGCCTCCACTACCTGGGAGATCGAAATCGCGTTTTCCGATGGAGCACCCTCCATTCGCCTGACCTCGCGCGGCGAACCTATGACCGTCGGCGAGATCGACCCGCGATGCGTCGCCGAGACGAACCAATTGCCCAAACTGACGCCGGAGCAGGCGGCGGCCCATACCTGGAAGCCGGACACGGCGGCGTGGTCGGTCATCAAGCAGCGCTCCGCGGGCCGGCTGGCCACGGTGACAATTACGGGTTTCGGCGGCGCCAGCTCGGAGGTCCGTATCTCCACGTCAAAGGATCCGGTGGGCGCGCCGATCTTCTATCGGGACGTGCCGCTGATGCCCTCGGAAGTGGAGAAGGGCGTCATCAAGCCCATCATCCCGAGCGCCGTCCCGCTGGTAGGCTGGCGGTTGCGCAACGTTGCCGAAAGCGGCAGCCGCCTGGTGATGGAGGGACTGCCCACCTGCGCCAACTGCCACTCTTTCTCCAAAGACGGCAAGACGCTGGCCCTGGACGTGGACGGCCCGCAGAACGATAAAGGCACGTACGCCATCGTGTCCCTCGCACCCCAGACGTCGATTCGTACCGAAGACGTCTTCACGTGGAACGACTTCCCCGACAAGCCGCCGGGGCATCGGACCATCGGATTCATGGCCCAACTCTCGCCCGATGGCCGCTATGCGGTGACCACGGTGAACGAAGACGTCTTCGTGGACAATTTCAAGGACTACCGGTTTCTGCAGGTCTTCTATCCGACGCGCGGGATCCTGGCCTGGTACGACCGTACGACGCGGCGCATCCGGGGACTGCCCGGCGCCGACAACCCCAACTTCGTCCAGACCAACGGCTTCTGGAGCCCCGACGGAAAGTACCTGGTTTTCGCCCGCGCGGGGGCCAGAGACGCTTATCCGGAAGGCCGCGGGATGGCCCAATATGCCGGCGACCCGCTGGAGCCGCCCATTCAATACGACCTCTACCGCCTCCCGTTCAACGGCGGCAAAGGGGGCCGGCCGGCGGCCATCGCGGGCGCTTCCGGCAACCACATGAGCAATTCTTTCCCCAAGGTTTCGCCCGATGGCCGCTGGATCGTTTTTGTGCAGTCGCGCAACGGCCAATTGATGCGCCCCGACGGCCAGCTGTACATCGTGCCCGCGGAAGGCGGCCAGGCCCGCCGCATGCGCTGCAATACGGCGCTGATGAACTCGTGGCACAGTTTCTCGCCCAATGGGCGGTGGCTGGTGTTTTCCTCCAAGAGCCGCTCGCCCTACACGCAGATGTTTCTGACGCACATCGACGAGGAGGGCAACGACAGCCCCGCCATCCTGATCGAAAACTCCACGGCCGCCAATCGCGCCGTCAACATCCCCGAATTCGTCAACATTCCCCAGGATGGGCTGGAGCACATCGAGGTGCCCGCGGCCGATTTTTACCGGTTTTTCGACAGCGCCTGGAACCTGGCCGAGAAGGGGCGGTTCGACGAATCCATCGCCGAGTGGAACCGCGCGCTAGCGATCAGCCCGGACGATGCCAAGGCGCACAACAACCTGGGGCGCGCATTGGCCGGGAAGGGCGATTTCGAACAGGCCATCGTTCACTGGCAGAAGGCCCTGGAAATCGACCCGCGTTACTGGGAAGCGCACAATAACCTGGCCGTGGCGCTGGTCGGCAAGGGCAGCCTGAACGAAGCCATCGCTCACCTCAGGCAGATATTGGAAGCTAACCCCAACTACGCCGAGGTGCACGGGAATCTGGGGCGTGCGCTGGCGCTGAAGGGCAAGCCGGACGAAGCCATCGCGGAGTGGCGCAAGGCTATCGAGCTGAACCCCAACTATGCCCAGGCCTACAACGACCTGGGAACCGAGTTGTCGCGCAAAGGCAGGACGGACGAGGCCATGGCGGCGTGGCAGCAGGCAACCGTGGTGAACCCCGCCTTCGCACCGGCGTTTTTCAACCTGGGAAACGCGCTGGATGCCGGGGGCAAGGGCAAGCTCGCGCTGGCTGCGTGGCGCAGCGGCCTGACTCTGGATCCCAACCACGTGCCCACGTTGCGGCGGGCCGCGTGGCTGCTGGCCACGGGTCGCGACGCATCGCTGCGCAACGGCGCGGAAGCGGTGGCCCTAGCCGAGCGGGCCGTGCGCCTCACCAGCGGCGGGGACGCGTCCGTTCTGGATGGCCTGGCAGCGGCGTATGCCCAGGCGGCACGGTTCGCCGAGGCGTTGGAGATCGCCCAACGCGCTTTGCTCCTGGCCAGGCAGCAGGACAAGCCGGATCTGGCGGCGGAGATCCAGGCCCGCGTTGCCCTGTACGAGCGGAAGACACCATACCGGGATGGCGGGAACTAGCCGCCGGACTCTCCGCCATACCAATCATCCCCGATCGGTGGTAGATTCACACCAGGAGGTAACCAATGCGACCTCTGATCCTTCTTCCACTGTTCGCCGGATCCCTCTGCGTTCAGGCGATTCCCGTGCTGAGCCAGGCGCAGATTCAGCAGCTCGAAACCACCGTCGCCCAGAATCCAACCGACCGCGGGTCCCAGACTCTTCTCGGCCAGAATTACTCGTTCGTCATTCTCGGGATCACCGCGCTCGGGCAATACAATTCCGTCGCCGGCGTGGATCCGGCCAAGGCGCGCGGCGAGTTTGCGCAGCACGCGCGCGATGCCATGCAGAACTCTGTGTTCGCCGGCGTTCTTGGCGAGGGTGGCCAGGCGTTATGGAATTTCAGCTTCCAGGTGCAGGGATATGAGGCTCAGCACCCAACGGAGGCGCAGGTTGCATACCTGGATGCGCGCACCCTGGGTGTGCAGGCCCTGGACCGCGCCATCGTGCTGGAGCCAGGCGCCGCCACCTGGCGATCCTACCGCATCCCAATTCTGACGTTGCGGTCTAACTCCGACGTTCTGCCCCTCAGCGCCAAAGATGCTTTCAGCCAGGTGAAGGAAGACCTGTCGGTGCTGACCGGCGCCCTGCGGTATGCCGCGCTCGCCGGCGCCGCCAAGTTGGCGGTGAGATGCGCGGCGCTCGATGACGCACAGTCTTACGCCATCGAACTCCTCAGCGCCGCTACCAACCCGAAGGATTGGAACTACGGCAACGCCGTTTTCTTCGGGAACATGGTACAGGGCCAGGTGGCGTTGCGCCGCGGCGACCTGGCAGCGGCCCGCGCCCGCTTGCTGGCGGCAGGCCACACCACGGGGTCGCCACAGCTCAATTCCTTCGGACCCAACATGTCGCTTGCCAGGGACCTGCTTACCGGCGTGGAAGAAGTTACCAGCGCGAGTTCGGCCTCTCGCGAAGAGCGCGTCCCGCGGCGCTACGAGACCTCCCCCGAGACGCGGCAAACAGTGTTGGAGTTCTTCGACCTCTGCCAGGCCTTTTGGACGATGGGCAGGGACCGGCTGCAGCAGTGGTCGCAGCAGGTGCGGGCCGGCGTCGTCCCGGAGTTCGGCGCCAATCTCTATTACTGAGCGACGTGTCGAGATTCCGGGTTACACTGCGGGAAGACCAAGGAGTTGATCCACCATGACGTCCAGACGAGTTCTTATCATGCTCGCAATCCTGGCGCTGGCGGCCTTGCCCGCTCTCGCTAAACCCAACTTCACCGGGGATTGGAAACTCAATACCTCCAAGAGCACGTTCGGGGAGATGCCTGCCCCCGACTCCATGACGTACAAGATCACGCATTCCGACCCTAAGCTGAGCACCGCGGTCAAGCAGTCCGGCCAGATGGGCGAGTTCGAAATGCAGGCGTCCTATACCACCGACGGCAAGGAGTGCAGCAACCAAGGTTTCGGCGGCTCTACCTTCAAGAGCGTGCTCAAGTGGGACGGCGACACCCTGTCCGTCGAGACCAAGGGACAATTTGGCGACAACGATTTCACCATGACCCAGAAGTGGAGCCTGGCGGCCGACGGCAAAACGTTGAACGTCGTGCAGACTTTCAAGAGCGCTATGGGCGAAGGCGAGCAGAAGCTGGTCTTCGATAAGCAGTAGTCCCGCTGTGGTGGGGCAGGCGCTTCCGCCTGCCAACTGCGGGCTAGATCGAGAGATGGCAGGCGAACGCGCCCATGTCCTGCTCTACCGGATGCTGCCATAATCAGAGCATGCTGTCCTGGTTGCCGTGGCTGCTTTTCTGGCCCCAGACAAACCCCGAAGCGCTGGTCCGTCTGAAAGCCTGCTCGGAGAGCTTACAGCGCAACCAGGCTCAACAGGCTGTCGCGGAATGCAAGCAGGCGGTGGGCATCGACGGTCGGTCGGGTGCGGCCCACCAACTGCTTGGCCAGGCCTATCTCGCCATGCGCTCGGCTCCCATGATTGCCGAGGCAAAAGCCGAGCTTCAGCAGGCGCTGGACCTCGATCCCAGTCTGGTATGGGCGCGCTTTTACCTGGCGAAGGTCTACCTCGATACCGGGCGCCCGGACAAGGCCAAAGGGGAACTCGAAGAGGCCCTGAAAACGCGGCCCGGAGTGGCGCACTTCCTTTCGCTGCTCGGGGAGGCGGAGCGCAAACTCGGCAATCCCGAGGTTGCGCTGGTTTGGCACCGGAAGGCGCTGGCGGCCGATCCGAAAATGAACACCGTGCACTACTACGCCGCCCTGGCGTACATGGACCTGAAGAAGGACGACGAGGCCATTGGAGAACTGGAAGCCTCGATTCAATCGCCTTTTGTGGCGCCGGAACTTTACCTGACCCTGGGCTCTCTCTACACGCAGCGAAAACGCTACCACGAGGCCGAGGACCTGTGCCGCAAGGCCATAGCGTTGGACCCGGAGCGCTCGGAGTCCTACCTGAATCTCGCTCAGCTCTTCAATGCTCAGGGAATGAGCGGCAAGGCACTGGACGCGCTGCACCTTGCGCTGCCCCCGGGCAAGACATTTCCCACCTCTCCTTATTACCAGCAACTACAGGTGGACATCCACTTCGAATTCGGCCGCGCCTGGGCAGCCAAGGGCAATCGGCGCGAAGCCATCGCGGCTTACCAGCGTTGTCTCGCGCTGGACGAAAGCCGGGCCGCCGTTCACCGTACACTCGCCGAGTTGTACCAACAGCAGGGCGATGGCGTCCATGCCGCCGAGCAGGCCGGCCTGGCGGACAAGTGGGAAAGCCGGAAGTAGCCGCGGAGTTACCCCGCAAGAAACGTTCGTTGAACTTTCGCTAGAAAGCTCTCGTTGGATGATTGACAACGTAAGCGATTACAGATACACTCGTCCAGAAATCTGTAATTTGGGGGTCTTCGTGAGTCGTAACGTTACAAAAATGCTATTGCTCCTTGCTATCGGAGCGTCCATCTTGTTTTCCCAAACGGATCGCGCCACACTCCGTGGCACGGTCACCGACCCGTCGGGCTCGGTCGTTCCCAGCGCCCAGATCCTAATCCAGGAAGTGGGCACGAACCTCGATCGTAAACTTACTACCGACGAGAACGGCAATTACGAGGCGCCGGCGCTGAATCCTGGCCACTACGTGATCAAGATCGAGACCAAGGGGTTTCGCAGTTTCCAGGCGGAAGACGTCCTGCTCGACGCCGGCCAGACCCGGCGCTTTGACATCACGCTACAGGTAGGCGCCACCACCGAGTCGGTCACCGTCACCGGCGGCGCGCAGTTGATCCAGACCGAAAACGGTGCCATATCGGGCGAGCTTGACAAGAAACAGTTCCTCGACCGGCCGGTGGTGGACGTCTACCCGTCCCCATTTGCACTGATGACGACTATGCCGGGCATCCAGGGCAACGGCTGGGCCATGGTCATGTCGGGCGTCAGCGACCGCAACAAGCAAGCCTATCAGATGGATGGTGTGGCCAACGACACCACCGGCGACCAACTCGACAACCCCGCGTTCTTTGAGACCGTTCAGGTGAACGAGGTGTCCAGCGGCGCGGATAACTCGCGCGCCGCCAGCTTCAACATGATTTCCAAGCGCGGCGCCAACGACTGGCACGTACCGGCATACAACAAGCACGAGACCTCCGCCTAG
>PLDO01000722.1 GCA_003136215.1 Bryobacterales bacterium
GGCGGAGCCTTATGCCACAAGGGCATTTTGCTCCTGTGCCTCCTCCTGTTACTGGCCGCCTGCGGCAGGAAGGAGTCGCCCGCGGCGGCGGCGCCGCCGCCTGCCGGGGAAGAGCGGCTGTCCGACGGGAGCGTGACGATTCCGGCGGATTCGCCCAAGCTCAAGGAGATTCACGTGGCGGAAGTGAAGAGCGCCTCCGTGCCCTTCGACGAAGTCACTTCGCCCGGCAAGATCGAGACCAACCCGAACCTGGTGTCGCGCGTGGCGCTGCCGCTGACGGGACGGGTATCGTCGGTCATGGTGAAACTCGGCGATGCGGTGAAGCGCGGCGACCCGCTGCTCAGCCTGGAATCGCCGGATGCCGATGCCGGCGTGGGCGCCTACCTGCAGGGGCAGGCGGCCATCACGCAGGCCAAGGCCAACCTCAATAAAGCCCAGGCCGACTACGACCGCTCCGCCGACCTGTTCGAGCACAACGCGGTGGCGAAAAAGGACGTGCTCACCGCCGAAAACGCGCTGGCGCAGGCCAAGGCGGCTTTGGAACAGGCGCAGGCGGCGCTGGAGCAATCCGACCGCAAACTGCGTCTGCTGGGGCTCAAGCCCGGCGTCTTCGGCCAGAAGATTACGCTGAGCGCGCCGATTTCGGGCAAGATTCTGGAGATGAGCGTGGCGGCGGGCGAATACAAGAACGATACCAACACGCCGGTAATGACCATCGCCGACTTGAGCACGGTGTGGGTGTCCTCCGACGTCCCGGAGAGCGCCATCCGCTTCGTCGAGGTGGGCGAGCGCATCGATGTGGAACTGACGGCGTATCCCGGCGAGACGTTTCACGGACGGGTGACGCGCATCGCCGACACCGTCGATCCGCAGACGCGCACCATCAAGGTCCGCGCCGAAATGGACAACTCCAAGGGCAAATTGCGGCCGGAGATGTACGGCACCATCCGGCATACGGATTCCATGAAAACCGTGCCGGTGGTGCCGGTGGGCGCGGTGCTGCAAGGCGACGGCAAGACCAGCGTGTGGGTGGAGACCGCGCCGGGCCGCTTCCAGCCCGTGGAAGTGAAAACCGGAGAGCGCGCCGGCGATATGCTGCCGGTGATGAGCGGGCTGAAGGCCGGCACGCGCATCGTGGTGGACGGCGCCATGCTGCTGCGCGCCCAATAGAAAGACATGATAGCCAAACTATTGAGATTTGCGCTGAACCAGCGCTTCGTGATGATCGTGCTCTCCCTGGGGCTGGTCGCCATGGGAGTGTACAGCTTCCGGCAACTCAAGGTGGAGGCCTATCCCGACATTTCGGACACCCAGGCAGTGGTCATCACGCTGTATCCCGGTCACGCCGCCGAAGAGGTGGAACAGCAGGTCACGGTGCCCATCGAGCGCGCGCTGAACGGCGTGCCCAGCGTAATCGCGCGCCGCTCGCGCACTATCTTCGGACTATCGGTGGTGGAATTGACGTTCGCCTACGGGACCGACGACTATTTCGCGCGCGCGGTGGTGCTGGAAAAGCTGCGCGACGCGACGCTGCCGGACAACGTGACGCCGACGCTCGGCCCGCTGGCCACGCCCATCGGCGAGCTCTACCGCTACGTGGTGGAAGGCAAGGGCCACAGCGACATCGAATTGCGCGACCTGGAAGATTGGGTGATCGAGCCGCGTTTCCGGCAGGTGCCGGGGATCGCCGACGTGACGCCATTCGGCGGGCTGGTGAAGCAGTACCAGGTGGTGGTCAATCCGCGGGCGATGGACAAATACAACCTGTCCATCGGGCAGATCGCCCAGGCGGTGGGCGCCAACAATCAGAACGCGGGCGGCGCCCTGCTGGACAACAATCAGCAGTCGATGGTAATCCGCGGCGTCGGGTTGGTGCAGAACACCGGCGATGTCGAGAACATCGTGGTGGCCGAGAACAAGGGTGTTCCGGTGTTCATCCGCGATATCGGCAAGGTGGAGATCGGCGCGGCGCAGCCGACGGGCATTTTCGGCATCGGCGAGGTGACCGGCGTAGAGGGCATAGTGCTCATGCGCCGCGGCGAGAATCCCACGGAAGTGCTGAAAGGCGTGCACGACGCGGTAGACGACATCAACGCCACGCGCCTGCCGCCGGGGGTGCGAATCCGCGGCATCTACGACCGCACGGACCTGGTGGCCAACACCTTGCATACGGTGTCGCACACGCTGCTGGAAGGCATCGTGGTGATGGTGACCATGCTGCTGTTGTTCCTGGGCAGCGTGCGCGCCGCGCTATTGACCGCCATCACCATCCCGCTGGCGCTGCTGTTCGCTTTCATCTGCATGTACCTGACCGGCATTCCGGCGAACCTGTTGAGCCTGGGCGCTCTCGATTTCGGAATCATCGTGGACGGCACGCTGGTGATGGTGGAGCACATCGTGCACAGCATGCAGGAACGCGACCGGAGCAAGGTCCGGGCCACGGTGTACGAGACCATTCTCAACGCCGCGCTCGAAGTGGAATCGCCCATCTTCTTTTCGCTGTTGATCATCATTTCGGCGTACATCCCGTTGTTCACGCTGGAGCGCGTGGAGCGGCGGCTGTTCACGCCCATGGCGTACACGGTCTGCTACGCGCTGCTCGGCAGCATGCTGCTGGCGCTGACGCTGATTCCGGTCCTGGCCACGTACCTGTTCCGCCACGGCTGCAAGACCTGGGACAACCCGGTGCTGCGGTGGATCTACAACGCCTATGAAGGCGTGCTGCGCGTCACCGTCAGGCGCGCCTGGGTGACGGTAGCCTTCGGTGCGGCGGTGGTGGCCGGCGCCTTCGTGCTGGGCGGACAACTGGGCAGTGAATTCCTGCCGCAACTCGACGAGGGTACCATCTGGGTACGCGCCAACTTCCCGGCGGGGATCTCGCTGGCAAAATCGGCGGAGGAAGCCGCCAAAATCCGCCACATTCTGGAGACCTTTCCGGAAGTCGAACTGGTGAGCTCGCAATCCGGCCGCAACGATTCGGGAACCGACCCCTACGGCCCCAACCGCAACGAGTTCTTCGTCGCCTTGAAGGCATACGACACCTGGCCCGCGGGCGTGCGCAAAACTCTCCTGGTGGAGCAGATCTCCACCCGGTTGCGCGAACAGATTCCGGGCGCCAACTTCAGCCTCACCCAGCCCATCATCGATAACGTCACCGAAGCGGTGACCGGTTCGCCGGCCGACCTGGCGGTGATCATCAGCGGTCCGGACCTCAAGCGGCTGCGCCTGCTGGCCGACGAAACCCTGAACGTGCTGCGCCCCATATCCGGCGCGGCCGACACGTTCCTGGAGCAGGAGGCGGAGCAGGCGCAGTTGCGCATTCTGATCGACCGGCGAAGCGTGGCCCGCTACGGCATCAACGTCCGCGACGTGGAGGACGTGATCGAGATGGCGATCGGCGGCAAGCCGATCAGCACGGTTTTCGAGGGCGAAAAGCGGTTCGACGTGACGGTGCGCTTCCAGGAGCAATCGCGCGCCGACGCCGACGCCATCGGCAATATCCTGGTGCCGACGCACGATGGCGGGCGGGTGCCGCTCTCCCAACTGTCGCGCATCGAGGTGGTCAATGGCGCCAGCATCATCGCGCGGCGCGAGAACATCCGCCAGATTTCGGTGCGCACCAACATCCGCGGGCGCGATCAGGGAAGCTTCGTGAAGGAGGCCCAGGCCAAATTCGAACGCGCCGTGAAACTTCCCGCGGGCTACTCGGTGGATTGGGGCGGCCAGTTCGAGAACCTGGAGAGGGCGCGCAAGCGGCTGGCGATCATCCTGCCGATCACCATCGGCATCATCTTCGCCCTGCTGTTTTTCGCCTTTGGCGACGCGTTGCACGCGGGGCTGGTGCTGGTGAATGTGCCCTTCTCGCTGGTGGGCGGCATTGTCTTCCTGTATCTGCGCGGCATCAACCTCAGCGTTTCGGCCGCCGTGGGCTTTATCTCACTCTTCGGGGTAGCGGTAATGAGCGGGGTGTTGTACATTTCAGAGATCAACCGGCGGCGCGCCGAACCCGGAACGTCGCTGGAAGAAGCGGTGATTCAAGGCGCCCGGGCGCAGGTGCGGCCCAGCCTGATGTTGATACTGGTAGCCATGTTGGGGATGGTGCCGGCGGCGCGCGCAACCGGCATCGGCAGCGATATCCAGCGGCCGCTGGCCACGGTGGTGGTGGGCGGACTGCTTTCCACGCTGTTTTTGACGTTGCTGGTGCTGCCGAGCTTATACTATTTGACGGCGAAGAAAGAGGACCAATGAAGCCGCCGGTGAAAATGCTGGTCATCTACGTGGATGAGACGGACCTTTGGGGCACGGGTTCGTTGTATGAAGCCATCGTGCGGCGGGTGCGCCAGATGGGCCTCGCCGGCGCCACGGCGCAGGCGGGCATGATGGGCTTCGGAAGCCGCGGCAAAGTGCATCACAAGCGGCTGTTCGGCGTGTCCGACGATAAGCCGGTCATTATCACGGTAGTCGACGAGGAGCACAAGATCCGGGCGGTTCTCCCCGAAATTCGAGGGATGGTCAAGGAAGGCTTGGTCGTCGTACTGGATGCCGAGGTGGTGGAACCCGTGGATGCAGCGGAATAATCACAGGGTCCGGAAGTTTTTCGCCGAACTCGGCCCCGGCCTGATTACCGGCGCGGCGGACGACGACCCCTCGGGCATCGCCACGTACTCGGTGACCGGCGCGGCTTTCGGCTACGGTCCTCTATGGACGGCGCTGTTTTGTTTCCCCCTGATGGCGGCGGTTCAGTTGATGTGCTCGCGGCTGGGCATGGTCACCGGCCGCGGCCTGGCGGCCGTGGTGCGACGGCGATACTCGCGCTGGGTGCTGTGGGGCGCATGCCTGCTGCTGATTGTGGCCAACGTGATCAACATCGCCGCCGACCTGGGCGGCATGGCGGATGCCACCAGGATGGTGACCGGCATTCCCGCCGCGTGGCTCACACCGCTGTTCGCGGCGCTGATTGTCGCGGCCCTGTTCCTGACTTCCTACCGCACCATGGCGCGGGTCTTCAAATGGCTCACCCTGGTGTTGTTCGCCTACGTGATCACGGCGTTCCTCGCCCACCCGGACTGGTGGGCAGTGCTGCGCGCCACCTTCGTGCCGGATCTCCACTGGTCCCGCGAGTTTCTGTCGGTGCTGGTGGCAATTCTGGGCACCAGCATCTCGCCGTACCTCTTCTTCTGGCAGGCCGCGCAAGAGGTGGAAGAAGAGCGCGCCGAAGGCAAGAACACGGTGGCCAAGCGCCAGGGCGCCTCGGACGCGGACCTGCGGCGCGCGCGCACCGATGTGCTCACGGGCATGTTTTTTTCCAACTTCGTGATGTACTTCATCATCCTCNNAGGCCTTGAAGCCGCTCGCCGGCGAGGGCGCCTACTGGCTTTTCACGCTGGGGCTGATCGGCACCGGGATGCTCGGCGTGCCGGTGCTGGCGGGGTCGAGCGCGTATGCGATTGCGGAGGCGATGTCGTGGCGCGCGTCGCTCGACCGCAAGCCCAGACTCGCGCCCAAGTTCTACGGCGTGCTGGCCGTCGCCATGATGCTCGGTGTGGCGCTGGATTATGTGGGTCTCAACGCGGTGAAGATGCTCTTCTGGTCGGCGGTGGCCAACGGAGTGCTCGCGCCGCCGCTGATCGTGCTGGTGGTGCTGCTGACCACCGACCGCACCGTGATGGGCGACCGGGTGAATCCGCCTTTGCTCAAATGGGTAGGCTGGCTGGCCGCGGCGGTGATGTGCGCCGCCGCCATCGCCATGTTCCTGGCGGGGTAAAATTGACTCTTTGCCATGTCACGTATTCACACTCCCCTCACCGATGAGTTGACGATCTACATCCGCCAGGTAGCGCTGCGCGAGCCCACCGCGCTCCGCCAGCAACGCGAAGCCAGCGACCTGCATCCGCGAGCCTCCATGCAGACCTCGCCCGAGCAGGGCCAGTTTCTGCACCTGCTGGCGCGCCTGACAGGCGCGAAGAAGGCGCTGGAGGTGGGCGTATTCCTGGGCTACAGTTCCACCTGGGTGGCGCTGGCCCTGCCCGCGGGCGGCAGAATGATCGCCTGTGACCAGAGCGAAGAGTACACCGCGCAGGCGCGGCAACTCTGGCGCGCGGCCGGTGTGGAAGACAAAATCGAATTGCGCCTGGCTCCCGCCCTCGACACGCTGGATGCGCTGATCGCCCAGGGGCACAGCGGCACCTTCGACTTCGCCTTCATCGATGCGGATAAGGCGAACTATGTGAATTATTACGATCGCGCCATGGTGCTGGTGCGCCCCGGCGGGCTGATTGCGGCCGACAACGTGTTGTGGGAGGGCGACGTGACGGACGCGAGCAAGACCGATGCCGAGACCGAAGCCATCCGCGCCTTCAACCGCAAGTTGCAAGCCGATGAGCGCGTCACGCTGAGCATTGTGCCGCTGGGCGACGGACTGACACTGGCGTGCAAGCTCTAACCGCGCCGACTGTCTTCCCGTGCTACGTGGCGGCCGACCGCGCCATCGCGGAGCGCCTGGCCGCGCTGCTGGAACGAGGCGCCGACGTGCGCGTCTTCCTCGGCGAAGGGCAACTGGCGGAGGGCGCGGACCTCGCTGAAAAGGCGCGCGAAGGGCGCATCGCGGACATCGTGCTCGTGCTGTTCTCGCGGAGTTCCATGCCTTCGCGCTGGCCGCGCGCCCAGTGGGAAGACGCGCTGGTGAAGGAGCCGGCGGCCGAAGGCGTGCGCATCGCCTTTCTCAAGTGCGACGATTGCATTCCCCCGCGCGTGCTAGCCCCCATGTTCGACGCCGCCCGGTTGCGCGACGTGAAGCGCTGGGTGCGCGGCAGCGAACCCGGCGAACCACCCTCCGCCGAATTCTCCGCCGATCTCGAAGTGCTCGGCATCGCGATTGCCGACCGTCCCGGCACGGACACTGTGGCGAGTCTCGCGCTGGCCCGTGAATTCGCCCGCGCGTTTAGCGGCGATTTCGACGCGGTGCTCCACCTCGACAGCGCCACCGGCACGCTGGCCGACATGGCCGGCGACCTGGCGTCGCAGCTGGGACTGCATCTCGAGGGCGAACTCGCCGGCAATCTGGACCACTTGCGCATCTTCTGCGAAGCGCGCCGGTTTTTGCTGGTGCTCGAAGGCGCCGCCCCCGCCGACCTGATCTTCGGCGGGCGCTGCTCCACGCTGGTTTCGAGCGAGCCCGGCGTGCCATCTCCCGACACCCTGCGCCAACTGGCGCGCGCTTTCGATGCCGTGGAGGATTGGACCGAGGCCTGCCGCCTGGCGCGCCAGGCCCGCCGCGTGGCGCGCGACCAGTTCCGCCTGGCCGAATGCTTCGAGATCATGTCTCAATGGCGGGCCATGGCGGAGGAGCGCGACGACCGCGCAGTTGTGGACGAGGCCAGCCGCGAACTGGTCTGGATTCTGGATGGATGGGGCCGCACCGCGGAAGCCCGGCAGTTGGAACAAGCCCGCGCCATGGAGTTCGACGAGCAATTACCACTGTTCTTCGAGTAGCAGCGCGGAACCGCCGCTAACCGTCGTCGCTTCCGTGCGATTTCACGCGTGGCAACTCACCCCCTGGGTTAACCCCTGGGTTCGCTGCTCATGCCGGGTTCCTCCGGCCCGAGCATTTCGCCGTTCACCAGTTTGCGCGCGCCGCCCGACTCCATGTAGATGGCGTTCGGCATGGCCAGCAGCATGTTGAGATTAGTGGCGCTGCCGCCGTGGCTGGCCAGTTCCAGCCCGTAGCCATCGGCGATGGCCGCAATCTCCATCCACTCCGTGACGCCGCCGGCGCGGCGGCTATCGGGCTGCACCACGTCCGCCCCGCGCCGCGCGATCAGGTCCGCGAAGGCATACTTGGTGGCCAGGTTTTCGCCGGTGGCGATGCGGATGTCCAGCGCGCGCGCCAGCTCCGCGTACCCTTCCATCTCCTGCGGCGGCAGCGGCTCTTCGTACCAGAAGCAGCCCATGTCCTGGTAGACGCGCCCGCGCCGCAAGGCCTCATTGCGATTGAACACCTGATTGGCGTCCACCATGACGCGCCGGTCCTTGCCCACCACGTCGAAAGCCAGCTTGATGCGGCGGACATCTTCCTCGATGGGCCCGCGGCCTACCTTGATCTTCACCGCGTGGTAGCCCTGCTCGCAGGCTTGCGACACCGAGCGTTTGTAGCGGGAAAGGTCGTCATCGTCATCGTAATACCAGCCGCACATGGAGTAGACCGGCATGCGGTCGCGAAACGCGCCGAGCATTTTATACACCGGCAACCCCGCGCTCTTCCCCAAAATGTCCCACACGGCGATGTCCGCCGCGGCGATGGCGAACTGCACCACGCCGCCGACGCCGTTGTACTCCAGCGCCTTCCAGAGTTCCGCGCGGATGCGCCGCGGAAACGCCGGGTCCATGCCGAGGATGACCGGCTTCACCTCCTGCTCCAGAATGGTCTGCACCACGCGCGGCCCGCCGGCGATCATGCCGAAGGAGACGGTGGCCCAGCCCGTGATGCCCGCGTCGGTGCGCAGGCGCAGCACCACGCTTCCGCTATCCACGCTGAGCCTGTGGATGGCGTCGTAGATCGGCGTGCCGGGCGGCTGCTTCAGCACGTCGGTTTCCAGCGCTGTAATCTTGATCTGTTTCTGTTGGGCCGCCGCGGCGGAAAACGCGGCGCCCGCCGCGGGCAACGCCACGGCCGAACGAAGAAGCTGTCTCCGGTTCATGCTGAACTCCTGTCTTCCCAGGCTACACCCGCACGCGTCCGGGGCAAACCGGCCGCCGGAGCATCCCTCGCATTCGCCCGTTTTCACTCTCAGCTCTTAATTTTATAGTTGACACCGGTGCCATCTTCGGCGTACAAATAATCGAGCACCACTTAATTCCTTAGTTGTGGGAGGCCGGCGCGTGGCGCGAAAGAAATCAGCGAATCTCACCGATGCCGAATTGCGGCTCATGGATGTGGTCTGGGAGAAGGGCGAGGCGACCGTGTCCGAGGTGGCCGACGCCCTGCCCCGCGAACTCGGATTGGCCTACAACACCGTGCTCACCACGCTGCGTATCCTCGAGGAGAAGGGCTTTTTGCGCCACACCAAGGCCAAGGAGGGCCGCGCCTTCGTCTATCGCGCCGTGGTGGACCGCGAGCACGCCAGCCGCACCGCCGTCCGGCACCTGGTAAGCCGGTTCTTCCGCAATTCGCCGGAGTTGCTGGTGCTCAATCTGCTGGAAAATGAGGAGCTGAGCCGCCAGGAACTGCGCCGTATTCGGGCGTTGCTCGCCGGGGAGGCACAATGAGCATCATCCTGGCGGCGTTTTTGAACACGCTGTGGCAGACAGCCGTCGTCGCCCTGCTGGCATGGGCCGCGCTGCGCTGGACGCCGCGCATCAACGCGGCCACGCGGGAGGCCGTCTGGTGGGCCGTGCTGGCGTTCGTGGTCCTGCTGCCGGTGCTGCGCGGGCTGCCGGGCGAACGCGCGGCGCCCCGCGGCGCAACGTCCGTGTACACCTCCGAGCCCGTGACCTTCGATCGCTCACCGGAACGCGTTTCCGCCGGCCCGGTCCGGCGCGATGTGGCGGGGCAAATGGTGATTCCCGCCGGCTCCTGG
>PLDO01000144.1 GCA_003136215.1 Bryobacterales bacterium
CCGTGGCCCACTCGCGAAATCGAGCTTTCCTGCCCGGAGTGGCTGCTGGCCCGCTGGGAGGCGGCATTCGGCGCCGAAACCGCCGCGGGTATCGCTCTGGCAGCGCTGCGCGAGCCGGAGAAATACGTCCGCACCTCGCCCGCCGGAGACCGCACGCAGGACATCGGGTCGCAATCCATTGTGCCGCTGCTGCGGCTCGAACCGGGCCTCCGGTTTCTCGACGTCTGCGCCGCGCCCGGCAACAAGACCGCGCAGGCGCTGGAAGCCGGTGTGCACGCCGTCGCCAGCGATCTGCATTTTCACCGGCTCGTCCAGATGAAGCCGCTGACCGCCAGCCTGGTGGTCCTCGACGGCACCCGTCCGCTACCCTTCGGGCGCCCCTTCGACCGCATCCTGGTGGACGCCCCCTGCTCGGGCACCGGCACCCTGGGCCGCAATCCGGAAATCAAGTNNGCCGGAAGATCTCGACGACCTGCGCGTCCGCCAGTCGGCGCTGCTCTCTAACGCCAGAGCCGTGCTGGCCCCCGGCGGCATCCTGGTGTACGCCACCTGCTCGCTCGAACCCGAGGAAAACGAAGGTGTTACGGCGGCGGTGCCGGAGGCGCTGATTGCCGATTCGCTGCGCCGGATTCCGGGGCGAGACCCCGGGGACGGCTTCTACGCCTGTGTGATAAAATCGGCATAGCCCGTAAATGANNTGGACGTGATGGACGGCCATTTTGTGCCTAATTTGACCATTGGCCCGCCGGTGGTGGAAGCCGTTCGCAAAGCCACCAAATTGCAGCTCGACGTGCACCTGATGATCGAGAATCCGGAACGCTTTGTGACCTCGTTCGTGCAGGCGGGAGCCAATTCGGTTTCCGTGCATTACGAGGCGGCGCGCCATCTGGATGGCGTGTTGGGTATGATCCGTAAGGCCGGCGCCCTGGCGGGCGTGGTGCTCAACCCGTCCACCCCGGTGGCGGTATTGGAAGACGTGGTGGAAGTGGCGGATTACGTGCTGCTGATGAGCGTGAATCCGGGATTCGGCGGACAGAAGTTGATTCCCTACGTGCTCGAGAAAGTGCGCAAGCTGGCGAGGCTGCGCGGCGAGAAGAAGTTAGCGCTGCCCATCGAAATCGACGGCGGCGTGCACAAAGAGAATCTGGCGGAAGTGGTGCGCGCGGGGTGTGACTGGATCGTCACAGGGTCGGCGATCTTTCACAGTGCAAACCCGGAGGCCACGCTACGTGAGATGCGCGAGATCGCGGCGCAGGCGGCCGCGGTTGTCTGCTAAGTGACGCGTGCTAAGTCTGGTTAAGGTGACTGACTGATTATGGTTCGAAACGCGATTCGTTCTACCGCTGTGGTTTTGGCGGTTGCGGTACTCTTGGGCGGCTGTGGCATTCGCCGCAAGAAGTACGCCAACCCCATCACCAAGGACACGCAGCAGCCCGATAAAGTGCTGTTCGACAAGGCCATCAACGATATCGAGCACAGCCGTTTCGAAGTCGCGCGGCTGCTGCTGCAAAACCTGATCAACACCTACGACACCAGCGAATATCTGGCCAAAGCCAAACTGGCCATTGCCGACGCCTGGTTCCGGGAAGGCGGCAGCCACGGTCTGGCGCAGGCCGAAGCCGAGTACAAAGACTTCATCCTTTTCTACCCGGCGATGGAAGAAGCCGCCGAAGCGCAGGAGAAGGTCTGCGACATCCATTACAAGCAGATGGAAAAGCCCGATCGCGACCCCATGCACGCGTTGCGCGCGGAGCAGGAATGCAAGCAGCTCATCCTGCAATTCCCCAACAGCAAATTCGCTCCCCTGGCGCAACAGAAGCTGCGCGACATTCAGGAACTGCTGGCCGACAGCGAGTTCCGCGTGGGCACGCTGTATCAGAAAAAGGGCAGTTTCCCGGCCGCGGCCAACCGCTTCCAGGCGATGGTGGACCAGTTCCCCATCTACAGCAAGGCCGACGAAGCCCTGTGGCAAGCCGCCGAGAGCTACCACAGGATGGGCGACAAATTCGAGAATCAGCAGGCGACGGCCTACCAGCGAATCGTCAAGGACTACCCTCTCAGCGTCCATGCCGAAGACGCGCGGGCGCAGCTCGAAGTCATGAAGCGCACCGTTCCGGAGGCTGACACCGTGGCGATGGCGCGCATGAAGTATGAGATGGAGAACCATACGAAGGTGGGGCTTCCGGGCCAGTTCTGGGGCCTCTTCCGTTCGCGTCCCGACCTGAGCCAGGCGGCGAAATCGGGCACTCCGCCGATGGAAGGCTACCGGCCCACCATACCGGCCAGCGTACCCGCGACCGCCGCCAATCCCGGCGCGCTGGGCAGCAACGAAGTCAGCATCAGCAATCCGGGCAGCGACAGCGAAATCGATAAGGGTAAGGAAGTGCGCGCTAATCCGGGCGCTCCCGAAGCTGCGCCGGACGCCGCCGCGGCCGCCGCACCGGCAGCTCCCGCCACGCCTCCGGTCGCGGAAAACACCGCCAAACCGGCAGCGGACCCCAACGCCGCCGTCAAACAGGCGTCCATGACCCCGGCCCAGCAGAAAAAGGAATACCAGAAACAGCTCAAGCAGCAGCAGGACTCCGTTAAGAAATCCCAGACCGACCGCAAGAAGAAAGAGGCGGAGCTGCAGGCCAAGATCAAGGAGCAGAAGAGGAAGTCCAAGGCCAAACAGGACGAGCAGAAACAGGAAGAGAAGCCGCCGCAGCCCGCGCCCACCGGCGCCCCGGCCACCGTCCCGCCTGTCAAACAATGAGCCGCATTCTGCTGGTTGACGACAGCCCTCACGCCCAGCGAATGGGCGAGCGCATCCTTAGCGAAGAAGGCTACGAAGTCGTTACCGTCAGTAACGCCGACTCTGCGCTGATCCGCCTGGACGATGTCGATCCCGACGTGGTGCTGGCGGATGTCGTCATGCCCGGCCGCACCGGCTACGAGATCTGCCAGTACCTCAAGATGAGCCCGCGCCATCGCCACGTGCGCGTGATTCTTATCGCCGGCGTCATGGAGACGCTGGATGAAGCCGCCGCCGCGCGTGTGGAGGCGGATAGCACGCTGCGTAAGCCATTCGAGGCCAGCGCCCTGATTGCCGCCGTCAAACCGCTGGCCGAAGCGGCCGCCCGGGATCGCGCGGCACTGGTGCCTGGCGAGAGCGGCGACGCGCCGCGTATTCCCGCGGTGGCGGCCGTGCCGTTCGTCGCCGTGGTGGATGAGGAACAGGTGCGCGCCGCGGTTACCGTGGCCCTGGATGCCTCCATGGCGGTGATGGTGGATGAGATCGCCAGGCGCGTGCTGGTTTCTCTCGCCACCCGGAAACCCGAACCTGCGCCGGCGCATCCGCCGGCTCCCGCGCTCGCCACCAGGCCCGCTTTCGTGCACCCCCCGCAAGCGGCGCCTCCTGCCCGCCCTGCCTCGCCCGCCTCGCCGGCTCCCCTGGAACCGCGAATCGAGACAGTCCGCCGCGTCAGCCCCCTGCGCCAGCGATCGGGTTCTATCCTAGGATTAGATATCAGCCGGCCGGAGCCCGAATCCTCCGAAACGGAGCGCGAATAACGTATGCCCGACAACACCTTTGACGTAGTTTCCAAAATCGAAATGCCGGAAGTGCACAACGCCGTGCAACAGGCGTTGAAAGAGGTCCATCAGCGCTTCGACCTCAAGGACTCGCATTCCAGCATTGAGTTTCAAGAGAAGGACAACAAGATCCTGCTGCACAGCAAGGACGAGTTCAAACTCAAAGCGGTGGTGGATATTCTGCAATCCAAACTGATCAAACGCCAGGTTCCGCTGAAGGGCTTGACGTATGGCGAGATCGTGGCGGCGGCCGGTTCCACGGTCAAGCAGGAGATCACTATGCAGCAGGGGATTGCCATCGAGAAGGCGCGCGAGATGGTCAAGAAAATCAAGGACAGCAAGCTGAAAGTGCAGGCCTCCATCCAGGGCGATTTCGTGCGCGTCGCCAGCAAAGACCGCGACACCCTGCAAGCTGCCATCAAGCTGCTCCGCGACACCGATTTCGGCATCGACCTGCAATTCACCAACTACCGCACGAACTGACGTGCCGCGCCGCATCGAGTCGCTCTCTCTCGCCGGTCCCGCCGGCCGGCTGGAAGCGCTGTTGGAAGAACCCGAGGATATCGAACCGCGTTTGTGTGCCGTGGTGTGTCATCCCCACCCGCTCTACGGCGGCACCATGCACAATAAAGTGGTGTACCGCCTGGCGCGCGGATTGCGCCGCGCCGGCATCGTCGTGCTGCGCTTCAACTTCCGCGGCGTGGGCGCCAGCAGCGGTGAGCACGGGCATCTGGAAGGCGAAATCGAAGACGCCCGGGCGGCGCTCGCCTGGCTGCGCGAACGCTACCCCGCTCTCCCTTACGCGCTCGCCGGCTTTTCCTTCGGCTCGCGCGTCGTCACCCGGCTGGGATGTGAGACCTCTGGTGCCGGCTTTCTGATGGCCGCCGGATTCCCCACGCGATGGGGTTCGCCCGATTACCTGGAGACCTGCCCCGCCCCCAAGATCTTCATCCAGAGCACCAACGATCAGTTTGGACCCCGCGCGGAGCTGCAAGCCATGTATGAGCGCTTCGCCGCTCCCAAGCAACTCCACTGGATCGAGTCGGCCGACCACTTCTTCGCCGGCGGTCTGGAGGCGCTGGAAGAGCAGGTGAAGGCGGTAGCCGGGCCGCCAACGTGAGCGCTAGCGGCAAGTAGCCTTTCCCAAGACGGTCGAGCAGCCCGCTCCCGGGCATGTCCTCCCAGGACCTTGCTATGCTGGGACGCTATGCATCTCAAGATTCTGGGGCACCCGATTTTCACCAGCCTGAACTTCCACATGCCGATGATNNCTGCACTCCATCTTCTACGCCCTGCGCGGCGACCGGGTGGAGGGCTACGTCTACCGGCTCGAGCCGGGCGACGTGAAGCCCGGCAAGGCTTACCTCTTCGATGCGGAACAACACAATCCGCGCACCCAGCTGGAACTCTTCAAGGAGCAACCGGAAATGGTGGAATTCCTGCGCACCGCCAGCCATGGCCAGGTCATGCTCTCCATGTTTCGCGAGACGTTTCCGCAGCTGCCCGAAGGCACGACGCTGCTGCTCGACGAACCCGAAATGGCGCTTTCGGTTTCCAACCAGCGCCGCATCCTGAAAATGCTTCTGGAACTGGTGGACGTGAAGAAGTTCCGCATCGTCTGCGCCACCCACTCGCCGGTGTTGATCGAGTCCCCGGAAACCTACGTGATCAACCTCGATCGTCACGTCAACCGGAACATCCTCCCGGAGGACCAGGGAATAGAAGGGGCCAGCACGATTCAGTAGCGGGAGGCCTATGACCTGTTGCGCACAATTCGACAAACTGCTGGATCGCGACCTTGCCCGCCACGCGCAGCCGCATCAGCTCACGAACGGCACCATCATCACCGAAATCGACACCGAGTATTTTTTCGTATTCGGCGAGGACCGGCACCAGTTCGTAGGGCTGAACTACTGTCCGTTCTGCGGCAGGGTACTCTCGCGGGAACTATGGAACCTGGAAAAGAAAAAGTAAGCATCGCGGCGACCCCGGCAGCCCGCTGGGCGCTGGCTGGCGGATTGGCGTTGTGGACCGCCATTGGTTTCACTCCCTTTGGGCGGCCGCTCCCGCTGCCGGCCGATGCGCCGGCCGGTGAGTTCTCCGCCGGGCGCGCCATGGTTACCGTCCGCGCCATCGCGCAGCGGCCGCACCCGGTGGGCAGCGCCGATCACGATCGCGTGCGCGACTACGTGCTCGGCGAGTTCCGGCGGCTGGGGCTGACGCCTGAGACGCAGGCTGGAACGGGCGTGTTCCGCCGCTACACCGGCAAGGTCGAGAACATCGTGGCGCGCCTGCCCGGCACCGCCAGCACGCGTCCCGTCATGCTTGCGGCCCACTACGATTCCACCCGGCGCGGCCCGGGCGCGGGCGACGATGCGCACGGCGTCGCGGTGCTGCTGGAAACCCTGCGGGCGCTCGGTCAATCGCCGCGGCTGCGCAACGACGTCATCTTTCTGGTGACCGACGGAGAAGAGGCCGGCCTGCTGGGCGCGGCGCTCTTCATGAGCGGGCACCCCTGGCGCGGCGAGCCCGGCGTGGTGCTCAATTTCGAGGCGCGCGGCACCGGCGGAGCCGCCACCATGTTTGAGACGAGTCAGAACAACGCGTGGCTGGTCCGCGCCTTGCGGACGGCCGTGCCCGCGGCCAACGCGACTTCGTTCGCCTACGAGGTCTACCGCCGAATGCCGAACGACACCGACCTCAGCGTGTTCAAGCGCGATGGCCTTGCCGGCATGAACTTCGCCTTCATCGAGCACCCGGAATGGTATCACCGCCCGCAGGACGACCCCGGACATCTCGACCTGCGCAGTGTGCAGGAGCAGGGAAGGTATGCGCTGGCGCTGACACGCGAGTTTGGCGCGCGGGACCTCAACCAACCGCCGTCCGGCGATGCGGTTTACTTTCCCACTCTGGTGACGGGGCTGATCGTCTACTCCACCGCGTGGGTACAGCCTCTGGCCTGGTTCACTGCCGCGGCGCTACTGGCGGCTGCGGCGGCCGGTTGGCGGCGCCGCGTGCGCGGTTTCTGGCTGGTCTTGGTTTTTCTGGTTCCGGCGATTCTGCAACTCCTGATAGCCAAGGCTGCTCCTGGTGCGACGTATCTCCTGGAATGGCCATTGGCTGGAGCGGCGATTTCGTGCGCCGTCTGGATGACCGCGCCGCCGGTGATCGGCGGCGGCTGGCGGCTGGCAGTGCTGATGCTCACGCCGGGGTCATCGTTGCTGCTGCTGACGCCCATGTTCCACACGCTGATCGTCGCCCTCGGCCCCCGCGAAGGCGGCATCATCGTGGCCGTCGCCGCCCTCTGGATGCTGATTACGGTGTCCCCGCAACTCAAACTCGTGGCATAAGGCTCCGCCTTGTGCATCCGAGCGAAGCTCGGACTGGGCGAGCTTCGCTCGCCTGGCAAGCTGAATGAAGCATGCCCCACCAATGCCCCGCAGCAGCCTGGAAATGGTCAAACTTCAGATCCGAGCGAAGCTCGGACTTTCGTTACGCCGTCTTCGCGGCGGCGGCCTTCATGGCGGCGACGCGTTCCTGCATTTGGCGCGTTAAGGGCGGCACCATGCCGAGCATCCGCTGTACCAGCATCAACTGGCCGCGGTGGTGCATCTCGTGCTCCTTGGGAGAGAGCAGCATCTCGAAGCGCGACTTGCTCGGCGGCACCATGCCCGGCGCGAATTGGACGCTCTCCGCCAGGAAAGAGTCGGAGAGACCTTCCAGGTTCTTGGCGAACTTCTCGCCTTCGGTGTGCAGCATACCGAGGACCTCCGCCTTGGATCGCGTCACCTGCTCCTCGGCCACCTGCTTGCCCATGAAAGCGAAGAAGTCGAACCCGACCAACGTATCGCGGTGATCGACGAAGTGTACCTGTTCCTGAAAGCGCGGGCCCACGGCGATGTGGATCAACGTCTCGGCGACGCTGCGGCATCCCGGCGCGGCGCGGAAGCTGTAGCTTTCCTCGGGGATCTCTTCGGCGATCTTGATGGTGTTGGCGCGTACCGTGCGAAAGGACGCGGCCATTTCTTTCGGTCCGTAATAAGTCATAGGGGTTCCTCCGTGTGGATCGCTTTCAGTTTAGCGGATTATCCGAATGCGTCGCGCAACCATTCGATGCGGGGAGGCTTTTCGAGCACGATGCTGACAATGTCGAAGCGCGCATCCCGCCACGGGATGTCGGCGCGGCGCAAGTAGTCGCGGGCGGCGCGCTGCAGGCGCTCGCGCTTCTTCAGATCCACCGCCGATTCGGGCGGACCGAATTCCTCGCTGCTGCGCGTTTTGACCTCGATGAAGGCGAGTTTAGCGCCATCCCAGGCCACCAGGTCGATTTCGCCGCTGCCGGAGAGCATGCGGAAGTTGCGCGCCACTACGATGCATCCGCGCGCGCGCAGGAAACGGTGAGCCAGGTCTTCGCCGATGCGCCCGTGATTCTCCGCATAGCGCCGCTGCCGGAGCCGGTCGGCGGCGCGGTAGAGAAGGCCGATCATTTGATCACTTCGAATTCGAATTCCATCACTTTGCCGCGCACCACGTAACAGAGGTAATGTTCCCAAAACCGGCGGTACCTGGGGAACCGGTTCACCAGAAACTGGAATCCCAGCCATCGCCAAAAAACAAGTAGCTTCACGTGCACGGAAATCTCACGAAATCTGGATTTCGAATAATAGCCGAAGCCCGCGTGATCCTCGCCGAAGTAGCGGAAGCTGAAGCTGTTCAGATGGCTCTTATGTGTGGGGTCGCAGAAGGAGCTGAAATCGGTGTAATGCGGGGTTTCCAGGCGCACCGTACCGGCCGCCCGCACCAGGCGGTGGAACTCTTCCATCGTGCGGATGACGTCGGTCACGTGTTCAATCACGTGAATCGCCGTGAGCCGGTCGAATGAGCTGTCGGCGAACGGGTAGGGAAAGTGGTCGAGGTCCACCAGGACGTCGGCGCGGCTGGCGGGATTGCGGTCGATTCCGATGGAACCGGGCTGCTTGTGAATCCCGCAGCCCACGTCGAGCGTCCTCACGCTTCTGCGATCACCTGTTTCAGGCACGCTTCCAGAGTATCAAGTGCGAAATCGCACTGGTCGCGGGTAATCACCAAAGGGGGGCAAAGGCGGAGTGTGTTGTCGCCCGCGCCCAGCACCAGGAGCCCGCGCTCAAAGGCGAGTGTGACCACCCGGTCGCGCCACGCCGGCGCCTTTTCTTTGGTGGCCTGGTCGCGCACCATCTCGATGCCCAGCATGAGGCCGAGCCCGCGCACGTCGCCCACCATGGGGAATCGCGCCGGCCACTGGCGCATGCGCTCCATCAGATACGCGCCCATCATCCTGGCGTTTTCCACCAGCTCCTGTTGCAGGAGTTCGATGGTGACCAGGGCCGCCGCGCAGGCTACCGGATTGCCGCCGAAGGTGGAGGCGTGCGCCCCGGGCGGCCAGGTCATCAGGTCCGCCCGCGCCACCGTGGCGCCCAGCGGCATGCCGCTGGCGATTCCCTTGGCCACGGTGAAGATATCCGGCACCATGCCGAAGTGGTCCGCCGCCCACATCTTGCCGGTGCGGCCCATGCCGCTCTGCACTTCGTCGAACACCAGCAGGATGCCGTTGGCACCGGCCACGCGCGCGAGTTCATCGAAAAACTTCTGCGGCGGCACCACGTAGCCGCCCTCGCCCTGCACCGGTTCCACCACGATAGCGGCGGTCTCCCCGGCGGGCGCAATGGTCTTGAGCAGCGTGTCTTCGATGTGCTTCACGCACTCCACGGCGCAGCTATCGGGCTTCTGGCCGTAGGGGCAGCGGTAGCAGTACGGGTAAGGCGCGTGGATCACCCCCGGAATCAGCGGGCCGAACCTGGCGCGTTGCACGGCTTTGCGCGCGGTGAGCGAAAGCGCTCCCATGGTGCGCCCGTGGAAGCTACCGAAGAAGGCGATGATCTTGTCGCGCCCGGCGGCGTAGCGGGCCAGCTTGATGGCCCCTTCCACCGCTTCCGCGCCCGAGTTGCCGAACGACACGCGCCGCGGCACGTCGCCGGGCGCGATTTCATCCAGTTTCTCGGCCAACGCGGCCAGTTCCTCGTAGTAGAAATCCGTGCCCGACATGTGGATCAGGCGGGCGGCCTGCTGCTGGATGGCTTCCACCACCCGCGGATGGCAGTGGCCGGTGGCCACCACGGCGATGCCGGCCGTGAAATCGAGGAAGCGGTTGCCGTCCACGTCTTCCACCATCGCGCCCTCGCCTTTGCGTGCCACCAGAGGATAGCCGCGCGTATAGGATGGCGATACCACTTTGGCGTCGCGTTCGATGACCGCCCGCGCGCGCGGGCCGGGCAGGGGCCCCTTGAGATCCGGCAAGTCCGGACGGACCTGTCCCAATGTTGTGCTCATGGAAATAACTCCTCTTCCGTATTCAGTTGTTAGGGTTGATGGAACTGCGCGCCCATGGCGCGCGCCGCCTGCGGGGGCGAGGAGTTAGTCGGAGGCGAAAAGCCCGGGTCGGGATTGCGCTGGGCTGGTCCCCATATCTCTATCTTACCTCTTCGGCCAAGGTAAGTTTTATACGGGTTCCACCAAAGCACCGGATATGCACGGGTTGCGCTTTGGTATCCGCCGTGCACCTTACAACTGCGGAGACCTACGACCGTGCCTAAATGGCTTTATGTTGTCCCGATGCTGCTGCTCGCCGGATGCTCGAGAACCCAGACCCCGTGGCCTACGGCGCAGGTCGGGGCCGAGGCGAATCCAGCCACCGCAAATGCGCCGCAGGGTTCCGCTCCGCCGCAGGGCTCGGTCCCGTTGCAGGGTTCCGCGGGGGTAATTCCCAGCGGTACGGCAGTTCATGTGCGTGTGGATGAAGCCATCGACACGCGCCGCAATCGCGCCGGCGATGAATTCAGCGCGACGCTTTCCGAACCCATCGAGGTGGATGGCCTTGTCATGGTTCCGGAAGGCACTGAGTTCTCCGGGCACGTCACCACGGCCGCGGCTTCGGGCCGCCTCAAGGGCCGCGCCTTTATCGGCCTGCGGCTCGACTCGTTCCGCCTGAACGGCCGGCAGTATCCGGTCGAGACCAGCAGTGTGGAGCGCGTCAGCGCATCGCACAAGAAGCGTAACGCCATCCTGATCGGCGGCGGCGCCGGGTTGGGCGCCGCCATCGGCGCAATCGCCGGCGGGGGGAAAGGCGCGTTGATCGGGGCGGGTGCCGGAGCAGGCGCCGGCACCGTGGGCGCCGCCGCCACCGGCAAGCGGCAGGTCGGCATCGGCGCCGAGACTCCGCTGCGCTTCGCCTTGCGAGCATCCGTCGAGCTATAGCGCCGAGACTATCTCGCATGCCGCGGTTTGGTACGATTTAAAACTGTACGCGTCCGGGACATGCACACCACGAATCTGCTTGAGATCGCGCCGAACCTTGAGCTTTCCCCAGATGGCTGGTGGACCTCGCGAACGGTTTCCGCTGTCTCGTATCCGGAGGAAGGCAACGCCGCGTGTTTCGCAGTCGAAGACTCGTCGTTTTGGTTTCGACACCGAAATCGGTGTATTCTGCAGGCCATCAAGAGCTTCCCGCCATCCGGCGCATTTTTTGATGTTGGCGGCGGGAACGGTTACGTTGCGCGGGCTATCCAGGACTCCGGGCTTGACGTGGTCCTCGTGGAACCTGGATTCTCCGGCGTTCGGAACGCATTAAAGCGCGGCATACGTCAGGTCGTCCGGGCGACCCTGAAAGATGCCGGGGTGCTGCCTGGGACACTTCCGGCGGTGGGCTTGTTTGACGTGATCGAGCACATCGGCGACGACTCCGGCTTCCTGGCCGAAATCAATCGGCTCGTCATTCCCGGAGGGAGGGTTTACATCACCGTCCCGGCGTACCAGTGGCTCTGGTCGGGCGAAGACATACTGGCGGGTCACTCGCGGCGGTATACCGTGCCGGCATTACGCCGCCTTCTGGAAAACGCCGGCTGCGCCGTTGAGTTCGCCACCTACTTCTTCAGCTTCCTGCCGCTTCCAATTCTATTGCTCCGCGTGCTCCCCTACCGGTTGGGCCTGGCATCGAAGGAGATCGCCGACAGTGACGTCCGATCCGACCACGACCCCGGCAATCCCCTCGTCGAAAGGCTATTGCAGAAATTGACTCGACGGGAATTGTCCCGCATTGCCGGACTGCGGCCTCTTCGTTTTGGGGGCAGCTGTATGGTTGTGGCGCGCAAGCGCTAAGGCCGGCGCAATCGGCGCCTGGCGAAGCGGCTCTAGCTCGCCGCCTTTCCGAACACCCGGGCGAAAATCTTGTCGACGTTCCGTAACTGGCGATCCAGCGAGAAGGCTTCCGCCATCTTCTCCGCGCTGAGCACCGCCGCAATCTCGGCGTCACCGGCGATCGCCGCGCGGAAGTCGCCTTCCTCTTCCCATGCCCGCATGGCATGCGATTGCACCAGCCGGTACGCCTGCTCGCGCTGCATACCGCCGGCGGCCAGATCCAGCAGCACCTGCCCGCTGAACACCAGGCCGCGCGTCAGATCCAGGTTGCGCCGCATGCGCTCCGGATAGACCAGCAGTTGATCCACCAGCTTCGTCGTCTTGTCCAGCAGATAGTCGGTGAGAATGGTGGAATCCGGCAGAATGACGCGTTCCACCGAAGAGTGCGAGATGTCGCGCTCGTGCCACAGCGCCACGTCTTCCATAGCCGCCAGCACGTTGGACCGGACCACACGCGCCAGGCCGCAGATCTGTTCGCACGTCACCGGATTGCGTTTGTGGGGCATGGCGGAACTGCCCTTCTGCCCGCGCGCGAAATACTCCTCGGCCTCACGCACTTCGGTGCGCTGCAGGTGGCGCACTTCGAGGGCGATCTTCTCGCACAGCGCTGTCGTCAGCGCCAGCGCGGAGACGAAGTTGGCGTGCCGGTCGCGCTGGATCACCTGCGAAGCCACGGCCGCGGGTTTCAGATTCAGCCTCTCGCAGATCAGTTCCTCGGCCTCCGGGTCGATGTGGCCGAACGTGCCCACGGCGCCCGAGGTCTTGCCGACGCGCACCTCTTCGGACGCCGCGCCCAAACGGGTGAGGTTGCGTCCGGCTTCTTCGTACCAGATGGCCAGCTTCAGCCCGAAAGTGATTGGCTCCGCATGCACGCCGTGCGTGCGGCCGATCTGCACCGTGTGCCGGAACTCCAGCGCGCGCCGCTTGAGCGTTTCCCGCAACTGCATCAGGTCGGCGATCAGGATCGCAGAGGCCTGCTGCAACAAGAGCGCCTGCGCCGTATCCACCACGTCGTTCGACGTCAGGCCGTAATGAAACCAGCGCGACACTTCGCCGTGCCCGCGCGCCTGCATGGTCTCGGCCACCGCGGTGGTGAAGGCGATGACGTCGTGCTTTACCACCTTCTCGATTTCGTGGATCCGCTCCACCTCGAAACCCGCGTGCTGGCGCAACAGGCGGGCCGCCTCGGCGGGCACCACGCCCAATTGCGCCAGCGCCTCCGAGGCTGCCAGCTCCACTTCGAGCCATTGTTGAAACTTGTTCCGGTCGCTCCAGATCCGGCCCATTTCGGGACGCGTGTATCGGGGAATCATGATGGTTTCAGAATTGAAAAACTTCGCTGGGTGTCTTTTGCGAGGCGATCGAGAGGCGCGTCTCCAACCCGCGCTTCTCCAAGGCTTCGGCGGCCACAATCTGCACGATCGCCGGATGATTGTTCTGCTCGCTCAGGTGTCCCAGAATCAGATTCGCCGTGCAGGAATCCAGGTCCTGCATCAGGTAATCCGACATGTGCAGATTAGAGAGGTGCCCCACGCGGCTCATCACGCGCTGCTTTACGCTCCAGGGATACGGGCCTACCTTGAGCATGTCCAGATCGTGATTGGCTTCCAGCAGCAGCAGGTTGGTGCGCCGCAGATGAAACTTGATGGACTCGGGAACGTAGCCGAGATCGGTGGCCACGCCGACGCGCACCCCCTGCGCCTGGAAACAGTACCCTACCGGGTCGATGGCGTCATGCGGGATGCCGAAGCTCTGCACTTCGATATCGCCGATCTGGAAGCTGGCGCCGGACTGAAAGGGTTCCAGGCGCGGCGGCGGTTGCTCGCCCCAATCGATCGCCGGGGCGGTCAGCAGCGTCATGTAGATTGTGGCGTGGACATCCTTGCTGCGCGCCAGGACTGGAAGTCCCGCGACGTGATCCGAATGTTCGTGGGTGATCAGGATGGCGTCGATGCCCTCCAGCGATTCGCCAATGGAGGCGAGCCGCTTGCGCAGTTCGCGCATGCTGAGACCCGCGTCCACCAGAATTCTCGTATTTTCGGTGGCCAGGAGCGCGGCGTTACCCGAACTCCCGCTAGCCAGCACGCAGAATCTTACGATATTCTTCTCCCCCGAACCTTCAGAATACACCCAATCCGTCGGAAACAGAATCGGGTGAATCTGTTTCGGGCTTGGCCGTGTTAGGCTGCAAGGATGAAAGCCGCACGGATTCACCAGCATGGCGGCCCCGAAGTGCTCGTCACCGAGGACGTGCCGGAGCCGAAGATCAAAGCCAACCAGATTCTCATCCGCGTCCGCGCCTGCGCGCTGAATCATCTCGACCTCTTCGTGCGCGCCGGCATTCCGGGCATGAAGTTCCCCATGCCGCACATCCTGGGCAGCGATATCGCTGGCGAAGTCGTCGAGGTTGGCGAACTCTGCGAGCGCGTCAAGCCGGGTTGGCGGGTGCTGCTCTCGCCGGGGCAGAGCTGCCGGCAGTGCGAACAGTGCCTGCTGGGCAACGACAACTTCTGCCGCCGCTTTACGATGTTCGGCTACGCCATCGACGGCGGCAATGCGGAACTGCTGGCCGCGCCGGAGTATAGCGCGATCCAGATTCCCGACGACATGAGCTTCCAGAGCGCCGCCGCCACCCCGCTGGTGTTTCTCACCGCATGGCACATGCTCATGACGCGCGCTAAACTGCAGCCCGGCGAGGACGTCCTGGTGTTATCGGCATCGAGCGGCGTCGGCTCGGCGGCCATCCAGATCGCCAAACTCCTCCAGTGCCGCGTGATCGCCACCGCCGGCGGCGAGAGAAAACTCGCCCTTGCGCGGGAACTGGGCGCCGACCACGCGATCGATCACTACCAGCAGGATATTTCGGCCGAGGTCCGCAAGATCACCGGCAAGCGCGGCGTCGATGTCGTGGTGGAACATGTGGGCGTGGCGACGTGGCCCAAGAGCCTGGAGTCGCTTGCCCCCGCGGGACGCCTGGTGACCTGCGGCGCCACTACCGGCTTCGACGCGCGCGTCGATCTGCGCTTCCTTTTCAGCAAGCAGTGGAGCCTGCTGGGCTCGTTCATGGGGACCATGGGAGAGTTGCACCAGGTGCTGAAATTCGTCTTCCGCAAACAATTGCATCCGGTAGTGGACCGCGTCTTCCCACTGGCGGAAATCCGCGCGGCGCACCAGTATCTGGAAAACAAAGAACAATTTGGCAAAGTCGTCGTCGAACCGTAGAGGTCACGGAATGTTGCTGGTCAGTTGGGTAGTGCTGATGTTGTCCTGGTTCGCATGGGGTTATCCCTTCATGTTCCGCGCGCCGCACCGTCAGAAGCGGCCTTCCATCACGGCTATCGGTCCCACGCGCGCCGGCTTGTTTCTGGAGTGCCTGGCGATCTTCATCGCCTTCACCTGCCGGCTGAGCGGGGACGCGCCGCCGGAGTGGTGGCGCATGGCCGGCTCCATCGTGTGCGGGCCGCTGGCGGGTTTCCTGTCGTGGACGGCCGTGCGCCATCTCGGCCGTCAGTTCCGCGTCAACGCCGGGTTGTATGAAGATCATGAACTGGTCACCAGCGGGCCTTACGCCATCGTGCGGCATCCCATATATAGCTCGCTGCTGGCGATTCTGGCGAGCACCCTGTTTCTGTTCACGACATGGCAGTGGGCCTTGATCTCCCTGGCGCTCTTTATCGCCGGGACGGAGATTCGCGTGCACACCGAGGACGGTCTGCTGGCATCGCGTTTTGGCGACCGCTTCCTGGAGTACAAGAAGCGCGTGCCGGCGTACCTGCCGTTTGTGCGATAGTGTCCTTTATGATCAGGCGCATCCCGGCACTTTCCCTGGCCATCCTGGTGGCCGGCGGGGCTTCCTTCGGGGCCGACCTCACGGAACAATATCGCGCCACCGCGGACAAACTCATCGACGCCGCGCTGGCCGACACCGAAGGCTACAACCGGCTGGCGTATCTCTGCTATCGCATCGGTAACCGACTGAGCGGATCGCCGGGACTGGAGAAAGCCATCGCGTGGAGCGTGGAGACCATGAAGGCCGCGGGCCTGAGTAACGTCCGCGTGATCCCCGCCAAGGTGCCGCACTGGGTGCGCGGCGCCGAATCGGCGCGACTGCTGACGCCCCTCGACCGGCCGCTGCACATGCTCGGCCTCGGCATGAGCATCGGCACGCCGCCCGGAGGCATCACCGCCGACGTGGTGGCCGTCGCCACCTTCGAAGACCTCGCCAAACTGGGGCGCGCCAGGATTCAGGGCAAAATCGTGCTCTATAACGAGGAATACCGCGGCTACGGCCCCACCCGCGTCTATCGCTCGACGGGCGCCGCCCGGGCGGCCGAGTTCGGCGCTGTCGCCGCGCTGGTGCGCTCCGCCACTCCCCTCGCCATGCAAATTCCGCACACCGGCGAAATGAATTACGACGAAAAGCAGCCCAAGATTCCCGCCGCCGCCGTCTCGCCCGAGGACGCGATGATGATGGCCCGCCTGTTCGACGAGGGCGTACCCGTCAAGGTGCATCTGGAAATGAGCGCGCAGATGCTCCCCGATGCCGATAGCGGCGACGTGATCGGCGAGATCCCCGGCCGCGAGCATCCGGAAGAAGTGGTCGTGATGGGCGGCCATATCGATTCCTGGGACGTGGGCCAGGGCGCGCAGGACGATGGCGCGTCCATTATCGCCTGCCTCCAGGCCGTGGCGCTCATGAAAAAGCTGGGCCTGGAACCGCGCCGCACCATCCGCGTGGCCTTCTGGGTGAATGAGGAGAACGGCGGGCGCGGGGGCGAGGCCTATCGCGAATTCGTCGGCGACAAAATCAAGAACCATGCCGCGGCCATCGAAATGGATGGCGGCGCCGAGGCGCCGCGCGGATTCGGCGCCGGCGTGGATGCCGATTCCATGACCATGTTGCAGCAGATCGGCAAGCTGCTGGATCGCGTCGGCGCCGGCGAAATCACCGGCGGCGGCGGCGGCGCCGATATCGGCCCGCTGCTGCGCGATGGCGTTCCCGGGTTGGGCGAACGCACCGTGGGCACGCATTACTTCGACTGGCACCACACCGATGCCGACACCCTGGACAAGGTGAACCCCGAGGATTTCCGCAAGAACGTGGCCGCGCTCGCCGTGATGGGTTACGCTCTGGCCGATATGCCGGAGCGGCTGGTCGCGGCCTCGGGCGGTCGCCGCGGTTTCCAGCAGCCTCCCAAGTGAGGAAAGTGGGATAAGCCTCCGGCTTGTTCATCCGAGCGAAGCTCGGAC
>PLDO01000611.1 GCA_003136215.1 Bryobacterales bacterium
CGCGGAGACGCGGAGAACACCAAGGGCAAGGCTGGTGGAGGGCGGTGGGCTCGCGCCATCGGCGGGGGGAACGCGGTGATGAGCGGAGACAGCGGAGGGTCCGAGCTACGCTCGGATTGACAGGCTGAAGCCTGTCCCACCAAGGCTTGACAAACCCAAGAAGCACTTTGAGGGAACCGCGGGCTCATGGCTTCCCTGGTGGCGTGAGACCGAGAGGTGTTTACTTGTCGGGGAGCTGATTGTTGAGGCGGCGCAGTTGCTGCCGGCGGAGTTCCTCGTGCATGGTCTGAACTTCCTTCTCCAGCTTCTGGGTTTTAGCCGCCTGGGAATTCAGATCGGCTTTCATTTTGGCAGCCTGCCGCGCCGCTTCTTCGCGCTGCTTTTGTTCCGCATCCAGTTCCTCCGCTGTTTTGCGGTCGGGCAGTTTGCCCAGGAAGCTGGTGACCTCGCGGACATCCGGTCCCTCCTTCTGATGGACAATCAGCAGGACGTCCACCTTCTCGGACGTCCGGGCATAGGTGAAAGATCCCGCCTCCAGGTGCGCGGTGTCGAGTTGGGTGGCTATCGGCAGCGGGCCGCCGTCGGCGATCTCAAGTATGGCGTCGCTGGCGCGCCGTACCGTAGGGGAGGTGCGATCCCATTGGATCTGTAGCTGACCCTCATGATCGATCAGGTGGAGTCCCAGTGCGGGCGCAGGCGCCGCGGCGGTAGCCGGGGCGGCCGGCCGGATGGCGGCAAGCAACCGCGGGAGCCACATTTGCCGGACCTGCCAGGCGGCGCCGAGAACGCCCAGGACAGCCACGATGGCAATCCCCGCCACCAGCCATCGACGGGCGGACGATTCGCTTTCGACCACGAACTTTGGGATGGGCAGTTCGGCGGCCGCGGGTCCAGGCGGAGGCGCAGCGGCTTCGGCCGTTGCCGGAGGCGCCGCCGCCACGGCGGATTGCAGCACGGGGCCGGGAACCGGAGCGGGGCGGAAGTTGCGCTGCGGAGGGTCGTTCCAGGGCGGCGCGGTGGGCACTCCGGCGGGAATCTGCCGCATGGGGAGCGCCTCCAGGGTATCTTCCCGGTAGGAGGCGGTAGCGTGGACGCTGCCATCGGCCTGGCGGAAGAAAAACCCGATGCGCGCGGGCTGGAAGGTATGCGGCTTCATGACCAGCGCGACCTGCCACGGTTCCGGGAAGAAGCGGTTGTGGATCTGGAGATCGCCCTCGGACAGAAAGATCTCGCTGCGCGTGTGAGAGTGATACCAGCCCACTGGACGGGACCCGGCGGCAGGATTGGCGTGGGCGGACAGCACCTCAGTCAGCCGGGCTTCATCCGGCGGAGACAATACGAAGGACGGCCCGTAAGCGTGTTCGCAATCGAAGGCGGCATAGTCGCCGATGACGAGGCGGCCGTGGTCAAACCTGCCCAGCAGGACCCCGCCGATTTCGGCGCCGCCGCGCGGCAGCGAGAAAAATGCGTCCGTCACCGCCAGGCGGATATCGTCCAGAACCCGCGCCGAAGTTTCTATAGTGAAGGGGCACTCCGGCACGCTCCACGTATGTGTCGTGCCTTCCGTCCCGCTGTCCGTCATATGCCGGCCGCCGCTTCTTAGATTGTAGGCGATCCGGCGGGCGTGGAATCACCGATGCTCCGGCCGGCCTTCCGGCCGGCTGAGGGCGAGCTAAAGCATACCCCACCTTCAGCGGGACAGGATTTCGCGCATCTTACGCGCCAGAGCTTCCCGCGTGAAAGGTTTGGTGAGAAAGTCCACGCTGGAGTCCAGAACGCCATGATGACCTATGGTGTTTTCGGTGTAGCCGGATAAGTAGAGGACCCTGAGCTCCGGCCTACGGGAGAGTAAGGCCTCCGCCACCTGCTTGCCGCTCATGTGCGGCATCACCACGTCGGTCACCAGCAGGGAAATGGTTCCCGCGTAACCCCGGCTGACATCCAAGGCTTCCTCCCCGTTAGCCGCGGCGAGCACCTTGTAACCGAGTTGCTTCAACATCCTCACCTCAAGGTCGCGGACCTGAGCTTCGTCTTCCACTAACATGACGGTCTCTCCGGTGTCGTGTCCCGGGCGCTCCGCCTCCTCGACCGAGCCGGTCGAGACCGGCTCCGACACCCGTGGAAAGTAGAGCTTGAATGTGGTGCCCTGGCCGGGCTCACTGTAGACCCAGATATCGCCTCCGCTCTGCTTAACCATGCCGTAAACAGTGGCCAGACCCAGTCCCGTGCCTTTTCCGCGTTGCTTGGTGGTAAAAAACGGTTCGAAGATGTTCTGCCGGGTGGCGGAATCCATCCCGTGACCGGTATCGGTCACCGCGATCATGACGAACTCCCCGGGCTGCACCCCCATGTGGGTCTTTACGTAGGTTTCGTCGATCTGGGTGTTGCAGGTTTCGATGGAGATCCGGCCGCCAAGGGGCATGGCATCCCGGGCATTTACGGCCAGGTTTACAATGGCTTGCTCGATGTGGTTCGGATCGCTGCGGATGTTGCCGGTATCCGCGCTCAAACTCATCACCAGCTGGATATCTTCGCCGATCAGGCGGCGCAGCATATTTTCGGTTTGCAGAATCACCGCGTTGAGATTGATGACGCGCGGTTGCATAATCTGCCGGCGGCTGAAGGCCAACAATTTATTGGTGAGTGAGGCGGCGCGGTCGGCTGCCTTGAGAATCTCTTCCGCATAGCCGCGCAAAGGGTCCATGGTGGAAAGCTCATCCAGGATCATGCGGTTGTAACCGGCGATCACGGTGAGCATATTGTTGAAGTCATGCGCCACGCCACCCGCCAGGCGGCCTACGGCCTCCATTTTCTGCGCGTGCACCAATTGGCCTTCGAGGGCCTTGCGCACGCTGATATCGCTGACGAAGGCGATGCCGAAGATGCCTTCTTCGGTTTCGACGGTGCTCAGGCTGACTTCCACGGGAAACTCCACGCCGTCCTTGCGCCGTCCCGAGAGATCGAGCCCGATACCCATGGGGCGGGCTTTCGGCCGCTCGAAGTACTCGTCGCGCTGCCGGCTGTGCGCCCCCCGACTGGACTCGGGCACCAGCAGTTCGATCCGGGCGCCCGTCAGTTCGCCGCCGGCGTATCCAAACATCTCGCCGGCGCGGCGGTTGGCCAGGACAATGCGCCCCCCACGATCAATCACGAGGATCGCCTGGGAGGCCGATTCCAGTAAGGCGACCAGCAGCTTTTCGGTTTTGTGGAAGACCACGGGGATATCCGTGGGGCGGGCGTCGTTGGCTGGAGGATGGTTGGAATCGTCGATCATGGCAGACCTTTCCGCAACCCGGCTGTCTGTTTCCCGAACAGCGCGGGCACCGTCTTTAAATTGGAGCAGGAAAATCCGACAAAATCTATACCCCCAAGGAGGGGGAGGGAGGGATAGGAGAGCCGTATCAAAGTATGATCATCGGCTACCGGGGGCATCGGTATAATGAAAGCGAATGGCCAAGGGCAAAGAGCTTGAATTGCGTCTGCAGAGGACCGAACAGCAGCTCAGCGTGTTCCAGAAGGTCAGCCGTTTCATGGTGCGCGACTTGAGCTTGTCCGATGTCCTCCAAGGCATCGTCTCCCTGGTAGTGGAGTACACGCACTGCGATTCGTGCCTGATTTACCTGTTGGACGGCGAAGATCTGGTTCTTTGCGCGTCGAATACGCCACACCCTTCCACCATCGGTAAGCTGCGGATGCGATCCAACGAAGGACTGACGGGCTGGGTGGCGCGGGAACGCCGTCTGCTGGCAATTTCGCGCGAAGCTTATAAGGATGCGCGCTTCAAGGTATTCAAGGACCTGCCCGAAGACAGCTACGACGCGTTCCTTTCGGCGCCTTTGATTGCGCGCAACCGGGTAGTGGGAGTCATCAACGTGCAACACCGCCTGCCGCATCAGCACACGGGCAGCGAAATGGAAGTATTGTCCACGGTGGGCGAGCAGGTAGGCTGCATGCTGGTGTTGGCGCGGATGTCGCCGGCCGCGCTGGAATCGGCCAATCACGTGGAGTTGATCCTTTCGTCGGGTCCCGTGGCAATGAAACAATAGGTTCATCGTGACCAATCCCCTTGTCTGGCACGTCTGCGCGCTGAGTCTAGTGGCGTCGACCGTAGCTCCTGCCCAAACCCCGGCCCAAACCTCGGCCCAAGCTCCTAAGTGGCAGATGCAGTATTTCTACGATCAGGCGAAGACCGAATTGCTGCTGCAAGACATACAGGCCCCCTCAGCCTTGCGCGGCGTGGCGATCGGCAACATTCAGGACGCCAAGGGCAACCGAAAACCGGCAGCCGTGGTGACGTCGGACGGCGGCGCGCATTGGGACGTGGTGAAACTCGAAGAAATCCCGGTCTCGCTGTTCTTTCTGAATGACAGCCTGGGCTGGATGGTGACGGAAAAAGGCATCTGGAGGACCGACGAAGCCGGCAAGGACTGGAAGAAGCTGCCGAAACCGCCGGCTTCGGCATTGCGGGTCTATTTCGCCGACGAAAACAACGGTTGGGCCGCCTGCGCCAAGAAGACGGTGTTGGTCACCCACGATGGCGGCCGCAAGTGGGAGACTGTCAAAAACGCATCCGATCCGCCGGGCACCGCCGAACGCTCGGCATATTCCTGGATCAGTTTCGCCAACCGGAACTATGGCATTATCTTCGGATTCAATCAGCCGGCGATGCGCTGGGGCTCCGGGTTTCCGGAGTGGATGGACCCTGAAGATGCCATAAGCCGCCGGGAGATGCCGCACCTCTCCTACATGGTGGTGACGCGCGACGGCGGGCAGACCTGGCGAGCCGCGTCGATGTCGCTGTTCGGACAGGTGACGCGCGCGCGCTTTTCGGCCAGCGGCCCCGGCCTGGGGCTGATCGAGCACGGCGACTCCGCCAGTTACCCGAGCGAAGTCTACAAGCTCGACTGGGTCACGGGGAAAAGCCTGACCATCTTTCGCGACAAGCGCTACTTTATCACCGACGTCTGGCTCACCAGGGACGGGACGTCTTATCTGGCCGGCATCGAAAGCGTGGCACAAGTGCATAGCATAGTACCCGGGAACGTCAAGGTTTTCCGGAGCAGCGACATGACTACCTGGTCCGAGATGGCAGTGGATTACCGGGCGGTGGCGCGGCGGGCGATTCTGTCGGGCGCCGACGAGCAGAATCTGTGGCTGGCTACGGATAACGGCATGATCCTCAAACTGAAGTAATACATTTTCCATGGCTCGTGGTTTATCCACAGGACTTTCACCCTCGCGACGCTGTAACTTGTTCGAAATAAGTCAAATAAAGGTTGATGAAAAGTGCCGCCTTGCGCGAGAAAAACGTTGACGCAAATGCTTATCGGGAGCATAGTGAATGAGGTTCCAAGAGGTTTGAGGAACAGCAAGCCGGCGGAAACGTAGCGGACCTGGAACGGTGATCCGCAGCCCATACTTTAACCAGAACGGGCGGCGGGGAGCGAGAGGAAATCGGGCGGATTCGTCAGGTGGACCGGCAGGCAGCAAAAGCGGTTGAACGCTTTGATCCCGAGGGAGGCAAAAATCCCGGAGGGGAGTGGAGATCGCCGGCGCGGCAGGCTGAACCGGGTAGTGGAAGTGCAACGGGCCAGAGGCAGTGAAGCGGCCGCAACCGGCGCAAACCGGGGATGCGGTAGTGGAGCCGAAAGGCCGAACGGGCACGGAAGCGACTTGGAAGGAAGCGAAGTAGCAGGCTGAGAGCTTTGACCCCGGAATGGAGGTCGCCGAGAGGCGGCAGCTGTCGCGGGCGAGCAAAAAGCCGTTACGAGCGACCGGTTCCGGGCAAGAGGCGGCAAGCGGCGAGCCAGGAAGCATTGATCCAGGGGCTGGAGAAAACGGCCTTTGGGGAGCAGAGAGGCGAATCGTCCGGCGCTTTTGTTCGCAGTGCTCAATGCCGTGCATGCCGGTAGTGAGCCAGGCTGGAAATCAGGTCACTTGGAACCATTTTTTTT
>PLDO01000612.1 GCA_003136215.1 Bryobacterales bacterium
GTCGAGCACCACGTCCACGTCCAGGCTGCGCGGGCTGAAGATGTTGAGGCGGTGAATCTCGAAGAAGAGCGGCAGGGTAGAGCGTTTCTCCAGCTCGATGACGGCGGGGTTGAATCGCTCCAGGTGGCCCACCTGCAGGATGCGGCCGTGGCGCGCGGCGGCGGCCACGATGGCGTCGGCGGCTTCGAGGTCTGCCGCGATGGGCTTTTCCACCAGCACGTCGATGCCGGCTTCGATGAGCGCCAGGGCCACAGCTTCATGCTCGGTGGTGGGCACCGCGACGATGGCGGCGTCCACTTTGCCGGCCAGCGCGCGGGCGTCGGCGAGAGGCTCGGCGCCATACAGCGCGGCGGATTCGGCCGCGCGCGCGGCATCGGTATCCACCACGGCGCAGAGTTGCGCGCGCTCGGATTCGTGGACCACGCGGCAGTGGTTCTTCCCGAATTGTCCGGCGCCGATAACGGCCAGTCGATGTTTCGTCAACTAGAACCCCACAATGGCGAGATTGGCCGCATCGGCCTGCTTCAGCATTTCTTCCCGATCGAGCATCAGGGTGCGGCCGGCTTCCACGGCGAGCACGGTGGTTCCGGTTTCGCGCATCACCGGGATGGTGCTCAAACCAACCACTGGAACGTCGAACAGCAGGTGCTCGCGGCGGCGGGCCACTTTCACCAGCGAGAGGCGGCGTCCGTTCGCCAGGCCGGCGGCGCGGCGCAGCATGGCGTCGGTGCCTTCCATGGCCTCCACCGCCACGCAGGCGCGTTCGCAGATGGCCACGCTTTGTCCCACGTCGAAGCCGGCCAGTGCATTGGCCACGCGGCGGCCATACGCGATATCGGTGAGCTCGTCCTTCTCGGGCTTGCGCAGCGTCATCACGCCGGACGTGGCCAGCAGGGGCTTGAGCAGCGTAGTGGAATCGCGGAGTTGAATGCCTTCGTCCGCCAGGATCTTGATCACGCCGCCGATCAGGCCATCGGTATTCTTTGAAGGGAGGGTGGCGAGCAGTTTGAGCAGGCGCCAGTCGGCGGCGATGGAGGAGAAGATTTTGGCGTGCTTCACCTGGCCGCACATCATGACCTCGGTGATGCCGTCCTGCTTGCAGATGTCGATCATCTTGCCGAGCTGGCCGAGGGAGATCCAATGGCAGCGGGAAGCGAGCGACTCCACTTCCTTCGAAGCCTCTTCCTGGATGGCGATGACGGTGATCTCAAGCCCGAGCTGCCGGGCGCTTTCCAGGGCGAGCAGTGGGAAGCGGCCGTTGCCGGCGATCAATCCATAGCGTGTCATTTGGCCCATCTACTTTACGACGCCGCGCTCGCTGGTGTGGATGAAGTCGAGCAGTTCCTCGACTTCGGCGCAGGGCGGCACCTCGGCGCGGATGCGCTCGATAGCCTGGCTGGTGTTGAGTTTGGAGCGGGTGAGCAGGCGGAAGGAGGTTTGCAGGGCTTCGATCACGGGAGTCTCGAACCCGCGGCGTTCCAGGCCGATGCGGTTGGCGCCGAAGACGCCGATCTCGCGTTTGCCCACGGTGGTGGAGTACGGCAGCACGTCCTGAATCACCACGCTGTAGGGGCCGACGAAGGCGTGCCGGCCGATGCGGCAGAATTGATGTACGCCGGTGAATGCGCTGATGTCGGCCCAATCGCCGACGGTGACGTGGCCGGCCAGAGTGACGCCGTTGGCCATGATGACGTGATCGCCGATTTGCACGTCGTGGGCGACGTGGGAGTAGGCCATCAGCAGGTTGTCGCTGCCGATGGCGGTGACTAATCCCCCACCCTGGGTTCCGCGATGGATGGTGACGAATTCGCGGATGCGGTTGCGGTTGCCGATGCGGGTCTCGGCGCGTTCGCCCTTGTACTTCAGGTCCTGCGACGCCACGCCGGCGGTGCTGTAGGGGAAGAAGAGGTTATCCTCGCCCACCCGGGTGGGGCCTTCGAAGTAGTTATTGGCCATCAGGCGTGTCCGGGCGCCGATTTGCACCTCGGCGCCGATGATGCAATAGGGGCCGATATCGGCGCCGGCGTCGATTTCCGCCGTGGGGTCGATAATGGCGGTGGGGTGAATCGGCATCGCTCAGGCAATCACTTCGGCGGGCGGCTTGTCTTCCTTGTCGGCGAGTTTGCACATGACTTCGGCTTCGGCGACCACCACGCCATCCACAGTGGCCACGCCGGCCATTTTGGCCACGCTGGCTTTGCGCTTGAGGATCTTCATCTCCATGCGCAGCGTGTCGCCGGGCACCACCGGGCGGCGGAAGCGGGCGTTTTCGATGGCTACCAGGAGCACCAGTTTATTGGCGCGGTCCGGCATATCATGGAGCACCAGGATGCCCGCCGTCTGTGCCATGGCTTCCACGATGAGCACGCCCGGCATGACCGGAAAATCCGGGAAATGGCCGGTGAACTGCGGCTCATTGGCAGTGATGCACTTGATGCCGACGACGCGGTCGGCCTCCATCTCGACAATACGGTCCACCAGAAGAAATGGGTAGCGATGGGGCAGAATCGCCCGAATCTGATTAATGTCCAAAGTTGCCATGGAAGCCTGTATTATAACAGCCGTGGATTCTATTCTCTCTTTTGCACGCGCGCACGAGGCGGAAATGGCGGCGACCATCCGGCGTTTCGTGGAGTGCGAATCGCCGAGCGACGACGCCTCGGCGGTCAGCCGGTTCGTGGAACTGGTTTCGGATACGGCGGCGCCCTTTGCCAAGGTTAAGACCTATCCAGGGGGCAAGTTCGGGCGGTTGCTGGTGGCGGAGATGCAACTGCCGGGACGCCGCAAGAGCGGGCAAGTGCTGGCGCTGGGACACTCGGATACGGTGTGGCCCATCGGGACCCTGCGCAGCATGCCGTTCCGCCAGATGGACGGCCGGTTGTGGGGGCCGGGCGTGCTGGATATGAAGGCGGGCATCGTTTTCCTCCTGTTCGCCGTGCGGGCGCTGCGCGAACTGGATATCGCGGCGGGCTCCAAAGTGCTGCTGCAGTTGAATCCCGATGAGGAAGTGGGCAGCGAAGTCTCGCGCGCCCTGACCGAGAAGAACGCGGCGCGCAGCAAGGCGGT
>PLDO01000587.1 GCA_003136215.1 Bryobacterales bacterium
GCCTCAGAGTTGCGCAACTCTGGTGCATTCTGGGGTTGACCATGCTTCTGACCGCTACCGTCAACGCCCAACAATGGCTCGATGACCCGGGCCAACTCGGTCACTACGCAATCGGACATACCAGCTATCAATTCGTCGACAAGGACGCTGGCAACCGCCCGGTGGCGATCAGTGTTTGGTACCCAGCCAATGCCGGAAACATTCATTCCTCCAGCCCTCCGGCCCAGTACCTTACCGACCCGTACTCAGTTAAGCTGCCGACTACTGCTTCGACCGACTGGGAGAAACTTGGTTACGATCGCGCCTATGAGGCGCCAACGTCCTCTAATGACGGGCCGTTTCCACTGCTGATGGTTTCACCTGGATGGGGTTGTGACAATTGGTGCTATATCTTCATAGGGACTCGATTGGCCAGCCACGGCTATGTCGTCGCGGTAATCGACCACTGGGCCGATGGGCAGTGGTCCTGGAGCCTCATCGACGATCTCTTAACGGTTATGGTCCACCGTCCCAGAGACGTCTCTTTTGCCATAACGCAATTGCTTGCCAAGAGCGCGACGCGGGGGGAGCTACTATTTCGCGCTATCGACCCCGAAAGAATTGCCGCGAGTGGACATTCCATTGGTGGATACGCCACCTATACGCTTGCCGGCGGGGACGATTCGGTCTGTGACGCTTTGTGGCCGGTTGTTTCGGGAAGCGATTCTTTGCCCTATCCCGCGAACACCTGTGTGCCGACACCCCCGGATCCCCGTATTAAGACGATAATTTCTCTGGATGGCTCCTCGCAGCTCCTCCGTTACCGTGAGCTGGCCAGGGTTTCGGTGCCGAGTTTGATCATGGGCGAGACACCGGACCAATCCGAGGCCATGGTCCCGGACCTGAGGGATTGGATCGCACGCCCGCATGCCGCAATCGACCGTCACGATTCCTATCGCGTGGATGTCAGCGGCGCCAATCACTATTCATTCACCAATTACTGCGATGCTTTCCGGGTTTGGTTTAACCTGGGCTGGATTTCGTCCGCTTACTTGGCAGCTAATGAAGATTCGTGGCCCTGCGCGACCACGGGTTCGTCCCCGCCCCCTGCGACAATTTCCGCCGCAGATGCGCACGAAGTGGTTACGAAGTATATGATCTCCCTGCTGGACATTTCTTTTGCCGTTCCAAAAGGTGATCATAGTTTTCTCACTAAAGAATACGCGCTCAGCCACACGCCCACAGTGCAGTTCTTTGATTCCGAAGAATGTCACGCAGCTTTGCCTGACGATTCCTACTTCACGTATCGCCCTTATCAGTTTTCCAGTGAATGTGATGTCGCACAGAAAGACACGGCCGGTTGGTTCTCATCGCAGTCAGCGTCCAGCAACTCTGACCCAATGCGTCTTACTCCTGCGCCGGGCGGACGATTCCGGCTGCCGAAGAAGCCCTTCTGACGCGGTCGGTTAGGGCGCGGACACGTCCACGACAGAGGATTTCCGCGACCGCGCTTTTCCCCCGTTTTGTACTGTTTATCCTTATGGCTAAGTGATTGCAAACACGTGTTATCAGGAGGTTGCAAACAACGAGATGAATTGGGACCAGATGGAAGGTAAATGGAAGCAGATGCGGGGCGTGCTCAGGAAGCAGTGGGGCAAACTCACCGACGACGACCTGGAATTCATGGCCGGCAGCAAGGACCAGTTTGTGGGCCGCTTGCAAGAGCGTTACGGCATCAAGAAAGAAGAGGCGCAGAAGCAGGCGGACGACTGGATCCAAAGCCAGGCCGAGCCAAAGCCTCACACCCACCGCACGTCGGGCGGTGCGGCTCTTTAGTTCCATGAGCTGTTAACGGGAGTGGCGGGCCCTCTTCGGGTAGAATTGAGTTTCGGAGAGGACCAAACTCATGAAGCTCTTCACGCTTGCCGCGCTCTGTGGCGCCGGCATTTCGACCGCATTCGCCGCGCCCGGCGCCATCCACCTGGTGCAGAAGCCGGCGATGAACAAGACCGAGATCGTATTCTCCTACTCGGGAGATCTATGGCGCGTGAGCCGTGAGGGCGGCGCGGCCACACGCCTGACCTCCGGGCCGGGGTTCGAAAGCGATGGCGCCTTTTCCCCGGACGGCAAGACCCTGGCGTTCACCGGCGAATACGACGGCAATGTGGACGTCTTCACGGTGCCCGCAAGCGGCGGCGTTCCCAAGCGTGTGACGTATCACCCCGATACCGACCGCGTGGTGGGCTGGAGCCCCGACGGCGCGCGCATTCTGTTCCGTTCCAACCGCCTCAGCCAGTCGCGGTACACCCAACTTTACACGGTGGCGGCCGAAGGCGGGCTTCCCGAAGTATTGCCTCTGCCGATGGGCTGTATGGGCGCTTATTCGCCCGATGGCAAACGCATGCTCTACGCGCCCCTGGATGGCGGGCAGTTCGCGCCCGGGTTCACCAACTTCGTGGCCTGGAAACGCTATCGCGGCGGTTCGGCCAGTTACCTGTGGATCGTCAATCTTGCCGACCTGACTACGGTCAAGGTGCCGCGCACCGATTCCAACGATATCTATCCCATGTGGATCGGTGACAAAACTTACTTTCTCTCCGACCGCAACGGCCCGATGACGCTCTTCAGCTACGATCCGCAATCCAGGAAGGTCAGCGAGCTGATCAAGAACACCGGCAAGGACATGATGTCGGCTAGCGCGGGTCCGGGCGGCATCGTCTACGAACAGTTTGGCCAGATTCACATCTTTGATGTCGCCAGCGGCAAGGAACACGCCGTCCCGATCGAAATCGCCGCCGACCTTACCGAGGTGCGGCCGCACTTCCAGAACGTCTCGCGCGAGCTGCGCAGCTCGGGGATTTCGCCCACCGGCGTGCGTGCCGTCTTCGAGGCCCACGGCGAAGTGCTCACGGTCCCGGCGGAGAAGGGCGAGGTGCGCAATCTGACCATTACGCCCGGTGTCATGGAGCGCGACCCGGCCTGGTCGCCGGACGGCAAAACCATCGCCTACTTCTCCGATGAATCGGGCGAATACGCGCTGCACATCAAGCCGCAGAGCGGGGCGGGGGAAGTCAAAAAGATTGCGCTGGCCGGCAAATCGGCCTTCTACTTCGACCCCAAGTGGTCGCCGGACAGCAAGGCCATCGCGTTCACCGACAACATGGATAACCTGTGGATGGTCGAGATCTCCAGTGGCAAGGCAACCAAAGTGGATGCCGACCTGATCTACGGTCTCAACCGCGTGTTCAACTGGTCCGGCGATTCGAAGTGGATTGCGTTCGAGAGGTACCTGCCCAATCGCCTGCGGGCCATCTCGATCTATTCGGTGGAGAGCGGCAAGAGCGTGCAGATTACCGACGGGATGAGCGACGCCCTGCGTCCGGTGTTCGACCGCGACGGGCAGTATCTGTATTTCACGGCGAGCACGAACTATGGGCCCACCACCAGCGGGCTCGATATGAGCAGCGACGAACACGAGGTGACGAGCAGCGTTTACCTGGCGGTGCTGCCCAACAATATCCCGTCGCCGCTGGCGCCGGAGAGCGACGAGGAAAACGCGCCGCATCCGGCGGCGGATGGCGGGCGCGGGGGCCGCGGCGGCAACGGAGCGGCGGGCGCGGCGGCAGGTGCGGCCGCGGGTGCGGCG
>PLDO01000571.1 GCA_003136215.1 Bryobacterales bacterium
CCAAAACGCGCGCCGATCCGGTAGAGCAGGAAGGCTCGATCATCGTCACCCAGAATGGTTCGGCGTGCAGTCGGATTGCCGCCCGCGCGCGTCTTTGACAATTCTTCGGAGATCGCAACCAGGTGGCGAAGCGGTCGCCTTCGGCCCGGAATGCTGATGGAACTGCGAAAGAATTCAGCCTCTTTGACGAGCGTGATCATGAGCCGATTGACATCCGGTCCGCTGGCATAGAACCGGGCTTCATCGGCAATCGCAGCGGCGATGGCCGCGACCTCCTGGTCGTTTCCGATCACCGACAGCAAATGGCATCGCGCACTCCGGTTGTCCGCGTCGTGTTCGGCAATCATGCGGTCCATGCGCAAAGTAATGTCGATTGTCGTGTCACGTAGCGTCTTGGTGAACTGCAAACTACCCATGCGGAGATGTGCATTCTTCATGGCGCTCCTTGCTTCCTTCGTCGAGAATCGCAGTAGTTCCGTCCGCGTACACCACAGTGAGAGACTGCGTGAAACGCTCGCGCTCGCGAATGGTTGTTACCTCGTTCTCGTCGGTCTCCTCGAACCGATCCGTCACCTTGATCGATTCCCACCGGGCCACATGAATATCAGGCCCTTCACCAAAGATCCCGTTGAGCAGACCGGCCGTCGTTAAGAGGCCAATGTGGCCGCCATGCAATGGCGTGAGCGGCCTGCCGGTCGCGCGGACTTCCGGCGCGAACAGAATCCGGCCGGCCTGTCGATACGCCGCAGATGCGGGCAGCAAGTCCTCCACTGTGTCCAACGGCATGCCGCGGTACACAAGTTGAGCCGGCCCACTGGGCGGCACTGTAAACTCTTTGTCGACTTCGTCCGGCAGTACGGGCAGTTCATCATAGGTCCGCGTATAAGCCAACAGTTTCGTTTTGGCCCGCTGAACCTCCCAGTCTTTCAACTGCTCACGTTCGCGCCTGGTTCGGCGCACTCCGAATACAACGATCTGCTTGTATCGGATCGATTCGGGCTCGCCGAGTCGGTAGATCGCTTTGTCGCGAAAGTGGACGGCCAAGATATCGGCGCAGGTCGAGAGCCGGTCGCCGGGGATCACCAGCACCAGAACGCCACCGGGCTTCAACCACCGATACGTGTGTTCGAGGAACAGGTATTCCATTCGGCCGTTGCGGTTCTCACCCACCTCGAAATCGTAAGGCGGATTTTCGAAGAGCAGTGAAAACGACTCGACAGCAGAATGAACATCAAAGCAGTTGCCCTGAATTACATGGTCGAGGACCGAACGGGCTTTTTCCGCCCGAAAGGCATCCAGTTCGATTGCGTGTCGGACCGTCTTGGCGCAGGAGGTGATCGTAGCCATCGCCGCCCCTCCGCCGGCGCACGGATCGATAACGCTAGAAGCGTCTCCGTGGAAAGATAGGAATCGCCGAATTCGCTCTGCCTCGTTCTGTGGCAGGGGGTAGTACCCGAGTTTTTGCCTCGCAATGCCGCGCACAAAAAGAATCTCCTTTCGATATCTCGCCAAAGGGATGTGATTAAAAGCATAAACGTGCCGTTCGTTTGAGCCGTTTGAACGAACACTGAATCAAGATCTTGCGGCTCAGCAGGTTGACCTATACAGACGTGGTTCGTAGGCCTCCTGGAATGCCGGATGTGCTTTTCGGTTGGAGCCAGTTCCATGCGTCCCGGGCGTTCGCCATGCTCCCATCGCTCGATCTCTACGGCGCCCCTCGCGGGACCTCAAATGTGGCAGATCTCCGGGTCACGCGTTATCCGTCAAATGACGAGGTCGCGACTTGTACTAAACCGCTTCGCGGTAGACTGTGAGGGTGATACCCCGTTCGGCAGGGCAATTGCGAACACGCAGCCTTTCGCCTGCGCCGAGACGGAGTTTCCCAGGGATAGCCGTTCGATTGAATCCCCATAATGCAATTGCCCTGCCAAACCCCGTGGGCGGCTTACTACAAGTCGCCGTATCGTGAACGCTCTGGCCCCGCACATTCTCACGCTTGCCGTGGCCTATGCCGGCCGGACCGCTCAGGATACGGCCCTAAGGACTTCACGGGAGTGATCGCGCAATTTGCGCGCTGCGGCATGCAATCGTTATGGTAGAGGTTGCGCCGACATGCCATCCCCTGAGGGTAAATTCGACCTGCGCCAAGCGGTTGATTGTGCAGAGATTTTCGCAGTTCTTGCAGAACATCGAATCGCTCTGGGACATGACGCGCTCGACTTCGCCCTGTCCGTGCTCCCGGAAGATTGGCTAGTTGCGTGGGTTATGCCGCATTCGCCAATGTTCAATATCATGACTGCGGAGAATTACAGAACCGCGATCCCACTCGCGACGTGGGCTGAGATCGTCTCCTCGATCTTCAACTTGAGGGCCGCCGTCGGCATCAGAGAGCAGATAAGGCGTCTCGGTCTTCCTTCCCATGAAGCACTCGATACGAGTCTGGCAATCCGCGTCGCTGGGAGGTATGCGCTCCGGGGCTTTACGGTCTATTTCGAGCCAAACGGTCATGGGTGCAGCGACCTGCTTGTCGAGAACACCCGCTACCGTTCTTATATCGAGGTCAAACGCGAGAACGAAGTCGAGCACAAGCGTTTGTTGAGTATCCAGGCGGTCTCGAAGGAGATCCTGGGGCGCCTTGAACCGCTTTATCACTGGTTGCAGGACAACGAGCTTCGCGTCGAAATCAAGTTTTCAAGGTTATTCTCGGCCGGGACAGTTGCCGCTATTGTGGCCGAGGTCGATGGACAAGTCCGCCATGCCGAGACTCTCAGAGAACTGACGATCAACGCTGTCCTGGGGAGCCGGTACATCGTTTTGCCGCGATTGCAAACGTCCTTCTACAAGAAAGGGATTCATACCTGCCATATCATTGGCACGGGAAAGACCGTGCAGCTAATCCCACAGAACATGCCGATCCAGGTAGTCTTCGATTGGAGGCAGAATCGGGAGGCTCTCAAGCGTCGTATCCGCAAAGCCTCCCGCCAACTGACGGAAGATGCCAGGAAAGACTCTGGTGCGCAGGGATTTATGGTCCTCGAAGGATCGCATGGCGGGGCGGCCCAAGAGACGATAAAGGATAGCCACTCCTTGTTGCCAGCTAACTGCATTGGTGTGGTGCTTCTTTCGGATCAAAGCTGCGTGATTCCGAAATTAGGTGTATCCGACGAATTAGCTCGAATGATGGCGTTCGCTTTCTCGCCGTAACTCGCGGGTCGGGGGAACCACAGACGCCCGGCGG
>PLDO01000010.1 GCA_003136215.1 Bryobacterales bacterium
GAAATCGGCAACGCCTTCAGCGCCCACACAGAACGCATCCACTGCCACTTTCCACGTTACGTAACGTCGCTCCGCTTGCGGAGCTGGTTTTGGCAACGGACAAGGGCTGTTGTCACCAGCTATTCCTCCGTCGGGGCAACTGACGAACGGCGCCGTTGTCGGCCGCCTTAGCGGGCTGGAAGGCGAAGGTCTCGCATTTGGAACCAAGGTATGTAAAGCACTGTTTCGCACGCATTCAAATCCTGGACGGGCGTATAATCCATCCAGGCGTTGCTGTTCAGCGAACGTTTCTGCCGAGCTGCAGCACGCTCTTTCCCGCCCCGGCCTTCGCGGCGAAGCACTCACGCAGTTCCAGAACGGTCGGCAGCAGCGATTCCCATTTCGCAGCGCTGCGTATGTTCGGAAACAAGGAGCTAATCAGGCAAGTGGCAACAAATTCGAGTCCCTTAACCGACGTATTGCATTCTGAAAATCACAGCAGGCTCTCTGCGGAAGAGGTTGCCAAAGCCCTGGCGCGGCACAATAAGAATCATCCTGTTGCAAAAGCCGAGAATGCAGTCGCCAAGGCGAATAAAGCTACCAAGAAATAGTAGCCCGGAGCCCTGCGGGAGAGGCCGATCGCCGCGAAGAATCCGGCTCCATACGACATTCGAACTAAACGATACAGTACACGCCGCGCAGTTCGACGTCACGGCCGACCAACGGCAGGTGTGGCTCCTCGTTAGTTACAAGGACGACCAACGAGTCGGGCGAGGGCGCCGCCCTGTCAAGCCGCCATAAATCGCCCGGGGCTAAGGATGAAACAAATGGCACAAAAAACGAAAGCAAGCCAGCTATCTTCCAAAACGCTGCCGAAAGCGTCCACCGGCATCCAGGGCTTGGACGAGATCACGGGGGGAGGGCTGCCGCGCGGACGCCCCACTTTGGTCAGTGGAGGTGCGGGTTCCGGAAAGACACTGTTCGGACTGGAGTTCCTGGTTCGGGGCGCTACACAATTCGGCGAACCGGGCGTGTTCATTTCGTTCGAAGAATCGATTCCGGACCTGACCAAGAATGTCGCTTCGCTGGGCTTCGACCTCGACGGGCTGGTGGCGGAGAAGAAACTGTTCGTGGACCAGGTGTCCATCACGCGCAGCGAGTTTGGGGAAACCGGCGAGTATGACCTCGAGGGCCTCTTCATTCGAATTGCCGACGCAGTCCAGAGGGTAGGGGCGCGCCGAGTCGTCCTGGACACCATTGAAGCGCTCTTCGGCGAATTGCCCAACCCGGGGATCGTGCGCGCCGAAATCCGCCGCCTGTTCAACTGGCTCAAGCAAAAAGGACTGACCACCATCATTACCGCCGAGCGGGACCAGCCCGACAAGCTGACCCGGCACGGCATAGAGGAGTTCGTCTCAGACTGCGTGATCCTGCTGGACCATCGTATCCGGGAAGAGATCTCGACCCGGCGACTGCGCATCGTCAAGTACCGGGGATCCACCCACGGCACCAACGAATATCCGTTCCTCATCGATGACCAGGGCATTTCAGTCCTGCCGATCTCCTCGCTGGGCCTGAACCACGACGCGCCTGCCGAGCGAGTCTCCAGCGGCATCGCCCGGTTGGATGGCATGCTGGGCGGTAAGGGCTTCTATCGGGGAAGTAGCATTCTGGCATCCGGCACCGCGGGAACCGGTAAAACCACCATTGCGGCATGTTTCGTGGATGCGGCCTGCCGCCGCGGCGATCGTGCCCTGTTCTTCGCTTTCGAAGAATCGCCCCAGCAGATCGTCCGCAATATGCGTTCCATCGGCATCGACCTCGAGCCGTGGGTCCGCAAAGGGCTCCTGCAATTCCATGCGGCGCGTCCCACCTACGGGGGCATCGAACAGGTCCTGCTGCTGACCCACAAACGCATCACCAGCTTCCGGCCCAGCGTCGTGGTGGTGGACCCGGTTACCAATCTGCTCATGGTCAGCACCCAGAACGAAGTGCGCAGCATGCTCACGCGCCTGGTCGATTTTCTGAAGACCCAGGGGATCACCACGATTTTCACCAGTCTGACCGCGGCGGGGGCTTTGGAAGCCAGCGAGGCGGACGTCTCCTCCCTCATGGACACTTGGCTCCTGCTGAAGAACATCGAGGTCGGCGGAGAGCGGAACCGCGCGCTCTACGTGCTGAAATCGAGAGGCATGGAGCATTCCAACCAGATTCGCGAATTCGTGCTCACCGACGACGGCCTCCGATTGCTGGACGTTTACCTGGGAGCCGAGGGCGTGCTGACCGGTTCTGCCCGTGTGTCGCAGGAGATGCGCGAGAAAGCGGTAGTCACGTTCCGCCGGCAAGAGCAGGAGACCCAGCGGCGCGAACTGGAGCGTAAGCGCCGGATCTTCGAGGCCCGCATGGTCATGCTCCGGGCGGAATTTGAAGCCGAGGAAGAAATCATTCAACAGACCATCTCCGAATCGGAATTGCTCGGCCAGGAGGTGGTGCAGGACCGCGGGCAGATGGTGCTGAGCCGGCAAGCGGACTCATCCTCCTATAAGAAGGAGGGACGCGCGAAAGTCGCGCCGGTGCGCTGAATGCCGACAACCAAGACAAAAACTCCGGCGCAGCCCCGCAAACCGGGTCCCGAGAAACCGGTAATTTGGAATCTGCGGCTCTACGTGGCGGGCCAGAGCCCCACGTCCGTTCGCGCCCTTGCCAACCTCAAGGTGCTGTGTGAAGAACACTTGAAGGGCCGCTATCGGATCGAATTGATCGACCTGAGGAAGCATCCGCAACTGGCGCGCGGCGACCAGATCGTAGCAGTTCCGACCCTGGTCAGAAGGCTTCCGCTGCCGCTCCGCACAATCATCGGAGACCTGTCCAACAGCGTGCGCCTGTTGGTGGGGCTGGATCTGCGAAAGGCCGACTGACCCCACCCGGGAATGCCTACATGAAAAGCCCCCCGAAGAAGAGCAGCCCGGCAGGAAAGCGGAAACCCGGATTGGACGGGGAATTGGAGAAGCCCGGCTCCAATTCTCGCCAGCCGCAGTACATCTTGCGTTTGTACGTAAGCGGATCCACGTCGAAATCGGCGCTGGCTGTAGAGAATGTCAAGCGGATTTGTGAGCAGCACTTGAAGAATCGGTATGAGCTGGAAGTCATCGACATTTACCAGCAGCCGAATCTGGCCAGGGAGGAGCAGATTGTGGCGGTGCCCACGCTCATCAAACGGTTCCCGCCCCCGCTGCGAAGGCTCATTGGGGACCTGTCGAACCAAAACAAGGTGCTCGTCGGACTGGACCTGGGAATGCGGGAGTCATCGCCGGAGGAAGGCAGCAAGCTTGGCTGACAAAACCAAAACACGCTCCCCGCAAGACCTGCCTTCCCTTTCGCGCCGGGAATTGGTCGCACGCCTTACCGAAGCCGAGGAAACCCTCCGTGCCGTTCGTTCCGGCGAAGTGGATGCCATCGTGGTGAAAGGCCAGGGCGGAGAGAAGGTTTTCACCCTCCAAGGCGCCGATCATACCTACCGTGTTTTCGTAGAGAGGATGAATGAAGGCGCCGCGGTTCTCAGCAGCGACCACACCGTCTTGCACTGCAACGGCCGTTTTGCCCGGTTCCTGGGACGCGGACTCCAGAGCGTGATCGGTTCTTCCATGCTGGACTTGGTTTGGCCCGAGGATCATCCCGAGTTGGATGCCTTACTCCGGCGCGCGGCCCAAAGGCGATGCCGGGGCGAGATCCGTTTGCAGTCGCGAAAAGGCGCGCCTTTGCCCGTCCATCTCTCCTTGAATCCTCTCCGCCTGGACAGCGCGCGGGCTGTCTGCCTGATCGCTTCCGACCTGTCCGAGATGAAGCGCGCAGAGCGGGCACTGCGCGCTTCCGGCGAGCAGTTCCGCAATCTTGCGGCGCACCTGCTGTCCGTTCGAGAGGAGGAGCGGGCCAGGATCTCGCGCGAAGTGCACGATGAACTGGGCCAGTCGTTGACCGCGGTGAAAATGGATCTCGCCTGGCTGGCGGGGCGGCTGGCGCGCGGAAACGGCCAGATGCTCAAGAGGATCCGCTCCACGGTGCAATTGGCCGACAGCATCATCCAGTCCATTCGCAGAATCTCGACAGAGTTGAGGCCAGCTGTCCTGGATCTGGGTTTGGCGGCCGCCGTAGAATGGCAGGTCCAGGAATTCCAGGCCCGATCGGGCGTTCCGTGCAAGGTCCGGCTGCTCATCCGGGAAGTGGTTACCTCGAACGCTTCCACCGCCATGTTCCGTATTTTCCAGGAGACTCTGACCAATGTGGCGCGCCATGCCAAAGCCACGCGGGTCGAGGTGGTCCTGCAGAAGCAGCCCGACCGGCTGGTGCTGCTGATCCACGATAACGGCCGGGGCTTCGATCAGGCGGACCCTGCGCTTTCCAATTCCCTTGGCCTGCTGGGAATGCGGGAACGCGCCGCCATTCTGGGGGGCCAGGTGAATATCTCCAGTGCCGCCGGAAAAGGGACCACCGTCACCGCCTGGATCCCGCTTCCATCGCGGGAGGAGTCCGGCGCTATCCCCGCCGAGATCCCCAAGATACCAGCATGATTCGAATCCTCATCGTCGATGACCACGCCATTGTGAGGCGTGGATTGCGGGAGCTACTGTCCGACGAGTTCCCCGGTGCCGCATTTGGAGAAGCCCCCGATGCCCGGCAGGCGCTGGAACAGCTTCGGAAAAAAGAGTGGGACGTGGCGCTGCTCGACATCGCCCTGCCGGGAAAGAGCGGCTTGGATCTCCTCAAGGAACTGAGGGCCGAATGGCCCAGGCTCCCGGTTTTGGTGCTAAGCGCTCACCCGGAAGACCAATTCGCCGTTCGTGCCCTGAAAGCGGGCGCGGGAGGCTACATGACGAAGGAATGCGCTCCCGAGGAGTTGGCCAAAGCCGTCCGCAAGATCCTGGCCGGGGGGCGATACGTCAGTTCCGCGCTGGCCGAAACGCTGGCCATGGGCGTAACCAAGGATCTCTCCTGCACGCCGCACGAGACGCTCTCCGACCGCGAGTACGAAGTCATGTCCCGAATCGCCTCGGGAAGAACCGTTACGGAAATCGGCGAAGAGCTGTCGCTCAGCCCAAAAACGATCAGTACTTATCGCTCTCGGGTCCTGCTCAAGCTCCGCGTCAAAAACAGCGCGGCAATCGTCCAGTACGCCATCCGAAACGGCCTGGTGATTTAAGCCTCGCTGTAAGACAAACAACTACAACCAATCCCTACAACTTTTTCAGGCGGCGGCCTACGCAAGAATCAGGCTGGGCTGACCGACACGATTTGCGTCTGGATTTAATCTCTAACTGTAGATAGTCTTACACAATCTCAAAAAGGGAAAAGGAAACGGGGTAAGCACAAATGATCAAACGTATGATGTTCTCGACGGCAGCACTGCTGGTAGTATGTGGAATCGGGTTCGCAAGCTCGCAGCCGGTGAACCTTGGCAAGGCCGGTACTTTCGTAATTCTGACCAAGACCGGAATCACCGACGTTCATCCGTCCGCCGTTAAGGGCGATGTTGGGGTCAGCCCCATCACCGGTGCGGCCCTCCTTCTCACGTGCGCGGAAGTGACGGGGACGGTGTACACCGTCGACGCAGCAGGCCCTCTGCCCTGCAAAGTGACTGACGCCACCCACCTGACCGCGGCTATAGGCGATATGGAGTTTGCGTACACCGACGCTGCCGGACGAACGTCACCCGATTTCACGGAACTGGGCGCCGGTCAAATTGGCGGGCTCACCCTCGCTCCCGGCCTCTATAAATGGGGTACCGGCGTTTCGATTTCCAAGAACGTCACGTTCTCGGGTGGCCCGAACGATGTCTGGATCCTCCAGATCGCGGGAAAGCTCACCGAAGCCAACGGGATGCACGTGATTCTGGCCGGCGGCGCACTAGCCAAAAACATCTTCTGGCAGGCCGGTGGTGCGGTAACGATTGGAACCACCGCGCACTTCGAGGGCATCATCCTGGCAAAGACCGTGATCGCCGTGAACACCGGGGCATCGGTCAACGGCAGACTGTTTTCGCAAACCGCGGTCACTCTTCAGATGAATGCGATTACCCAGCCCGCGTCCGCGTCCGGTAAGAGCGATCGGTAATTTCACAGGGTCACAGATTTCGGTCGGAACCCCTTTCCCGCCTCCTCACCTGTCGGACCTCGCAACTGACGGGTCCAGCAGTGAGGAGGCCCAGAATGTGTTCAGGAGACTATTTCACATGCACCAGGTCGAGGCGATTGGATCGACTAAAACGCCGGAGTTCCCCACGGCGATGGACTGGGATGTCCGTATTCACGAGGTGAGGCCCCGGCTAGTGGCGGCCGGCGTCGCGCAACCTGGCTCCAAACAAGTCCTGCTGGCCGATGACGAGCCACTGGTTCGCGATCTGGTGCATGTGCTACTGCATTCGTGGGGCTATCGCGTGCTCTTGGCGTGCAATGGCCGGGAGGCGATGGAGATTGCCGAAGAACACAAAGGCCCGATCGACCTGCTTGTATCCGACGTAACCATGCCGGCGATGGATGGACCGGAATTGGCGGAAAAGCTGAAAGCCAAAAGGCCCAGTCTACGAGTAATCCTTTTATCCGGTTACTCGCATTCGGAAATTGTCCTCCAGGGCGGGTGGAAATTCATTCAAAAGCCATTTCAGGTGCATGAGCTTAGGGCAGCCGTAGAGGACAATTTCAAGAGCTGCTTTTGACTCTTGCTAACTCCTACCATATTCCACGCGCGCCAAGCTCATCATCCACGGACACGAACTTTCCTAGACATTCGCACCTGCCCGCCACAGCGCGCTCCGACAGCCATCGGCGCCCCTGCTCCGTTTCGGCGCTGAACAGGCGGGTGCCAAAAGCTTTCTCGACGATAATGTCAGGTCGCACGATACAGTCTCGCAGATGGGAAGCCGAGTTGGATGGCAGGCCGTGATTTTCCGGCGGACGGCGTTCCGGCAGGCATCCGGTTTCTGGTGAGTGCCGTTGGCGCGCGGTCGCCGCCATCCATCAGGCTGTTCGGCTGTGTGGCCGGCGGAACAGGTGGAACCGCCAACACGCAACCCTCGACACAAGAAAGCCTTCGGGCTTGTTCCAGTTGTTCCCCGCGTGGCGCTTACGGCGCGCCCTGGACAAAATCGAGCGCTGGAAACTCCACCTGAATGGAAGAAGCTAGCCCAACTGGCCGGCGCTCTGCGCCAGCCTGGCGGATCGGCGTATCCGAACGCATCGCGTCGCGCCTGGGCGAGCGCATACTGCTACTCGAAGTGGCGCGCATCACGCACTGCTTCGCGCGCGACAAACTGATCTATGCCGCCGTGGACGACAAGCACTACGTGGTGGACCACACCGTGGCGGAACTGGAAGCGAAGCTGGATCCGCGGCAATTCGTTTGGGTGCGCGAGATCGACGCGTGGTTCGGCGGGAAGCTGCTGGTGCGCTTCAGGGATGCCAACGCCACCGAACTGCAAGCGTCGCGCGACCAGGCGGCCGAAATTGAAGCAGCGTATCGGCGCTTAACGTCCTTCCGGCGGTACTTAGGACAGTACTGGTACGTAGCGAAACTCAGCAGCCTGTGAATTTGTGCAATAAGCGTTGACAGGAGTTCGTTTTGCAAGTTACTCTGAACCACACTCAGGAGTGGTGAGGTGCCGAGCTTCTGCTAGCAATTCGATTTCTTCCCTCGTCGCAAGCAATCGCATTCTTACCACGTGCGCGCTGTGGGCGGTGCTGAACGTCCCGACCACATAGATGATAGAGACCCGTTGCCGGATCGGCAATGCGATGCAAGCGGACAGCGAGCCGCCGGAGGGGAGTTATGTCGGCATTGGGAAGCAATCTGTATCAGCACGGGGAGCCCTTCTGGAGCCGGTCCAACGGCGCCGTTCTTCCGAGTCTGGTCCACCGCAAAAATGGGGACAACTCCGGTGGGATCGTTGGGCAGCCTCCTCCACTCTTCGCCGGCATTCTGCCGGCGGACTATTCGAGGATCTCCGCCGCTGCGCGTGTCAGGGAGTTCGAGCGCGGTGAGATGCTCTTCATCGAGGGCGACCCGGTACAGCAGGTCTACCTGCTCACCTCGGGCTTCGCCAAAATCAACAAGCTTGGGCTCAGTGGCTCGGAAGTGATCCTCAGGTTCAGCGGATCCGGCGACGTGCTAGGTGCGATGGGCCTGTTTTCAACCGGCAGGCACTGTACCACGGCGCAATCGTTTCGTGTGTGCCGGGCTCTGGTCTGGGAGCCACCGGTCTTCAAAGCTCTGGCGGAGCGCTTCCCGGTCCTGCACCAGAACATGGCTCGAATTGTCGGTGGGGAGCTGTTGGAACTCGAAGAGCGATTTCGCGAGGTGGCAACCGAGAGAGTGGCGCCGCGCGTCGCCCGTCAGCTCGTGAGACTGCTGGACAAGATAGGCCGGCGGGTCGAGGAAGGCATCGAAATCAGCCTGTCGCGCGAAGAGCTGGCGCAGATGACCGGCACGACGTTGTTTACCGTCAGCCGCCTGCTCTCCGCTTGGGAAGAGCGCGGGATAGTAAAACCTCGCCGCGAAGGCGTGACCATTTGCGACGTTCCGGCGCTGAACGCGATATCCGAGTAGACTTTCCGGCTTCCTGAATATCGAAGCAGAGAGAGCGGTGCATTTCAAACCGGGGTATTTTTTCTGAAGTCGCAGAAGGCTGGGTTGATGTCACCTAAATCTTCGCAGCCGCAGCCCGGATCGCCCGCACGTACGACACCGTTTCGTCCAAGCCGTTCCCGGCATTTCGGGCAGATGAACCAGTGATCTTCAAATCCATCGATCTCGGCCTTTAAGCATCGTTACCGTTCGAGGTCGTCTTTGCCGCTATGCTCAAACAAAGTCAGGTAACAGCGTACTTGGCAATTCAAGCGCCCTGCACCTTCGTAGGAATCGGCGGAGATCCCGTGTGGTCAAAATATTCACCTGAGCGAAGTGAGTTTATGATGGATGTTCCTCATGCCAGAGAACAAATGGGCTCGGCTGTTGGCCTACATCACCGGGATGGTCAATCAGAAGCTCCTGCTCCAGAATGAATACCTGACGGCCGAGAATCGGATTCTCCGAGCCCACCTTCCCGCCCGTGTACGCGTTTCAGATCCAGAGCGATCGACCCTCGCTGAAATCGGCAAGCGGCTCGGCCGGGCTGCTCTTCAGCAGGTCGCCTGTGTCGCCAAACCCGACACCATCCTCGCCTGGTACCGGCGGCTCATTGCCCGCAAATTTGACGGCTCCAAATTACGTTCTTCGCCGGGCCGCCCCCACATCGCGCTCGAGCTGGAAGCGCTCATTGTGCGCTTCGCCAGAGAGAACTCAGGTTGGGGATACGACCGCATCGTCGGAGCGCTGGCCAATCTCGGCCACATCGTTTCCGATCAGACGGTGGGCAACATCCTGCGCCGATACGGAATCCAGCCGGCACCCAAGCGGAGCCAGAATACCACCTGGAAGGATTTCATCGCCCGCCACGTGGCCGTCCTGGCAGGTACCGACTTCTTCACCGTGGAAGTGCTGACCTGGCGAGGTCTCGCCACCTACTACGTCCTGTTCTTCATTCATCTGGAATCTCGCCGCGTCAGTCTTGCCGGCTTGACCAGACATCCCACCGCCGAATGGATGATTCAGATGGCTCGCAACGCCACCGACGAGGCTTCCGGATTCCTCCGTGGCCAGCGGTACCTTCTTCATGATCGGGACACAAAATTCTGCGCTGCGTTTCTGGATGTCCTCCGGTCAAGCGGAATACGGCCATTGGCCCTCCCACCGCGGAGTCCGAATCTGAACGCCTTCTCCGAACGCTGGGTGGGTTCCCTCCGGCAAGAATGCCTGTCCAAACTCATTCTGTTCGGAGAAGCTTCGCTAAGCAGGGGGTTGAACGAATACATCGAACATCATCATTCTGAACGGAACCACCAGGGCAAGGGCAACCTTCTCCTCTTCCCTTCTCCAGACGTACCGCTAAATCCCAAGAGCAGGACCGTTCGCTGTCGCGACCGACTCGGCGGCTTGCTTAAGCCTGAATTCCGAAGCTGAAGTGTACTTGGCGCGTAAATGCTTGCGATAAAGGGGAGTGGAAGCAAACACCTCGGACAAACCGGTTCCGCGGGAAATCACTGCTCTGCTCTCTGGCGAGCGGGTGATCCTGCGTGAGACCCAACGAGCGGTGACCCCCTTCGGCGGGGTCGCGGTTTTCATCACGTATCTGCAGAAGATTGGTCTGGTGGAGCAGGTTCGCCGTCATCTGCCCGTCAAGTGGAATTCACCGAATCACATTGAACCAACGACCACGTGGATGGCATTCCTGATGACCGTGCTGGTAGGCGCCAAGCGCTTTGCTCACGCCGGTCTGCTGCGTGGTGACCAGGCGCTGCATGCGCTGCTGGGCATGAAGCGTTTCCCTACGGATGACACGATCTGCAATCTGTTCCGGAAGTTTGGCATGGGCGAGGTCCAGCGCTTCTTCGAGCCGATGACCGAGTGGCAGATGCAACGGCTGCCGCTGCGTCCTGAGGGCTACACCTTGGACATGGACTCTACCGTGTTTGAGCGTTACGGCAAGCAGGAAGGATCGCTGAAAGGGCACAACCCGCGCCGGCACGGGCGGCCCAGTCATCATCCGCTACTGGCGGTGCTGGGGGAAGCGCACTTCCTCCTCCACGGCTGGCTCCGCAGCGGCAACTGCGGAACCGCACGTGGGGCGGAGGAATTTCTCAAAGAAGCTCTTGCACTGTGGGGACAGCGCCAGAAGATCCGCCTGCTGAGAGCTGATTCTGGCTTCTTCGACGGCCAATTGCTGGACTATTTGGAACAGCACGACCTGCCCTACATTGTAGTCGCCAAGATGACCAAGTGGGTGAAGCGCGCAGCGCAGCGAGTGGAAACGTGGACCGTGTTGGACCAGCACTATTGCGTCGGCGAGTTCCGTCTGAAGTTGTTCGGCTGGAATGTGGAACGGCGCTTCGTGGTGATTCGCGAAGAAATCCGCGAAGCTCGCGCCAGCGTGGGACGCAAACTGATCGACGTGCCCGGCTATACATTCCGCATCTTCGTCACCAGTTGTAGCGACGAGCCGGCGGAGATCTGGCGCGACTACAATCGGCGTGCCGACATGGAAAACCGCATTGCCGAGTTGAAGCACGATTTGGGCGCCCACGGCTTCTGCATGAAACAGTTCTTCGCCACGGAAGCCGCATTTCGTTCCGTGCTGCTGCTGTTCAATCTTCTGGCCGAGTTCCAACGAGCGGCCGGATTGCCAGGTTATCGGGAGCCGGCCACGATTCGTACGCAAGTTCTCACCTGCGGCGCGATCCTCGGTCGTGCCGGCCGTCGCGTGGTTATCCATCTGTCCGCAAGTTGGGGCGGATTGAAAACGCGGATCCCTTTGCTGGAAAAGATCCTGGCCTGTGAATTTCCAACTTCGCCGAAGTTGGATCCGGTGCTTCAGATCTGACCGTCGAGAGCGCCCCAAAAGGATGTCACGCTGACGCGAAAGGAGCTCTAACTTCGGAATTCAGGTTAAGTTCTACACAAGAGTCGCTTGATTCTTTGACCACACGGGTTGCAGCTTCGGAAGAATCGAATCCATCGGTCAGATTATACGCTCTCCGGGGCATTGCTAGAGCCGTGCGTCTCTAGCGGTTGGTGCGGATGCGCGGGGCGGCGGAAGAGATCAGGGCACAGGAGCGGGAACCAGATGGCGTCGAAGAAGGCGTCGGCGGATCACATCATCACGGCTAGAGACTACCAGGCGGCAGCAAACACCGCACGCAAGACCCGTTTCGGAGGGGTGAATCACGCGGCCATGCCCCTCCCCATACCCGCGTATGTGGGGAATGTTCTACACCCTCACAGGATCCTTTGCCGATTTCGGAGTTTAGGATCTACACTTTACTTTGGGTCACCCTGCACGGCCCCGGTTTGGCGTCGTAGGCGAACAGGATGGACACGTACTTTACTGAAAACGACCTTCTGTATCTGCGCGGATGGACTGCCAAGGGCTTGGGCGCACCCGATCTCGCCAACAAGGGCAAGGTGGGCAACTGCTATTTGGTGGAGCGAGTCAAGGCGGGTGAGCAATCAGAGATGTACAGGAGTGAAACAAATAGTCGGCACCACCAGGATTTCATGGACAGCGACGGCGGCGACGGACGGGGATGCGGAGTAGAATCACACAGTTCATCCACTTCGGCCTAGCTGTAGAGCCACTGCTGATCCTTGCGGACGATAAGCTGAACCCGCCCAATGTCGGTTCTGCAAATTATCGCTTCCTTTGCCTGGGCCAACCCCATTGCCTCAACAAGACTAGCTGCCTTTCCGTGTAGGCAGTACTCCCCGCTTCCTCTGGGGTTCTCGATCCACAGCGTAAAGGTGTTTGAAGGGTCTGCAAGGTTGATTCCCTGCTGCGAAGCCGCCCGGTCAATAGCAGATGAACGGCTCGTAAAATCTGCTACCGTCATAAATCGGAATTCTAACTCCACTTGACGGACAGGACAAGCCCGGAAGAGCGGGAATGGGAAGAACGGGAATGGCCTGGGCGATACGAACGGCGGGGGAACCCGATTTGTGACAATTTGGTTACAGGGAAGATCGGCACTGGCCCTCTTGAGTGAATGCATTCCGTCAATTCTTTGGAACCGCCGACCGGAAATGTATCGTCAAAGGCAGTATGGGACGCGTCTCGATTGTTGTCGATGATGAGCCTTCAGTTCGGAAGTACATCTCGGCCATCCTGCGGCGGGAGCATTTTGAGACCGTCGAAGCTGGAGATGGTGCCCACGGCCTTCGGATTGTCCAGGAACTTGGAGCCGAGGTTGCCCTGATCGTCAGCGACATCGAAATGCCCAATGGCAACGGAGTGACATTTGCCAGGGCTGTGAGTGCGGCTTTTCCTTCGGTGCCCATCATTCTAGTTTCCGGGTGTGGAAAACCAGTGCCAGAGTTCAGATTCCTCCGCAAGCCGTTTCAGCCGAGTGCGCTTCTGGAAACCGTGCGGAAGCTGGTGGCTGACACTCCGAGAACAACTCCGACAGAGTGCTAGGGAGACGGGCGGCGGCGACGAGCACCAAAATTCGACAAGGCAAAAGCACAGTGATTTTCGGATCGGAGTCCTCATGGTGTGGTATTTAATCCCCGCCATTCTGGACTACGAGAATGCAAAATCCACCCCACCCACCAAAATCTGAAAAAGGTCTTGCCTCTCATTTCTGAAAAATATCGGCGCAAAATTTCTAGCCCCTATACGCCGATCTTTTTGAAACTCCTCGCCAGATATTCGGATACCGGGCGCGAAGATGGTGGTGATTGGCCCGCTGACTCCCCGTCTCCTTTCCGGCGACGGTCAGAACGATGGAGAATTGAAAGCGGGTACTGTTAACTTAGGCACGGTCTTGTAAGGGATTCGTAAGTGGCGGGAGGAACGCAGGGAGGGTCGGCTAGACTAACAGCAGGCCGAGTGATTAACTCGACTCAGGAGGAGGGGAAGTAATGAGCGAGGCGTTGGGAGGAGGTATTAGTTCTCCGTTGTGTACGACTGTCATCTCGGTGTGCTATGCCAGTTGCGGTGTCACGCCCTTGGAAGATGTGACCGAAATTGCCCCGACAATCAGTGAGGGCACCTTTGGAACCGGAGACTTAACAAAGACAACCGGAGAACTGCCAGATCAAGTGTGGCGATCATTCGCAGACTATCGAGACGCAATGGAAGGTACGACAGAAGCCAGTGATGTCGCACACTTCATGACGTGTTTGGCGGCGGCAAGTGCTGAGGCAAAATTCATCTTGTTGGCGGAAGAACTTGGCTCGGTGTTGGCGGGGCACTCGCTTTCTCCCCATGCCCGCCCAACAAGTCCCAATCTCCTTCAGCCACTTGGGACCCCCATCTTCCCTTCGCCTTGTGGCATCAACTGAATAGCAGTGAGGCCCTTTTGCAGCTCGGCCTTCATACGTTTCGGACGTCGCCTTTGCGGAGTTGCCGGATGTCCTCAAGTTGCGTGGTCACGAATTGCCGGATGCGCCCGATTCCCGCGGATACCGAGTTCCGCCCGGCGCTGGGGAGTAGGGTGGGTGTTGGTCTACAATACGAAAAACAGATGCGGAACCCTCCATCATCATGTCCAAGAGTCAGGGCCGCGTCTGTTATAGCTCGATTTTGTAGCAGCGTGGTTGCGTAACTCTTTGCGCATATGATGGCGCCATTTGTGCCCGGACAAACTGATGACTCCGGGCAAGGGGAGGGCCGGGGCCGGAGGTCGCTACCAGTTCATTCCGCATCCGCTGCCGTTCGTGTTGGTCGACTGGAGGTCGATTCGCATGCAAACTACACGCCCCACCACACCCAAGCTGATGGTGGCAATTCTCTCGGCGCTGATTCTGCCGGGCGTATTCGCACAGCAGAACCCCTGCGCCTGCAAATTAGGCACCATCGTGGTCTTCGACCTTGCGAACCAGGTTCCGGCCCCGGCGGGGGACGCCAACGCGATGTTGCGCTGGCGGAATCTCTTTTATGGCCAATTGCCCTTCTCTTCCCGGATTCGCGAGGGGGCATCGCGTGCGCCTCAAAGTTGGAAGACTCTGCCATTTGGGTGGCCCAACAGAGTGGGGGTGGGACGCTCAAGTCCGGACCAGGCAATCTCAACACTGCCCCGCCGGGGCCATCAAATCAATCGACTACCTGCTGACGGGCGAGATCACCGGCTCCGGCAACGCCTATACGATCACCGCGCGAATCGAGGCCGGCTACAGCCGCGACGTGGTCAAGACAGCCACCGTCCGGACTACCGGCGAACTGGTACAGATGAGGGCGGTCGTCAATTCGCTGGCGGATCAATTGCGTCCGGTCTCGGCCGCTATCACGGCGTTCGAGATCCAGAAGCGGGCGTCGAACAAGGACGTGGCGCGCGCAAACCCCCTGGTCAAAATTGCCACCGATGTGAAGACCACAATGCTCGACGGGGAACGCACGCAAGCGACCCTGAAGATGACCGACTGCGACGGGTTTCCGCTGGCCAGCCGGGAAATCGGCTTTCTGCAGGCCAGTTGGCCCGAGGGCCGCGTGTCAGGCACTACCGGACTCCGGCTGAAGTCATCCACCGTCGTCACTGACGCCTCCGGGCAAGCCAGAGTCTCCATTCAGGCGCAGGAGCCCGGGGCGGCGCAATTGGAGGCCTGGCACCGGTATCGCAAACCAACTGGACGCCCCGATGTCATCGTGAACACCCGTCCGATCAAGGTGGAGCCCTACCGGTTCCGGCCGATCCTCACGCTCACGTTCGAAGAGAGCCTCGGGGGTGGCGAGTTGAAGTACGCCATGCGGGGGAAAACAACGTTTGCCTTGTCGTTCGGCCCGGATGGTTCCCAATCGTTCGACAAGGAAGCGCTCAACTCCGAGGACCTCTACCGGCTGAGGGGTGGCCTCGTGGGGCTCAAGTCCGGCGAGACGCTGAACCTGTACGCGCTGGAGGAGGACGCATCCGGGACTGCGACGGTGTCGAAGTTCCCGCCCTGCACAGCGCGCCACCTGCTCACTCGCGACGGCCGGTTTCAAAGCTGGGCTGACGGCAAGCTGGAGGAAACCGAGACTTGGAGGACCTACGTGAAGGACTCCCAACGCGTCCACGGCGGGGAAGTGCTCAGCGCAACACTGACGCGCACTCTGGATGGCGCTATCTTTGAGTACACGACCAGGACCGTCAGGTCAAGCGGTTGTGAATACCTGAGTAGTCCCCTGTGGACGCACGGTTTCACCGCGCGGGAAAAAAGTGCCGGACTGGCGAGCTTCACGCTTTCCGAAGCGCAAGTTGCGGATCTGGGCCAGTTGCAGCAGACCAGGCAAGGCATGCTCGAAAACACCGCGGAACGCAATCTCGGGCCATCCAGCATCACCTTGAAGGTTACGCTGTCCGGCGCGCAATGAGCGCGCCTGGGCTGCGTTGAGTTGGATGTTGCTGGTGCCAGGCCAACGTTCATTGGCGCCATTCTAGCGCGATTGAGAACGACCTCGGCTGGAATACGCGATACTCGGCAACTGAATTAGGAGCGGTTGACGCGCCATCTGGCGGTTACATACCGGATGCCAGCGGCAAGATATGCAACTAAGGCTGAGGAACCAACCAGAACCGGTCTCTCGCAACGAGTCCAACCCGGCCGGTATGGATGCCCGCACCGAAAGGCTCTTCCGCCCGAGCGCGCCTCCCGGCGTTTCTTAGCTCGGGTGCCGGGCTCGCTTGGCTGCGACGGATGTTAAGACCAACGTCTCCAACACCTTTTCATCCACATCGGTGAGCTTCTTGATGTAGAGGCAGCCCCCGCCTGTGGTGTGCTTGCCGAGCTTAACCAGCAACGCCTCAGATTCACTAAACCCCGTCATGCCATAGACAACGGTTGCGGCCTTTCGCGGCGAAAAACCGGCAAGCGGCATATCGCCCTCGCGCCCGCTCTCGTAGGTGTAGTGATAGCTGCCGAAGCCGATGATCGACGGCCCCCACATTTNNCCGCGCGTCTGGTGTCGTCCGTGAGCGCATCGATAAACGCCGAGACACTAATTTTGGTTGGCTTGGTCTCGTTGTCCGCCATCTTACAAAGCCTAATCGAGCGCAAGGGAAAGGCGCAACCCGGCACGTTGTCCGCAAACCTTCCCAACGCAGCGGCGCCTGCGGGGGAGGGCTACCGCGTACACCTGTACGTCCCCTTCGGCAAGGCCTGGTACCCCTATTACATGCGTCGTCCTTCAGCCGAAGGTCCGGCCAATGTGTTCTTCAT